>JARRNM010000049.1:0-40506 GCA_037384945.1 Deltaproteobacteria bacterium
AAAGGATGGCAATCTCCGTGGCTAAACTGGTAGAGGACGGTTCAACCATTCAGGTAGGAATAGGTCGCATCATGACTGCAGTTCTCCTACATCTGACAGACAAGAGGGACCTTGGGGTGCATTCGGAAATGATCACCGACGCCTATCTGCCCTTGATAGAAGAAGGTGTGATAACCGGCAAGAAAAAATCTATCCACCAAGACAAAATATTAGTGAGCTTTTGCCTGGGTACACGCAAGCTTTTCGATTTCGTTCATAATAATCCCCAAGTTGAATTCTATCCTAGCGATTATGTCAACCATCCCGAGATTATCAGCAAAAACCATAGGATGACGGCCATTAATTCGGCCTTGCAGGTCGATCTTTCTGGGCAGGTCTGCGCTGACTCCTTGGGACATAAGGTATATAGCGGTTTTGGCGGGTATGTGGATTTCACCGTGGGGGCCTCAAGATCCCCGGGCGGCAAGTCCATCATTGTGCTGCCAAGCACCAGCCCTGACGGGAAGAAATCACGCATTGTCTCCCATCTCAGTCTTGGTGCGGGCGTTGTTGGTACCAGAGCTTCCGCTCACTATGTGGTCACTGAGTTTGGCGTTGCCAATCTGCACGGCAAAACTCTCCGGGAAAGGGCGTTGAGTCTAATTAATATTGCTCATCCGAGGTTTCGCCCACAACTACTGGAACAAGCCAAGCAAATTCGTTATGTGTACGAAGACCAAATTATCTCACCTTCCCTCGGGCAGTTCTATCCAGAGAAATGGGAGAGATATCAGACTTTCGACTCTGAACTCGAAGTCCTCTTTCGTCCCATAAAGCCCACGGATGAAAGAGCCCTGCAGGAATTCTTTTACTCCCTTCCTGACGAAGACATTTACTATCGATTTCTTTCGAGCATGAGGGTTTTTCCCCATCGAGACACTCAGGCCATGGCAAATATCGATTACGAAAATGAAATGACCATTATCGGGGTGGTGGGGGGTATAGGCTCTGAGAAGATAATCTCTGTGGGACGCTACATTTTAGATCGAGAGTCCAATTACGCCGAGGTTGATTTTGCTGTGAGGTCGCATTTGCAGCAAAAGGGCATCGGGACATTCCTGGTGCGTTATTTGACTGAAATCGCCCGGAGCAAAGGAGTTACCGGGTTCATGGCATACGTCTTGGCTGCCAACAGGAAAATGCTCCGAGTATTTCGTAAGACTGGCTACGTAATCCACAAAAGCCTGGAAGACGGGATCTACGAGATCCAGTTTCGTTTTGATGAACCCGCGGATGACAGCTAGCAGCGGGCAGCAGACAGCCAGAAATCAGAGGACAGTGTCCAGCTGGCAGCAGGCAGGGTCGTTATCCGTTATTAGTTATTCGTTATTCGGGAGTTTTGCCCTTGTGAGTCGTGAGCTGTATTGACAACTTTTACGACTTCTACGATTTCTACGACTTTTACGACTTCAACGGCTTGAACGATTTGACCAGATCGCCCTGAGCCCTAAGCCTTGCACCTTGTGCCGGAATCTATGATAAATGCCAAATGAGGAATGATAAATGAGAAATTAACGGATTGTAGCTGCTGAAACCAGGTGCAGAATATCGCCTTCAGTGTAGAAGAATATATCATGAGCTCTGACCTGGTACCCCCCCTCTGCCTCCTTAGTTATCGGAACAATGTCAATTTGCTTAACGTCATACCAGCGATTTTGAATATGGATACGAGCAACAATGCCCTCCTCAGTAAGCTGACAGGGTATATTGTACGAGTGCAATACCTGGGCGACAAATTGATTCTTTTGCTGGTTTATCGTCTCAGCTCTGCTTTTCAAGGCACGGATTTGCCCGTAGTTTTGTCCCCATGCATCAGGCAATAGAAGAACAACCAGTGCAGACCAAAGAATAATGTTTAAGAAAACAGTTCTTCCCTTCATCCCTCCTCCCCCGATACTTCACATTTTACAGCACAGCGCATAGCGTCAATTAGTCAAATGGTCAACTAGTCAAATCGTTCAAGCCGAAAATTAGAAAATTAGTCGATTAGAGAATTAGTTAATTCGGCAAAGGGTAAACGGTGAACGGCAAACGGGATATAACGTTATTCGTTATTGGTTATCCGTTATAAGTTATCCGCATGAACTTTGCCCTTTACCCGCTGTGATCAGATCTCCGATCTCTGAATTACGTTTTTCCTATTAGCTATGAGCTAAGCGGTTGACTTCTACGATTTTTACGAATTACCTAATTCTCTAATTCCTTAATTACCCAATCCGCAATTCGAAATTATCATAGTGCTTAATGCATAGTTCTGTGTGCCTAGTTGCGCTCCGACCTCTGACCTCTGACCTCCGACCTCCGACCTCCGACTTCCGGGCGGCGCCTGTTGTCAAGCGGGAGGGGGACAGGCATTTTCTCCTTCAAGAGTGACGCTCCTGGTATGAAAGGTGTGATCCACCATAAGCGAGATAATTACGGTGGATCCTTCCCGTCGGGTTGAGATTATTTCGATGTAGTGAGGCTTGCCATTTTCGTCCTGAAATGTAATGCGCTCGCCATCTTTAAAGCCACCTCGCCTGAACCACACCTCTGGAGGCAGAAGCCAGGTTTTGCCGTACTGGGACTCGAACTTCAAGAAAGAGGCACCATCAAAGGGGTAGAGTAGGTAAAGCACCAAATCCTCATCGGAAACCTGCCGTCCCAATTTTGTCTGCAGGCTTTCGCGCTCCCGCTCCAAGTCTACATCCCGGGGTTTAACTGCCCCTCCTTCCTCAGCGAGAACCTGGTGCCATTTTTTTCCGTCGGCTCGCTGATACTCCAATACCTTTGTGCAAATCCATTCTTGAGGATCATAAAAAGGCAGCGGTCCGTACCTGCCAAGGATCAAATTTTTCAGATCCAAAGATGGTCTTTCGTAGCGACCGTAGAGCACATTGTTAACCGCCGTGGTCCACAGTATCTGCGACCCCGGTGTCACTGACCACCAGTTCCCCAGTTCGACTTGCACTCGGGCCATTTCCTCAAGAATCTCTGGCATCCGATCAAGGAAGCCTCCTTTGTCCGCTTGCTCGAAGGTACTACCCGCGGCACCACCGGTAAGCTTGTAGGAAGCCACAGTTGGGTCGTGCCCGCGGAAGACGTTCTCAAAAGGCTCATAGACCCTGCGCTCTTGTCGTAAGACATCTGATGTCTTCACCAGGGCATTGACATCCATGCCGGCAGCCTCTTTCCCGTAATCTTCCAGGGTCTGGATCAGTGTAAGTGCAGGGGCCTGGCCGTAAACTGCGCCCAAACCGTGGTCTGCTACGTCACAGATCTTGACTCCTGCTGTAACCGCAGCGATCATCCGGCCAATATCGTTACCGTCCGTATTACATCCGTGATAGTGCAATATGGCTTCAGGAGAGGATTCGCGGATTGCCTTTACCAGCCTACCAATCCGTCTGGGTGTTCCCAGGCCGGAGTGATTCTTTATGGAAATGATTACATCGGGCCCGGTGACATCCAAGATTTCTTTCACTTTGTGCGCATAGTAATCATCAGTGTGCTCTTTGCCTGTACTGAAACAAATGCTGGGCATGAGTATTCGCCCTCTTCTTTGAACCTCTTCGAAAACTGGTATCATGTTGGGGACGTGATTTAGAAAATCATAGACCCGCCAGACATCAACGTATTTGGCGAACTCTCTCACTGTGAACCTTATGACATTGTCGGGATAATGGCGATAGCCAAAAAGACTCGCTCCTCGGCATACAGCCTGGAGGAGCGTTTTTGGCATGGCCTTTCGCGAAATTCTCAGCCTTTCAAAGGGATTAACCTGTTTCCGCATCAGGTCAACGTGTACTGAAGCACCCCCGCTTACCTCCAATGAACAAAAACCTGCTGCCTCCCTGTAGGGAGCCACCCTCACCGTGGTCATGGGCATCAAGCGATTCTTGAAGTCAGATTGGGAAACATCTCTTTCGTTGTTGCACAGGTAATAGCCCTTGGCATTCCGCAAGACTTCCAGGATTTCCCCGGTGCTCATTGCTGTGGTTATCCGCCCTTCCATTTGCTGAGTCTCCGCAATTATTTGTTAATTAAGAATCTTATAAAATCCCAAATCCTAATATCTAAATCCTAAACAAATCCGAAATACGAAATTCAAATTTCCCAAGCTTATTTCTCTGTCACTGATAGTTTGTAATTTTGAGATTTGGTCATTCGTTTTTGTTTGGTGCTTAGGATTTAGAATTTGTTACTTCCGCGCGTAGCGCGGCCTATTGTGCATGTGGGTTGAATCCATAGGCGCTGATCTCGCCAATAAGACGAGCTATTTTCTCCATTTCCCTTTCCTCTTCCAGATAATCGAGCAGATGGGGATGGGCATCAATGTATGATGTATCGAACTTCATTTGAATGAAATCCGACTCCTGCAGAATCTGCTGAAAATAGGGAATAGTCGTCTTGACGCCGAGTATAACGAATCCCTTTAGGGCTCGGGCCAGCCGGTCCACCGCTTCTTGCCAAGTGTAACCGTATACAGTCAACTTTACCAACATGGAGTCATAAAAGCGGGGAATCTCATACCCCTGATATATGGCTCCATCTAAACGCACCCCATGTCCCCCGGGAGATTGGTAGACCTGCACTACCCCAGGACTGGCCAGAAAATTATTCTTCGGGTCCTCCGCATTGATTCTCAGCTCAATTGCGTAGCCGCGTTCCACCACTTGATTCTGAGAAAAGCTTAGGGGTTCGCCAAGAGCTATAAGCAATTGCTCCCTGACTAGGTCTATTCCTGTCACCATTTCGGTTACTGTGTGTTCAACCTGAATGCGAGTGTTCACCTCGAGAAAATAGAATGCACCGTCTCCCGCTACCAGGAACTCGACTGTGCCGGCGCTGAGGTAGTTGGCAGCTTTAGTAACCTTAACCGCTGCGGTGCAGATCTCATCGGTTAATTGTTTTTTCAGGCCTGCCGGGGCCATCTCGATGAGTTTCTGGTGGCGACGTTGAATGGAGCAGTTGCGGGTCCCCAAATGAACCACCTTGCCATGCTGGTCCGCCAAAATCTGCACTTCCACGTGCTGAGGTCTTTCAATGCATTTCTCGAGATAAATTTCATCGTTGCCAAAAGACATCATGGCCTCAGAGCGCGAACGCTTCAGGCCCTCCAGCAGTTCTTTTTTATCTTCCACCCTGCGAATACCCCTGCCTCCACCCCCTGATACCGCTTTTATCATTATGGGGTAACCCTGCTCGGCGGCGAAGGCGAGAGCCTCCTCTTCGCCCTGCCCCCCTGGCGAGAGATTCTCTGTTGCCGGAATCACCGGAATCCCCGCATCTACGGCTATTTGACGGGCGATTACTTTACTTCCTAGATTCCTGATAACCTCGGGAGGCGGGCCGATGAAAACTAGACCAGCATCAGTACATGCTTTGGAAAAATCTGGATTTTCCGCCAAGAAACCATAGCCGGGATGAATGGCCTGGGCCCCGGTTTTTTTGGCTGCGTCGATAATTCCTTCAATGTTGAGATAGTCCTTTCTTGGACCGGGGCCCACGCCGATCGCTTCGTCCCCCTGGGTGATATGAAAAGCGTCTTTATCTGTCTCCTCGTAGATAGCCACGGCCTTGATATCTAGCTCTTGTGCCGACCGCATAATCCGCACGGCTATCTCACCGCGATTGGCCACCAGGATTTTCTCGAACATTAGTTGCTGTTCCATGTCACCTCCACGCCCGAATGGTGTACATGTAGCCTTCCCACCATTGGGAAAAGGAATAACGAATTTGGTTTTGGAAATGAAGGTAAGCAAATGTCGCGGGAATTCGCCTCAGACTAACACAAAATTTGCCATCAGTCATTTTTCATTTCTCATTTCTCATTTCTCATTCATTACGGCATAGGGCACAGCGCACAGCGTAACTGGCCAATTAGTCAATTGGTCAAATCGTTGAAGTCGTTCAAGTCGTTGAAATCGTTGAAACCGTAAACGGTAAACGGTGAACGGTAAACAATACACACAGTTATTCGTTATTGGTTATACCTTATACGTTATAGGTAAAACATCAGCCTATGACTCACTTTTCTCTGATCCCTGAGCTCGGACCTCTGACTTCTGATCTCCGCCTCCTGTCTCCTGCCCGCTGGATGTCCCCGTCTCGCCCGTCTCGCCCGACCTCTCGTCTCGCTTTCCTCTATGCTTTATGCCCTTTCAAATCCGCAATCCTCAATCCCAAATCCGGATTCTGTCCTCTGTCGTCTGTCACACGTCTCTCTTGACCACCGTGCCAGGTTCACCAAGTTCGCCTCTTATCTCAAACTTTACGGCCAGGAACTTCTCTATCACCCAGACGTTGGTCAGTAAATGTTGGGTAACCTTGGATGTGGTAAAATGCTGTCTCCCTGGCGTACTGGCCAGGTAGATTAGAAGCTGGTCGGCCAGGTGACGGTCAAATGCAGCTCTTGACTCCAGGAAATAAAAAAGATCATCAGCGGTCTCATCTGCCACCAGTTCAGCTCTTTTGCCACGAGCTCCAAGAGAAGAAAAACCGGCTAATGAATCCTTTCCTTGAACCAGGAGAAATACCAGCGTTCCCGGATTCCTTGCACGTACATCCATCAATTCGATTTGCCCTTGGATACCGGCTTTCTGCAATCGAGCCTCAAGTCGGTTCCTTTGTCTGACTCTTATGTGATCTGGCAATCCGCTACTGGCTGAAATTCCCCTAATGCTGCTCAAGTCGAAGGGTTGATCTAAATTGAATGAACCTAAAGGACTGTGAGGTCTTACCTTGGCCTGGATTTCCCCGCCTCCCTTTGGATACCAGCCCCAACGATTGAGGTGAGTCTCGCAGTTGAAGCCGAGTTGGTTTAGGGTAGGAATGAGTACCTGCGCCAGATGATGGTATGGGGGGCTCCACGGGACATGGGTCCCACCGCTGATGAGAAGGGTGGACTCGCCATTTGCCATGGAGAGAGGTGGTAAAATGGTTTGCAACACCAGACTGGCGGCGCCGGCTGTGCCTATATGAAATTCATAGGATCCTGGGACAATGGTTCCGGGGACAAAAGCGAGTTCTGTTGCATCCAGGTTGGCACCTTCAAGTTTAGCCCCGCATATAGATGCGCAAGCCCGAACCGCTGTAAGATGTTGAGGCCTTAAACCCGGCTTCTTGCGCCTCCGGCGAATGTTCACCAGTTTGAGAGACTTCCCTGTAATTGCCGCCAAAGACAGTGAGGTGCGAAGGATCTGGCCACCACCTTCACCGTAACCACCGTCTATGACTATGGATTCCTGTCTACCCATTACCCTTACATTTGTCATTTCTCATCTATCATTTGGCTTTTAGCATTCAGAACTATAGTCTGTTAAATTAATCATTCCCATTGGGCAAATGATAAATGAAAAATGAGAAATGGGAACTGGCAAATGGTGGTTGCGATTCATAAATAAAAAATGTAAAGTGTCCTCGCCTGGATGTTTTATGAGCAGATTCGTGAAACGTTCGGGTTAGAGTATAACCCTCAGTTATTTAATTAGTGGTTCTTCACTAGATTGAGTGAGGTGACGAGCCTCGAGACCTGGTGAAAAAGGAGGAGAAAATGGACAAGTGGGTCTGCCAGATTTGCGGTTACGTGTATGATCCGGCGGTGGGTGACGATGAAGGGGGCATTCCCGCTGGAACCCCCTTTGAAGATCTTCCTGATGACTGGACTTGCCCCGTATGCGGTGCTAGCAAAGATGACTTCGAAAAGCAGACCTGAGAATCGTTTTATCTCGGTTCCTGGTGCGTATTGTTTTGAAGCGGTGATGTCATGACGACGGTTACCGCTTTTTTGCTATTATTAGTCTTTGCCGGGTAATGCCAACGATTAGCCCATCGATAAACCGCTGCACTTTACTTCCCACAAACTGCCGAGATCTCGACCAATACCTCTTTAGGTAGCCGAGAGACTTCCACGGTCTCTCTCGCTGGAAGAATATCTGCAAAATAGGTATTATAAACTGAATTGAATCTGGCAAAATGCTCCATGTTTTGCAGAAAGCAGGTACATTTCAGGGTGTCTTCCAATCCCATTTCACTGGCTTCGACTATGGCCTTCAGATTTTCGAGAACCTGCCTGGTCTGAACCTCGATGTCTCTCCCCACAATTTCGCCACTCGTGGGATCCAAAGGAATCTGTCCGGAAACAAATAGCAGATTGCCAAACCGTATTGCCTGCGAGTATGGACCAACAGCCTTTGGTGCCTTTTCTGTGACAATCATCTCTCTCATGGACTCACCCTCCTTCTAGCCTGGAGATTTCATGAATTTTCGCCGGAAGACCGTGCAGACAAACGGTCATATCCGCCGTCTGTCTCAGGCGGATTGATGAACTTTCCCGGTTAAATATTTGCCTGCCAATCAATCTTGTGGAATAATCCTTGCTGTTTCCCAGGAGTTTCCCAAAAAAGATTTTAAAGACATTTAGGCGACGGGAAAGCTACTCCACAAAGCCCATGATTCACGGCATCTATTGGCAGGATTCCTGTTGAGTTAGCCCCATATCTTCATGCAGACCCTCGCAAGGCTGAGAGAGTGAAGATCGGTTGCTCGGATGCTCGCTGTTTCGCAGCTTCCCCTTTCGGCCTCTACTGATGTCTCTTTGCTCCGCACCTATAATGCTGGAAAAATGGATTATTTTTCATGTCTAGTCTTTCTCGCTCTAAAATTCCCTTTGCTGAAAAGAAGGTTCGTCGCCTTGTGGGACGGGCTGTTCAACGTTACGGCCTCATCCGTGCAGAGGACCGCATTCTAGTGGCAGTAAGTGGCGGCGTCGACAGCACCTCCCTTTTATGGTTGCTACACAGTCGCCTGAATAGAATTCCCATTGGTTACAAGCTCTTTGCGGTCCATGTGGATCTGGGTTTCGAGGGGGAAGACTATACTCCTGTGCAGCGCTGGATAGAATCCTTAAAGGTCCCTCACCGGATAATTAACAGTGATTTTGGTCCCAGAGCACACAGCGCAGAAAACAGTGAGAATCCCTGCTTTCTCTGTTCACGGCTCCGCCGCACAGTATTCTTTAAAGAAGCCAAAAGACTCAAGTGCAATAAAATCGCCTTTGGTCACAATCTCGACGATCTCATTGAGACTTTTCTCATAAATATTTTCTATGGCTCCCAGGTATCTACCATGCTGCCCCGGCAGCCTTTTTTCGGCGGTGAAATAACCGTCATCAGGCCTTTATCTCTTGTGGATTCGGCGACAATCCGTCGCTTTCATCGAACCCTAGACATCGCCCTGACAGTCAACCCCTGTCCTTCGAAGAACACTGGCAAACGCCAGGAAATCCGGGAGATCCTTCAGGGCCTCTATCGTAAGAATCGCAAAATTCGAGGGAACATTCTATCCGCTATGCATAATGTCAACCTGGAGTATCTCCCCTCTTTCAACCACAACCCTGAGAGGCGATAGAAACGACTTCTTGCTCACGACCTCGTTTGGAGTGATGGAGTAACGGAGTATTGCATTTCCCAAGAGCAAAAGATGTTCGGTTTCTTGTCTCCATTACTCCAGTACCCCAAATTTAAAGAATGGCCACTTCACCCGTGGGAGAGAAGAATCACTCCTGTCATTGCCATGAATATTCCCACATATTGTATGTGGCTCATCTGCTCTTTGAGAATTAATACGGCCAGTAAAATTGTCAGCACCGGGTACACCGCTGTCAGTGAGGCAATAACCGAGACCTTGCCAAAGTCCACGGCGTGCAAAAAGAAAAACATGCCTAAATATCCTACTATGCCAGTAATAAGTGCCGGGGTAACTCCTCTTAAATCATGTTCTATTCCTTTGTTCATGCTAAACCATGTCACCGCGGCCACCAACACTCCGCCCATTACTTCATAGATCAATGCACTCTTGGGATTTATATACCTAACGGCGACTTTTGGGAAAAATCCCCACAATCCAAAACAGATAAAAGCCATCACTGAGTTGAGCAGCCATCCTCTCATGATTTTTCCTTTCAGCATCTCTGTACTATGATGGGGATCTCGACTTACCTGGATTGAGACAAGGATTGAAATAGCCAAAATTCACTCGGGGGTGAGCTGCGCGAATCCTTTTCATCATTTCAAGGATTCCAATGATCCGGCCACCTGAGCGATAACCTATTCCGGCCAGGTAGAGTCAGAAGGTTGATGGACACAAAACCTCCACCACTTTTCATAGTGCGGATGGCACGGGTGACATCAGAATAGCCGTACCCCCGGGGCCTGTAGTAGGCGTGGTAATATACTTCTCTGGCACTGTTTAAACTTACCCGGATACTGTCTAGACCCTGATCCCGAAGTTCGACAATGGTTTGCGGCAGGCTTCCGTTGGTATTCAGATTAATGGTGCCAGCCCCAGTCTGACCTCGGATGAGCTTAACCGCTTCCTTCAAAGTTTTCCCTTGCAGAAGGGGCTCCCCCTCGCAGCCCTGGCCGAAGCTTACCAATGGATCTTCAGCCTCCTGTAGATGACCCACCCCAACCTCGGCGATCTCTTCAGGGGTGGGAACAAAGGTAATACGCTCTTGCGAGGCACATATCTGGTCGCCCTTCTGCAGGCTGATACAACCGAGGCAGGAAGCATTACACTGGGGTGAGGTGGGAAGCGGCGCCTCCCAACGTCCTAGAAAGTAATTCTTGGCCGCCGGGCATCCGTAAGTAAGCGCGCACTTGCCGAGGTGTTGGACGAGCCGGTTGTATCCTTGAAGTTCAAGGGCCTTTTTAGTTCTCCCTTCGACTCTTGCAAGATCAAACTGGTCGATATCCTGGCGCACTAAAGGGTCTACACGAACGCCGGCCACTACAAACTCTCCCTCCTGCCAACCCAGGGCAGTGTAACTGAACAGTGGTAAAACGGGAGCGTTTTGCTCGCTGTGGTAAGCAGCCGTCAATATTTGCGTATGTGCGGGCGCCATAAAAGCAGCCACAGCCTGCACTTTACTTTGGGTGTTGTAGGGACCCACCTCAAGCCTGACGAAATTTCCTTTTTTGCGGTCATAGCCTACCGGAAGTCGGCTGGGGAGCAAAAAGAGTTCACTACCCGGGGGTAGGGGTATGAGAAGATCGTCCTCAACCCTGGTCCAACCGCCGCCACTGGATCCAGCCATCTCCAGATAAGGATGGTCGTACAACTGACCGGATTCATCTGCATAAACCAACCGCGCCGTTGTCATTTCTCATTTCTCATTCACTAAGGCAAAGGGCGCAAGGCTCAGAACGCAGGGCGATTTGGGCAAATCGGTCAAATCATTGAAACCGTAAAAGTCGTAGAAACCGTAGAAGTCGTAGAAGTTGTCAATACAGCTACAACTCACAAGGGCAAAACGCCCGAACAACGAGTAAATAATAACGGATAACGACCCTGCCTGCTGCCAGCTGTATCCTGTTCTCTGACCTCCGAGTTCTTCCTTCTACCTTCTGTCATCTGCCTTCCGTCGTCTGACTTCTGACCTCCCACCTCTGTCCTCTGGCTGCCCGCTGCCCGCTGCTTCCTGCCAGCTCTCTCTTGTCCTCTGTCGCAGTTCATTTGCCCCGATGCAGCTGTTTCATTACCACTTTTTCCACCTCCCAGGGCTCCACTTCACCAAGAAATTCTTTGCTTCGATCCTGACACTCAGCTCTTATACACCATGGGCATAAGGGATCCTCACATGGATCCACGTGGACGATGACTTCCTCCACCTCCGATAAAGAGCTCAGAATCTTCTCCTCTATTTCTTTAGCCTCTAGGTGTGCTTCGAGAAGCCCAAAACTTCGTGGGACAACGAGGTGAAAATCCACGTGAACTTTATTTCCGTAATACCGAGTCCTCAGTTGGTGAATATCAATCCAGTCTGGGTGCCGATGTTCGTTTAGAATCTCCACAATCCTTTCCAATAATGCTGGATCGGCCTCGTCCATCAGTCTGCCAAAAGATTTTTTCACCAAATGCCAACCGGTAATGACTATATTGACTGCAACCGCGCAGGCGGTTATGGGATCCCACCAGCTCCAGCCGGTCGACCTGACTAGAACCAGGCCGATCACCACGCCCAGACTGGTAAAGACATCGGTGAGGAGATGTTTGCCGTCCGCCTCCACGGGAGCAGACTTGGTCCTGCGCCCCGTGCGGATAAGGAAAAGTCCCACCAAAAGATTAACGGCTGAGGTTCCGAGGATCAGAAAGATGCCGAAGTCCAGCTTACTTAGCATCCTCGGCTGGGAAAAAGCGGGTATTGCTTTGTAAAGAATGGCTCCTGCCGCCAAGATGATAAGTGCTCCTTCGAAGCCAACTGCGAAGTATTCTATCTTGCCGTGGCCGTAAGGGTGGGTCTTGTCAGCAGGGCGATGACTCAAATATATGCTGTAAAGGACAAAGCCACTAGCAACCACATTAATAATAGACTCAAGGGCGTCGGAGAGTATCGCAGCCGAGCCTGTAATATAATAGGCCAAGAACTTGACAGCCATCAATAAACCACCCACAAGGAGGGCGAGGGTCATTGCCCAGAGGCGAGCAGTGTAGGTACGGTCCATTATTTCTTCATTACTCATAGGTCTATTACTAAGGCGTAAGGCGCACGGTACAAGGCGCAGGGTGATTTGGTCAAAGCGTTCAAGTCGTTCAAATCGTTGAAGCCGTTGAAGCCGTTGAAGCCGTTGAAGTCGTTAAGACAGCTCATTGCGGCAGATCTCCTTAATAACAAATAACTAATAACGGATAACGACACTCCTCGCCGACCTCCGACCTCTTCCCCCTGGCTCGAAGGGGGTGAAGGACGAATGCGAAATCTCCTGGTCATTTTAGGCGTCTTCATCTATCATTCAGTAATGGGGTTTGCTCCCATTTTATAGCAAAAACCATTTTTAAGAGCTCAATAATAAATGATTAATTTCAAATGACCAAGATTAAATGACCCAATGATAGTTTGGTGGTCCTCCTTTTCCCCTCATTTCCCCAAGGGAAATTACCCCATGGATGAGCAGAGTAAAACTCTCGAAATAATGCGCCGCATAGGCGCTCCAAAACCAGAGAGGATAAGAATCACCGGTATACTCCAGAGTCCGGAACTTGCTTCCCTTACTCTGCTTCTGCCCGGAGGGAATAGCGATTCTTCTGCTTCGCTACTGAACTTGCTGGGAACACATGCCATTAATATACGCTTTATCAATAAATACAAAGATTCCGCTGGTAATACCTCCTTATGCCTCTGCATCGATGCCGAATTTCTCGACAGAGCCTTGGATTTACTGGACACGAATGAAAAATCTCTTGGGATCAGAGATTTCATGTATCACCCTAGAGTTAAGGTTATATCTATTTATCCTCACAAAGAACGTCCCAGGATAGCGGAAAGACTGCTTACCACTCTCGGAATGAATGGTATAAACATAATCTCTGTTAACAATGCCAGCTCGGTGATATCATGCGTTCTCAACACAAGAGATGTGGAGAAGGCGGTAGTCTGTCTGGGAAATACCTTCGAGCTGCCTTAATCCGCTAGCAAGTGAGTAAGAAAGCCGTATTGAGGAACCTATCTTCCACAAGGGGAACGACCGTGGGAGTCACCGAGACTTTAGAAATCTTTCCCCTAAAAATTCTGCACGATTTGATCCAACTCAATTTCCTTCGTATCCCTAATCGTCCAGGGGCTACCAGACCACTCTTTGATCTATTGGAACGCCACAACGTTTCCGTAAAATTTCTGCTCGAAGGCTGTGGCGGAGATTTAAACCGTGATTTGATCATCTGTATTGCTAAAGACGGGTTCTCCCGCCTGGAACCCGAACTGAAGGAGGTTATCAGTAGAATGCAGGCTCAGTCTGTCGAACTGCGGCGCTCGGTGGCGGTGGTTCGGGTTTTGGGGGCTCATTTCGACATTCGTCCTGGAACCTCCGGTCTACTTTTTAACGCTTTGGAACAAGCCGGAATTACCGTTCTAAGCATCGCCACTACAATTACCTCCTCCATGTGTGTCATTCCAGATGATCAGGTAGAGGCTGCGGAAAGGGTGATTGGCAGGACCTTCGATATACCGAAGAAAAAGTGAGCAGCAAGTCAATTAGAGAATTAGAGAATTAGAGAATTAGAGAATTAGAGAATTAGAGAATTAGAGAATTAGAGAATTAGAGAATTAGAGAATTAGAGAATTCGTAGAAATCGTAGAAGTCGACAGATGGTACGCGGTGAGCGGTATGAGACGTTATTCGTTACTTGTTATCCCTTATACGGTTTTCCGGATGAGCTCAGCATTTAACTCGCTAATTTCAGATCTCTGAACTACCCTTTACGGGTGAGTTTTGAGCTGTGAGCTATCAGCTGTGAGCTAATTTGACGACTTCTACGATTTCTATGGCTTCTACGGCTTCAACGATTTGAACGAATAGCCCTTCGCCGTGAGTCTTGCGCCCTGTGCCGTAATAAAGGTGAAATGATCAACGACCTACTTCGGCAGGAAAATAGTGAAGCAGGAACCCTTGTTAGGCTCCGACTCCAGTTGAATGGTGCCACCGTGTTCGCGAACTATTTTTTGGGTGATGGCCAGCCCCAGCCCTGTCCCTCTGGCACCCTTGGTGCTGTAAAGATACTCGAAAATTTGCTCCTGAAGTTCTTTGCTCATTCCTCGCCCGGTGTCTTTGACCTGTAAACTCACTCCTGTTTCCGCCTCGTTTCTACTTGTCACGGTGATTTGACCACCACTGTTGGTTTCCGGAAAGGCCTCAATGGCATTGGTCACCAGATTCATCAGGCAGGAATGAATACCTTCCGCATCAACTGCTACTAAAGGTACTGATGGGTCCAAATCCCGGTTCAGTTGGATTCGTCGCTCCTTAGCTTTTTGCTCCATCAGCTCACAGACATCGTTGACAATATCATTTACCGAACACTCTTGCCGCACTGGTGGGCTACTACGAGCATAGCTTAGCATATCCAAAGTCATCATAGAGATACGATTAATGTTCTTTCCCACCAGGTTCCACCCTTTGCGGAGCAAGTCAGCTTTCTCTCTTTCCAACCCCTTATCCACCATAAAAGCGCCGAGTTTCATGCCATGGAGAATGTTCTTAACTCCATGGGCGATGCCCGCTGTGGCCCGTCCCATGGCGGCCATGCGCTCGCTCTCGATGAGTTCAGTCTCTAACCGCTTGATGTGGCGCATGTCCTTGAAGTAGCCAACCATGGCTACTTCCTTCCCTTCCTCATAGAGCAGGGTTGCCGACAGTAAAATTGGAACCTCCTCACCCTCTTTGGTCAGAGCCTGTGCGGCGTAGTCTACCAGCCTGCCGGGGCCACCGTAGTCATCGCTATAGGTTAGTTTCTTGATCCTCCTGGCCTCACCCTTGGGGTAAAGCTCGGCGACACCCATCCCCGATAGAGCCTCTTCGGCAGTGTAGCCGTAGATGCGTTCTGCTCCCTCGTTGAAGATTATGAGGTTACCCTTGCGATCATTGGCGATGATGCCATCCATTGAGGTCTGGATAAGGTTATGTTGAAACTCATAACGACTTATGAGCTCACGTTCGAGGCGTCTTACCTCGCGCATGTCCTTGAAGTAGCCCACAGTGGCTACCTCTACCCCTTCTTCGTAAAGCAGAGTCGCTGAAAGGAAGATGGGATGGGTGTCACCTTTTTTGGTAAGGATTTCCGTCTCATAATTGATTAATCTTCCGGGGCCACCGAAATCGGGCCCATAGATCATCTTCTTGATCTGCTTGGCAGTTCCCTCTGAATAGAGTTGGGTCACATCTAAACCGCTGACCGCTTCCTCACGGGTATAGCCGTAGATGCGTTCTGCTCCCTCATTGAAGATTATAATGTTACCCTCGCGGTCATTGGCGATGATTCCATCCATTGAGGTCTGGATAAGGTTGTGTTCGAGTTCGTGCCGCTTTTTCAATTCCTCGGTGGTATCTCTAATCAGGCCTTCAAGATTGTTAGTGTATTCGTTCAGTTTTTTTCGTATCCAGATTTTTTCTTTGGCGCGACGCAAAGCAACGGACAAGGCTGCATCGCTGATTGGCTTGTTGATGAAATCCGAGGCCTCAAGCTGGAGGGCATTAATGGCCAGGTTCATCTCTCCGTGGCCTGTAATGACGATGACTTCGGCGTCATTGTTGTGTTCTTTCACCCTCCTCAACACCTCGATACCGTCCATTCCGGGCATCTTGATGTCCGTTAAAACGATGGGTGGGTTTTCTTTGGTAAAGATCTCAAGGCCGATGGGACCGTCTTCAGCGGTGAGCACCTCGTAACCATCGCTTTCCAGGGTGATCCTTAGGAGATCCCTGGTACTCTCTTCATCATCGATCACCAGCAGTTTCATCGTGCCAAACTTTCCTCAAACCGTTCCTGGTCAGTGTCTGCTGCGGGAAAGGTTAACTTGAAGGTGGTACCGACTCCAACCTTGCTCTCCACTTCGATGACCCCACCGTAGTCTTTGACAATACCATAGCTTATGGACAACCCGAGGCCGGTACCCTTTCCCACCTCTTTGGTGGTAAAGAAGGGCTCAAAAATCCTATCCTTGACACTTTCTGACATGCCTGCACCTGTGTCTGACATGGTGACGATCACCTTGCCCTTTTCTTGATAGGAACGAATAGTCAAAGAATGCTCCTTGTCTTCGCCATAGCCGCCCGCCCGCTCTTCTTCCATAGAATCTCGAGCATTCATCACCAGATTGATGAATACCTGCTCCAAGCGATTGCTCACCCCGAGAACGGACGGAAGGTTGTCATCTAGTTCAAGGTTCACCTTGATCTGCCTAAGTTTGAGTTGCTGACCGAGAAGAGTGAATATGTCACGGATAGGCTTGTTGATGTCGACCTTTTCCAACTCGTCAAGGTCACTTTTTCGTCCGAATTCCCTGAGGTGGCTGATGATGTTAGCGGCTCTCTCCACCTGGGTTGCAAGCTCTCCGGATACTTTGGCAAGCATTTCCGGGGGTACATTTTTTCCCCGCAGCGCCATTTTTTGAAAGTACTCACTGCCAATGCGGATGGCATTGAGGGGCTGGTTTATCTCATGGGCCACCCCTGCAGCCATCTCCCCCAAGGTGGCCATCTTCCCGGCTTGAATGAGTTGGGCCTCGGTTTCAATGCGCTCACTGATGTCGGCAATGTTGGCAATTATCACCTCTGTTCCCACGTGCTCTCGGGGACAGGAATGAATGTTCACATACATGACGGTACCATCTTTCTTGCGGTGTCTTATCTTGGGCAAAAAGATACACGCCTCCACCACTAGGGATTTGATTTTCTCAGCCTCCTCTGAGTCGCCCAAGTCCAAAAAAGATAGGCCGAGAAATTCCTCCCGTGAATACCCATATTTTTCTGTTGTGCGAATATTGGCATCTATGATTTTGAAGGTCTCGCTATCGAAAACAAAGATTGGATTGGGATCGTTGTCAAAAAGGGAGCGGTATTTTTCCTCAGAGGCCTTGAGCTCCAACTCTGAACTTCTCAGCCGTTTTGTCATCTCATCGAAGGACATGGCGAGAATGCCAATCTCATCCGTGGATGAGATCGCTATGGGAGTTGCGAGGTCGCCCGAAGAGACCCGCTGGGTGCCTTCCACTAGCTCCTTGACAGGCCGATTCACAAACCGCTGAATGAAGAGACCAATTATGAGAGATACGCTGAGAATAGCCACCGCCGCGAAAAGGATCATCTTCTCTTTAGCAATGCTGATGGCACCGTCCACCTCGTTCAAGGAAACGTCAATATCCATAACCCCCAGTACCTTTTGCTCCTGGGGATGGACATGGCAGGAAGCCGAATAGCAATCGGACTCATTGTAGATGGGATTGATCATTCCCAGGACCCTATATCCCCTTGACGATCTGAAGATCCTGGATCTCGCTGAAGTAGTCAGTCGTTCAAAAGGTTTCTCCCGGGTGTGGCAGGCATAGCATTGCTCTGCCGACTTGTCCACCATGGCCCCCATTTCCTCTCTATCAGACGAATAGATGATCTCCCCCAGGGAATTGAAGATGCGAACCTTCTCGATTCCTCCCTGAGCACCAATGGTGTCTATGGCCCGGTGGAGTCTCTCAGGTTGGTACTGGAGCATATCGTAGCGCATACTTCGCTTGATGGTGTCACTAACCAGACCGGTGTTCCGTATGACTTCCTGGATCAGTTGATCTCTCTGGGTATTGATATTGACCGAGGCGTAAATGCCAATGACCAAGATGGCAATAGCGCCCACAGAACAGATCAACTTGAAACCCAAACTTCGGTACCACATGACTGCTTCTCTGTTTGTCTTGATGTATTAGAAGCTGATTTTCCTTGTCACCCCTTGGGTGTCACTGGATAATGCTCGATTAGTTTGTGGTTGGGCGAATGAAATGACCGGAATAAATAGAGGTTCAGAATCATCGACAACTTCCGGCATTGCCAAACAGTGGCAACGAACACAGTGGCTTGGGAGCGAGTTCTAGTCTTTGAGAAGGAGTTTAACATTGTGAATGAGCTCTTCCGGCTCGATGGGCTTCTCCATAAAAATATCTGCATGTATCCAGTCAAGGTCCTCATCCAAAGTCCGGCCGTAGCCTTTTTCTGCCGGTGGCCGGGCTGAGACTATCATTATAGGCATGCCGTATACCCCCTCCCTCTCTTTCATCTTGGTGGCAAAATCCAAGCCCTCGTGCATGGTTGCCATCATGATATCCAGAATGAGGAGGTCCGGTCTTTGTTCCAAGAGAAGCTGATAACCTGATTTTGTATCCAAGGCAGTAAATACCTGGTAATTATACTCGGAGAGGATTTCGCTCATGGCATCACAAATCTCCGGATCGTCGTCAATGATCACAATTTTCTTATCGCTCATCATCCACTCCCTCCTTGCTTAAATTTAGGCTCTGTAGCTACATTTCAACATACAATTTTACCTAGTTAAATTCCAGTAAAAATAATAAGCTGCCACATCTGACTATGAAGAGATGCCAATTAACTTGAAAATATTTAACCCGGATGTCTCATGAGTAGCTGTCGCGAGACCGTGAAGATGGACATGCCACCGGGCAACCGTCCCGCGCCACCGCGGGATTGGACCCGAACCGTACCTGAACGGTACGTCGCAGGGTGAGCTTGTCCTGAGCCTGTCGAAGGAACACCCGAGGACGCCCGGAAGGACGGCCATATCCACAGTCGCAGCAAGTGATTCATGAAACGTCCGGGTTAAGGAAAGGGTCTGGCTTTAGCAGAAAAATTCAACCATAAGGTTTTGGCGCAGAGGTTTCCTCCAGGGCTTTCTTGCCGCAAACTAGACAATACATACCCTTCTTACTTGGGAGAAATCGGTCAAGCCCTGGAAGACCTTGAGAATTCCATCCTGTTTGAGAGTGCGCATGCCCTCGTTCATAGCCGCCCGGCGGATTTCTTCCATGTGGGCCCTATTCTGGATAAGTTCTTTGATTTCTTCACTTGCCACAAGCAACTCGTGTATACCGGCTCTTCCCCGGTAACCGCTGTCGTTGCAATTATGGCAGCCACGCCCGCGGTAAAGCTGAAGGTCGTCTTTGTACTCCAAGTTGAGTTCTCCGAGAAGATCTTCGCCATATTCCTGCGCCAAGAGGTCAAACTCTTGCCTCTCCGGATGGTAACCCTCCTTGCATTCTGGGCAGATAGTTCTCACCAGCCGCTGGGCCAGAATACCTAACAAGGCGTCGGCAAAATTCAACGGATTCATGCCCATGTCAATGAGACGGGTAATAGTCTCCGGAGCACTGTTGGTGTGCAGGGTGCTTAGCACCAAATGACCGGTAAGGGATGCCTCCAAACCGATGGTAGCGGTTTCGGCGTCGCGCATCTCACCCACCATAATTACATCTGGATCGGCCCGCAGGAATGACCTCATGGCCTCCGCAAACGTGTAACCGATCTTGCCGTGGGTTTGCACCTGGCGCAGGCCATACTGAGTTATTTCAACCGGGTCCTCCGCAGTCCATATCTTCACTTCTGGACGGTTGATGTGTCCAAGAACTGAGTGCAAAGTAGTAGTCTTGCCTGAGCCCGTAGGGCCGACCACCAATAGGATTCCATATGGTTTGTCAGCCAGATCGATAAGCTTCTTGAGATTGGCCTCTGAAAAAGCCATCTTCTCAAGAGGCAACGGTTTTCCAGAAGCCAAGACCCTGAGGACGACGTCCTCTCTTCCCCCCGCAGTAGGTGTAACCTCCACCCGCAGTTCCACATCCGTTTTGCCGTACTTAAGTTTTATTTTGCCGCTTTGTGGCAATCTCTTTTCGGCAATGTCCAGTTTAGCCATGATCTTTACCCGACTCACCAGGGGTCTGGAGTGGGTGTGAGGAACATCCATGTACTTGTAGCAAGCCCCATCCCGTCGGAAACGAATCTCGGTGGGCTGCATGCCGAAGTAGGGCTCTATGTGAATGTCTGAGGCGCCCTGATCATATGCATCTTTTATGAGCTGGTTGGCCAGCCGGACTATTCCCGCATCACTCTCATTCAGCAGTTCTTCCTCTTCTTCATCCCTGTACCCTTGTTCACTCTCGAGCTCGCCGAGGATCGTACTAACCGAAATGGCCTCAGTTTCATCACCGAGAGCAGTGTCGATAAAGCGAAGGATGTCTTCCCTCAACGCCACTCTAAACTCATATTCCTCAGCATGCATTAGGTTCTTGATCTCCTTGACCCGCTCAACGTTGTGCGGATCATCGATCAATATTATCATTTTGCCATCTTCTTTTTGCATGGGTACCCAGAAATTTCGTTTTAGATATCCGAGATTGAGCCCCCTGACCAGCTCCGAGGGAATGATGATTCTGTCTTCGTAAAACACGAAAGGGACGCCATAATACCCTTCGAACGATTTGGCTAGCGACTTCTTGGACACCTGGAATTCTTTGACCAGAACGGTGGGCAGGTCGGTTTTTTGTTCCCTCGCTTTCTCTATCGCTTTGTTGAGATCGTCTTCACTGAGAATCTGTTGGCTCAATAGGTAGTCAAATTTAGTAGGTTGCCTTTGCATGCGGCTCTGGTTGTGGAAAGCGAGGCCCAGTACCTTGCAAATTTCGCCCATATATTCCTCATCTTCTGGAGAGAATCTATCGGCTCCCACCTTGTTGATTACCTCAAGTACCCCTTTCAAATACTTGTTGTATAAGATGGGACCGGAAAGCAGTTGCCGGGTTTTGAATCCGCTAATCTTATCCCAGTGATCATCGAACTTAAGACCCGGATCCAGTTTCTTGAGTTCATCAGCGTCGTAGACATTTGCAATATTAAAGGTCTTACCGGAAACCGCTGTGTGACCAGCCACGCTTGTTTTTTCAAGACTTAAGCGGATCTCTTTAACCTCGTCACCCTCTTTTATCTTGGAAAAAATCTCTCGCTTTTCCGTAGCAACACCGTAAACGGTGATTCTCTCTGCACTAAAAAGGGCAATAATTTCATCTTTTAAATAGAGTAAAATCTCATCCAAATCCCTGGCATCATGTAACTTATGGGTGATGCGGTTGAGTAGTCGCTCCTTTTTAAGTTGCCCTTCAATAACAGCTTTTGTGGTCACGCTCTTTCCTCCCCCGCGGCGCAAAGCGAAAAGCGCAGAGCGCATAGCGTAAGAAATATGTGTTGATGCATTGAGGAGTGTTGACTATTCCGGGTTATTCGTTCAGAAGGTAGGTTTTATGCAAGTCTCTTGCCAGTGACCATGGCTGACCCGCTTCCAAGGTTAAGTTACATTATGCTCTTTTGCCTTTTCCAGGTATGTGACTCTTCTCATCTAGTGAGTAATATATGCTCCATAGTGCCTAGCAAGGGAAACCTCACTCTATGCTCCATGCTCCATGCTCCATGCTCCATGCTCCATGCTCCTAATACAGAAACATCGGTTTTCCCATCACATGGCGGACTTTTGGCCGGTATTGTTCCGCATCATAAAGTTCTCTGACGTCAACTCTTTTCTGTCCGCCGGTAATGGTGCTCATGGGCACATCCGTGTAAACTCCCTGGCTCAAGGCGACCATGCGACCGCTCACTTTTTTGAGAACTAGGTCGATGGCCATGTTGGCATAGTTCACTGCCACCATCAGGTCAAGAGAATCCGGGGCCCCACTCCGCATTAGGTACGAGAGCTGTTGGAAAATAATGTTCTGCCCGGTTAATTTTTTCAGAACCTCACCGGTAAGCATACCGATCCCGCCAAGTTTTCGATGACCATAGGCGTCGGCGTCGCCGGACTGTACCATGTCGCCACTAATCATGCGGGCACCCTCACTGATAGTGAGCATGGCATAATTGCTGGGATTGGTCCGCTTGTCCTCCATGATCAAACGGGCGAGCCTCTCTGGGTCAAAGGGAACTTCAGAGATTATAGCCCGGTCAGCACTCGCCAGATAGGCGGCGATCAGAGAAGTTTCGCCACAGTAGCGACCGAAGAGCTCTATAACGGCGATGCGCTCGTGGGAACCGGTAGAGGTGCGCAAGGCGTGGATGAAATTCACGCTCCTGGTTACCGCGGTGGAAAAACCAATACAGTAATCGGTTCCATGGACGTCGTTGTCCATGGTTTTAGGGATTGCCACTACCGGGAAGCCCTCTTCGTGAAGACGCTCACCATAACTGAGCGTGTCATCACCCCCTATGGGAATCAACACATCAATGCCGAGATGTTCCAGATTGCTCAGCACGTGCTCGGTAAAGTCATTAAGTTGACCTTCCTTAGCCTGGTCTTTGAGAAACTCAGGAACGTTCTCGTATTTGACTTTTCCCGGATTGGTTCTCGAGGTGTGGAGATAGGTGCCTCCGGAGCGGTCTATGGTGCGAACTGTCCCCTTCTCCAGCTCCATAATATTCTTGTTCATGGACTCGGGGTCGGCGGGGTTGAATTCGAAAAGACCTGCCCATCCTCTGCGAATTCCCAGTACCCTCAACCCTTCCTCAATACAACGATAGACCAGCGCCTTTATGCATGGATTCAGTCCGGGCACGTCGCCACCACCAGTGAGCATGGCTATGGTACGAGGCTTTTTTGCTGTCATTCTCTCTCTCCTTCCAACGGATCTCCCTGCCTCTGTTTATCATTACAGAGGGGCACTCGTAATACCTTCAACAAAACTGGGTTTATTCAACCCGGATGTCTATACGGGTGAGTTCAATTTAAGCTTAATTGAGCAGTCTAGTCAATAAAAAGGGTTGCCCGGGACATAGCATGGGGCAGGGGGCATGGAGAGGGAAGGGAGACGGAAGGTCTGGCGAGACGGGCGAGACGGGCGAGACGACAGAGGCCAGCAGGTCAAATGGTCGTGAATGGAGTCAATGACGAAATAACGATTTCTCTATTTGACCAATCGACGATTTGCCGACTTCTACGGTTTTTACGGTTATTACGATTTCTACGTTTTCTACGTTTTCAACGACTTGAACGATTTTAACGACTTGAACGACTGACGCTGTGCGCTCCGCCCTCCTTAGCGCTAACCGTATAAAAAGCAGGGGGGCTTAACTAAATACTCAGGAGCATACTATAGTCCCAAGCGGACATACCATTTGCCACGACGGGCGGCCCGTTGCTCCTTCTGAATCAGATCTATCTTCTTCTCGTAATATTTTTTGCACTGCTTAATAAAGTATTGACACCTTCGTGGATCCGAAAGCCCCCTCTTCTCGAAAGGAACATCCCAGCATCCGAGTTTCAAGAGACCGGCATCCAAATTCGGGTTGCTGAGAAGTTTCAGCTTACTCTCGTAGTAAGCTAGTTTGCCCGTATCTTTCATCTCAGTCCTCCCTTATATGTATCTCATTGTATACCCTATGGGGCAAAGGCAAACCACCCCTCTATGATAAATTATCTGAGATAACCATAACTTACATAATAAGACTAATTTCGCCGTCTAATATATCTGCAACCAGCATGCCAAACAGGGCGAGATAAGCCCCTCGACAAGCGAACTTGTCCTGAGCATCGACGAGGGAGGCCTAGCTCGCCGCAGGTCGGGGTCAGGGATCGGCGGTCACAAGACAGGGCAAGGATATTGCTGTGGTGCGCGGTCATTTGTTGTAATTACGTGGTGTTTCCTAATCATCCATTGAACAATTACTTATATGGGTCTATATTCTCTCAATGTCAGGCAGTAGGCATCTTCCGAACTCTGTGAGGGAAAACAGGGGGGTGAAGACCCAATGGGAGCAGGGAAGCCTCTGGCCCTGCCTTTTTTGCAAATGCTTGTTGTGGGAGTTCTACCGAAATGATGTACATGGAATATATTACGTGTTTTGTTACTGGTTTTGCCGTATTAGTGTTTGAGCTTGCTTCCTTTCGTTTACTTGCACCATACTTTGGCGTTTCCACTTATGTAACCGGTAGTATTATTAATACTATACTGCTGGCGTTGTCTATCGGGTATGTTCTGGGTGGTTATGCAGCTGATAAATACAAGTCAGCGCGTTTACCTTATCTTGTGATTCTGGGATCCACCGTCTATTTATTCCTCGTTTATGCGGTTTATCCTCAGATCCTGCAATCACTGTCCCTGCGCTCGGTAATTGTCGGCTCGAGCGTTGCAATTCTCTCTATGTTTTTTATACCCATGATTTTGCTCGCATTTATTCCCCCCTATTTCATTAAATTGCTTGCGCACAAAAATCACGTCGGAAGAGCGGCAGGGGGGATTTTCTCACTCTCGACTATCGGCTCAATCATTGGGGGCATTGCCACAACATTCCTTTTCATCCCCCACCTAGGTTCTCGCATAACATTCTTCCTAACAGTAATTCTCCTGTTAGTCACCTCGGTGGCTGGTTTATGGCGTTTCACCAAATTTAGCCCATTGCTGCTTTTTCTTTTTATCCCATTTAAGTTTGTCTCTGCTAATACCTCGGATTTTCTTTACTCTACTGAATCAGAGTACAATATCATTATGGTTAGTGAGGAGCATGGCGAGCGTTTCCTTCACCTGAATAAGCTCTGGGGCTACCACTCCAAATCCTTAAATCCAGAAACAAAACTCTCCGGCGATTATTATGACGAGTTCCTGGTAGCCCAGCTCTTGTGTGATGCTAAAACTACTTTAATTCTCGGAAATGCAGCGGGCACATCAATGATGCAGACGCGCTATTTTTTTAGCACGGCCGTTGATGGGGTGGAGATTGATCCGGTAATCACTGAAGTAGGAAAGAAATATTTTGGCCTAGTGCTGGATGATAAGACCAAAATCTATCATGAGGATGCCCGGACTTTCCTGATCAAGAACCAAAAAACTCGTCAAAGCGGCCCTGAGTGAAAATGGGGTAATGGCAATCAACCTGCAGCCTTTCCCACCAGGTGCAGAACTAACAGATTATCTTTTGAACACCATTGTAACGGTGTTCCCTTATTCCTTTCGATCTCCACCTCTACTCTATGCATTCAAGAGCCCCACAAATCTTCCCCTATTGCGTTCCTCACTCGCTAAAAGAAAAATCCCCTTATCTCTATGGCCGATCGCATCAAGAACACTGCAACGGATGCGGAAAGTAAAACTCACCTCAGCAGAGAAGATCTTCACCGACGACTATGCGCCGGTCCAGTCCATGACTTATGCAATTTTGCGCGAATTAAGAAGCTCCGAAATTGATCGAGGAATACCCTCGACTCTAGCTCCGTAGACCGGAGTCAAGGGAGGCAAAGAGACGGATATCCGTAAAAATATAAGTTCCTTACTCGCTGAGATTTGAGTGTTTCCACCCCTTACCGCCGACCGCTCACCTTTCACTGCTTACAGCTCACCATTACCGTTTACTGTTTACCACTTCTACTGTTTCTACGGTTTCTACGATTTCTACGATTTCTACGACTTGAACGGGTTTAACGATTTTAACGACTTCAACGAGTTCCACGTTTGACGCTATCCGCCATGCTCGTCAGATATGGTAAGTGGTATGAGATCTGCATGTCGGAAAAACTTAACAACAGACAGAAGTGCAAAACCGATTGGGCTCTGAGGGCAAGACTTGTCAAATCTGCTAAAGTCGTGTAATTAACTTGAAATCGCAAAAGATAATTGAGCCTAGGAGATCTTAATGTTCGATTTACCCGACGGTCCTGATTCCACCCAAGAAATGATCGTAGCAACTATAGCCAATCAAAAAAATGCGACTCAACTGGTAGAAATTGTCCATCTACCCGACAGAGGTGTACTTGTTACCCGTGGCATAACCACCCACTTCGGCCTCAAGGAAATAGCCGTTCCCCAGAACATTATGATTCCCGCTATCCATGAAATGACCGAGGTACTCTCTTATATTTTGGAGCGTATGGCGACAGCAGACGATCTCAAAATACCCTTCCGGTACGATCCTGAATTCGACCTGGGAGATAAGTCGTACACTCTCCAGGAAGGTGAAGAGTTCATGATTCTCGGCTACAAGGAATAGCGGTTTTTGGATCGGTACTGCAGAGGTACTTCAGTCATTCTCGGGGGATTTGATGGTAGAGGGCTTCAGGCCAATCGCTGAATATTTGAGAGAGGCATCGGGTCTTACCTCCAGCCTGTTTCAGGCAAAATATAAATCTCCCGTACTGCTTTGGCCGCAAGCTGGAGATTGGATAGAGGACACGGCTTTTCAATTTGAAACTTTTTCTTCTGAATACAGCGACGACCCTCCAGGGGAGATATCCCCAAGTACTGAATCTCAAATATATGAAACCTTGGTCATTGAAATAGCCAAGCACGGCAGTTCCGCTCCAGCTAATATGATCTGCCTTGGCAGAGCTGCCAATAATGACATCGTGGTTGCCAACAACACTGTTTCCAAACTGCACACCTACTTTGCCGTATCCAAAGAGGGAAATTCCTACGAAGTCGTTGACGCCAACTCTACCAATGGTACCGTGGTGAACAACAAGCGGTTGGTGGCTTACAAGAACAAGCCATTATTCAATCGAGACAATATTCAGTTTGGTCCTTATATACAGATGGTGTATTTGACTTCAGAGGGTTTTTACGACCTTCTGCAACAATTGCATAGGTCTGGTATAAATTTTTAAAAATCAGGCAGAGGAGGAGACCATGTACGTAGGTCGGAAAATGACAACTGATCTCATTACGGTAACCTCTGACACTCCCATGGTGAAAGCACGAGATCTGCTGCGGGAGCACAACATCAAACAGGTGCCAGTGGTTGACCAAAATGGCAATCTGGTAGGCATCCTCACGGATCGCGACATCAAGCAAGCTTGGGCCTCTCCAGCCACCACCCTGAGCATCTACGAGCTTACCTATGTCTTGCAAAAGCTTACCGTGGAGAGCGTAATGATGAAAGACCCAATCACCATAACTCCCAACTCTACCATCGAACGGGCTACTAAGATCCTCCACGATCGCAAGATTGGCAGTTTACCGGTGGTGGAAGATGGAAAACTGGTGGGGATCATAACCAGCACCGATCTCATGGAAGTCCTACTGGATGGCCTTGGAGTTCAAGAGGAAAGTGGTCGCCTTGTGGTTCTGGTAAGGGATCGTATAGGAGTGCTGGCAGATGTCTGTAGCATTCTAAAAGATGCAAATATCAGTATTGTGAGTATGATCACCCTGCCCTTACATCAGCATGCTGGTATTCACGAACTGGTTATGCGGGTTCATTCTGCTGATCGCGACAGGGCAGTCCGATGCCTTGAAGATTCTGGCTACAGGGTTATTACTGAATATATAAAAGATCTTGAACCTTATTTGCCAGCTTAATAAACAATACGAGTTCAAAGAACATGGTATTGATATGATGTTGTAGAGGATTCGGCGATCCTATTCACCCACCTGCCTCATCCTGTTCCACATCGACATCGATCTCTTGAGCCCTCACATCTTCATCCATCTTACTCGGCCGAGTGGCAGCAAGGTTACTACTGCAAACCAGATAACCTTACCCTTAAGGGAGGGAAAGCTGCGATGGGCTATGTCCCTGATGGCCCATAAAGTGGGAAGAAAGAGCAGAATAAACACCGCAATCAGTAAAAGTATTCTCAGAATAACTCCCGTATCCATGGCTAAGTATTACCCCTTTTTCAGGATTTGTCTCCTTTTTAGCGGCAAAATTCTATCATAAATGGTTTTTATTTGGTCGTTGAAATCGTTCAAGTCGCTCAAGTCGTTGAAGTCGTAAAAATCGTAGAAAGTGTAGGGACCTTTAAAACAGTTCTTAAAAATAAATCTACCGTATAACTAATAACCAATAACGGATAACGACACTGCCCGCTGTTTCCGACCTCTGACCTCTGAACTCCGGCCTCTGTCCTCTGAGTTCTGCTTGCTGCCAGCTGTTCGCTGTCCTCTGTCGTCTGTCATCTGTTTTTTCTTGATCCTTCACCCCACCATTTAGTAAATTATTCTTAACCCGGCTCTCTCCTCTCTCGCTCCTGTTGGTTTTCTTGCTCAACGAAAAGAGAATCCTTGTCGGATAGCTTCTTTAACCCTTTTTGCAGATAACTGGTTGAGATCATGATAGATATTGATCCCTTTATGATTTTGGAAGAAGAAGAGTATCAAGATGGAGATGTGATTCTGAGAGAGGGCACTTCCTTAGACTGGATCTATATCATTTTGGAAGGCCAGGTTAGGATTCAAAAGGGAACCCCCAAAGGCCCAGTGGCCATTGCCACTATTGGCAAGGGCCAAATGGTTGGGGAAATGGCCTTTCTAGAAAGGGGCAAAGTGCCTCGAGCCGCTTCGGCTGTTGCTTCGGGATACGTAAGGTTGGGAGTCCTTGATCGTGACCGACTCACAAAGGAATATGATTCATTTTCGCCGCTTCTAAGAAAGTTAATTTTAACTCTGGTACGTCGCATGCGTTATATTACTGAAATAGCAGCCAAACTAGTTATTGAAGCGAAAATACAGGGACCTTGAGACGATTGTCCACAAAATTATCCCCCAATCGGTTCAGGTAATGTCTGTCCGCCACTGCGCCCACTATGCAGCCGGGATGAGGCGGACGGGTTCAAATCGTGCAAACCGTATGCGGTAAACGGTAAGCGGTGAACGGTATCCAGATTTATCCGTTATTAGTTATCCGTTATACGTTACACGTCATTCTCTGACCGCTGACTTCTGGCTGCTTGCTGTCCGCTGACTGCTCATCAGGTGCCATTGTCCCCCCGAACATATGCCTTAAGATAGCGCGCTGTGTATGATCTCCCTGTCCTGTTCAACAACTCCCTGGGTGAACCTGAAGCCACAACCTCTCCGCCGCCGTCACCCCCCTCCGGGCCAAGGTCTATAATGTAATCAGCCGCTTTTATCACTTCCAAGTTGTGCTCTATCACCACTAGGGTGTGACCTCGATCAACCAGCGCCTGCAATACTTTTACCAGCCTTTCAACATCAGCAATATGCAGTCCGGTGGTGGGTTCATCCAGGATATAAAGGGTCCTGGCCTTATGGTTGCTGGCGAGTTCATTTGCTAACTTAAGCCGCTGAGCCTCACCACCGGAAAGTGTAGGACTTGGTTGCCCCATGCCAAGGTATCCCAAGCCCAGATCAACAAGTAATTGCAGTGAGCGCTGAATCTTGCTTATCGCCCCGAAAAAATCCGCTCCTTCTTCCAGGGTCATTTCTAAAACTTCTGCTATGTTCTTTCCCTTGTAGCGCACTGCCAAAGTTTCACTGTTGAAACGGCGACCGCCGCACTGCCCACACTTAATATAGATATTAGGTAAAAAGGCCATTTCGACCTTAACCTGACCCTGACCCTTGCAATTCTGGCATCTTCCACCGGCAAGGTTGAAGGAAAACCTACCAGGCCCATAGCCTCTGGCTCGTGCTTCGGGGGTTAAAGCAAAAAGCCGCCTTATCTCCGTTAAAACCCCCACGTATGTGGCCGGCACAGAGCGAGGTGTCCGACCAATAGGACTGTGATCCACCTCCATTACCCGATCTAGATTCTCCCAACCGAGCAAATCTTGGTGAGATCCCGCTTGAAAATCTGCTTTGTTTAATTTGCTGGCCAGGGCTTTGTAAAGTGTTTCTTCAACCAGGGTAGACTTTCCGGACCCTGATACACCGGTGACGCAGGTAAAGGTTCCCAAGGGCAAAGTGACATCGATATTCTTCAGATTGCGCGCCCGAGCCCCGTGCAGTTTGAGCAAGTTACCTGAGGGTGCTTTCCTCTCCCTGGAAGTCAACCGTTTCCGGCCGTCCCCATTCAGGTAAATGCCGGTGACTGACTGAGGTGTCCTTTGCAGTTCCGCCAAGGTGCCGCTGGCAACCAAACTGCCTCCGTGTTGCCCTCCCCCTGGACCTAAATCAATGAGATGATCAGCCTTTCTGATAGTCTCCTCATCGTGTTCGACGACTACAATTGTGTTGCCTTTCAGCTTCAGTTCATTGAGCGTTTCTAAAAGCTTTTCATTGTCACGGGGATGAAGGCCGACAGTCGGTTCATCCAGAATGTAGCAAACGCCACGGAGATTGGAGCCCATTTGAGCCGCTAGCCTGATCCTTTGTGCTTCACCCCCTGACAGAGTGTCTGCGCTGCGCTCCAAGTGCAAATAGCCCAGACCTACCTGTTCGAGGAAATGGAGACGGTTGAGGACCTCATCAATAAGAGGTCGGGCAATCTTTGCCTCTCGGCCGGTAAACTGCCAGGAGAGAAAAAGCTCGCGGGCGGCTGACACAGAACGAGCACATACCTCCCATATATTTAAACCCCCAACCTTGACGCTCAAAGCCGTCTTATTCAGTCTGGAGCCCTTGCATACCACACAAACCGCTTCATCCCCGTAATCCCTCGAGCGGCCAACACCTTCACAATTGCTGCAGGCGCCGTGTCTGCTGTTGAAAGAGAACAGCCGGGGATCGAGGCCGGGCATTCCCAGGTGGCAACGCCCGCAGGTTAAACGGCGGCTGTAAAAAACCTCTCTTGCCTTGCCACTCCAGGCGATTACTTGCCCATCACCCATAGCCAGAGCTTCGTCCACTGCCTCCGCAAGTTGAATATCCTTTTTATTTAAAAGCGGTTGCCACCTGCGGATGACTATCTCCACATCGTGCTCCTGAAATCTGGTCAATTGCGGAATGGGATCTAGAGACAATAACTGGCCGTCTATGCGGGCTTGTTCATAGCCTCGAACCACAGCCTGCTCCAGGATTTGGCGGTGAAACCCCTTGCGACCAATTATTTTCGGTGCGAGTAGGATTAAATTCTTGCTTTTGAACTTTTGCCGCAGATCTCGGGTTATTTGTTCAGGGCTCATAGCGCTGATCCGCTCACCGCAGCTTGGGCAGTGTGGCTCTCCTACCTTGCTGAACAAAAGGCGAAGGTAGTGATAGATCTCAGTTATAGTTGCCACAGTGGAGCGAGGCCCCATCTGGCTGCTCCGTTGATCAATGGCCACAGTCGGAGGTACGCCACTTATCATCTCGGCCTTGGGCCGGTCCAAAACAGGCAGATATTGCCTGGCAAAGGTCGAAAGACTATCCAAATAGCGGCGCTGACCCTCGGCAAATAGAATGTTGAATGCCAAGGTTGATTTACCCGAACCTGACACCCCTGTGATTACCACTAGTTGCTCGCGAGGCAGGTCCAGGTCTAGATTCTTTAAATTGTGCTCCTTGGCGCCACGGATCTTCACCACCCCATGGTCATCCGTGCTTTTGAGTGACTTACTGCTGGAGGCGACCTCTTCCCTAGACTCCCAGTATTTTGCAAGAAATCGGCCCGTGTGGGACTTCAAAGATCGGCTGATTTCCTCTGGGGTGCCTGCCGCAACCACCTCGCCTCCTTCATCTCCTCCCTCCGGGCCCAGGTCAATTACGTGATCTGCAGATTGGATCACGTCCAGATTATGCTCCACCACTAAAATTGTGCTCCCCTCATCAACAAGACGCTTCAAGGTTTTCACCAGTAACTTGGTGTCGTCGGCGTGGAGTCCTGTGGTTGGCTCGTCCAGGATGATCAGATTAGTTTTGTCAGCTTTTACTTGCAGGGAGCGGGCAAGCTTCAAACGTTGACTCTCACCGCCCGAGAGTGTACTGATGGGCTGCCCCAGCCGGAGATAATCCAAGCCCACCTCGCTCAGTGATGATAGAGCACGCAAGACTCGAGGTTCGTCAGCGAAGAGGTCCATGGCTTCCTTCAGGGTCAGATCCAAGATCTGCCCAATTGAGAAACCCCTGTAGCTCACCTCCAGGATCTCTTCGCGAAAACGGCTCCCCTTACACACTCCACATTCCAAATAAAGATCAGCCAGAAACTGCATCTCAACTTTCTCGAATCCCTGACCTGCACAGGCCTCGCAGCGACCACCAGGCACATTGAAGGAAAAATGACCGGGACCATATTTCCTCAGTCTTGCCAAATCCGTCCTGGCAAACAAATCCCTTATGGGTGTCAGAGCTCCGGTGTAAGTAAGCAGATTGGCCCGGGGAGATCTGCCTATGGACTGCTGATCAATGAGCACCGCATCATCTATATGCTCCCAACCTTCTATTTTCTCACAGTATCCGGGGGGTTCAGTGGCAAGCCCTTTGGCTCGAAGCCAGTTGCGATAGAGCACCTCTTCTACTAAGGTGCTCTTCCCGGAGCCGGACACTCCGGTTACAGCGACCATTAACCCCAAGGGAATGTGCACATCAAGGTTTTTCAGGTTATGCGCCTTGATGCCCAGCAAATTCAAATAAAGGGTTGAACGGGGTTTTCTTCTTTTCTTTGGACGGGAGATGCGACTGCGGCCGCTGAGATATAGAGCAGTTCGTGAGTTTTCGGCCGAAACCAAATCATCGCTGGGACCACTGAATACTGCCTCACCCCCCTGCTCTCCTGCTCCCGGGCCTAAGTCTACGATGAAGTCGCTGGCTCTGATGATCTCTGGGTCGTGCTCCACTACCACTACGGTGTTGCGCTCGCGGGTAAGTGCTCTGAGGATGTTTACCAGTCTCTGGTTGTCCCGAGGATGTAGACCTACACTGGGCTCATCCAGTACATAGAGAGTATTCACCAGCGGTGAGCCCAGGGCACGGGTTAGGTGGACCCGCTGCACCTCACCTCCGGAAAGGCTGCGAGAAGACCTATCCATAGTCAAATAGCCGAGCCCCACTTCCACCAGATAAGTGAGACGGGCAATAATCTCTCTGCATAGCAAGGCAGAAGGGGGGTCAGCTGCCATTTTTTCGGCAACCTGCCGAAAAAATTCCAGAGCCCGAGTAATGGGCATCTGGTTGATTTGCGGAAGGTTCTTGTCGCCCACCCGGTAAAGCAGGGTGAGAGGCTGAAAACGACTGCCGTCACAGGCCGGACACTTGAGATAGGCTCGATAGCGGGAAAGAAAAACTCGAACGTGCATTTTATAAGTCTTGCCTTCCAGCCAGCGAAAAAAACCGCGGACCCCATAGAATTCATCACTTTCTTCGATTACCGCTTCCTGCTGGGCTGCTGACAGTTGGCTGAAGGGAACACCTGTAGGGATTCCCTCCGCGGCGCAGAAATCCATAAGATCGTAGTATTCCATGCGCTCTGTGGACCACGGCTTGATTGCACCCTTTTCCAAGGACATGTTCTTGTCTGGTATGACCAAATCGAGGTCCACATCGATAATTCGGCCGAAACCTCTGCAGGTCTCGCAGGCCCCCAGGGGACTATTAAAGGAAAACAGATGGGGTGAAGGGGGAGGATAGCTAATATCACAGAAAGCACAGTGGTGTGTGGCTGAGAAGAGATGCTCGGCCTCAGGGGGGAACACCACCTTGAGCTTGCCCCCGCCGAAGTAGTAGGCCTGTTCCACCGAGTCGAAAACCCGCTTTCTATTTTCCGGACTCCACAGAGTTCTATCCACCAGCACATCAAGATGCTCTTCCTTGGGAACCGGCATTTCATCCAGGCTCAGTATTTTCCTCTGATGCCAAAGACGGCGGAATCCCTGGCGCCACAAATAGCGACGAGTCTCCTCAACGGGTCTGCCCTTGGTTTCCAGAGGAAAAGTTATCAGCACCGGGCTTTCCGCTGGAACCTTTGATAGTGCAGACCAGATACTCTCAGGGCTGTCCTCATAAACAGGTCTGTCGCACTGCCGACAATGGAGCACCCCGGTTCGGGCAAAGAGCAATTTGAGGTGGTCTGCAAGCTCCGTTATTGTGCCCACGGTGGAACGGGAACTCTTTATGCGATTTCCTTGCTCTATGGCTATGGCTGGAGGAATGCCAATAATGGCCTCCACCTGGGGTCTGTCGAGTCTGTCCAGGAACTGGCGGGCATAAGGAGAGAAGGTCTCAACGTAGCGCCGTTGGCCCTCAGCATAGAGAGTCTCCAAGGCGAGGCTTGACTTGCCGGAGCCACTCACACCAGTAACCGCAATAAGTTGCCCCCGGGGAAGGTCCAGGCTGAGATCTTTTAGATTATTCTGTTTCGCACCGATTATCCTGATGCAGTTGTCATCGCTCATTTCTCATTGCTCATTTCGTATTTCGCATTTCGCATTTCGCATTCAATACTATTAGTAAGCATCCGAGTGTAATCTTCAATGATAAATGACAAATGAGAAATGAGAAATGAGAAATGTTAACCTTACGAAATAGGAGAGAAACGCAGGATATTGGCCGTAAGCGAGACCAGCCCGGGAGCCAGAAGATCGCTAATGCCAAGGTTTAGGCGGGAGTCTAGCTTTTGTAACTCCGCAGCAACATCACTGTGAGGATTTAGATTGAGACGAACTGCCTGAGAAAAATGGCAATGATTTTGATCGCATAACTCAGGTGGAGTGAAAGAAAAATGCATTCGACAGGCCAGTGGCCGTACCGAGTAGATCAGACACTCCTGCGATTCGTTTTGGAAAGCACAGGGGTGTCTGGCCAGAGTGTAATCGCGCAGGAGCTTCTCATATCTGGACTTGTCTTCGGTCCCCCTCTTGGTCCATCCATCAAATAGCTGCCCATTCACCCCGGCGAGTACCTGGCAGCTTTCAAGGTTTCTCCTGAAAAATTTTGAAAGTTGTCCGTCCTGCTGGATATGATCATAAATTATGAGAAATTCCCAATTGCTGATCCCTGCTGGCATGTTATAGCAGCACGCGGCACACCCTGGAGCGCAATAGAGCTGCCAGCCTTTCTTCCCTAGCTCTTTAAGAGCGTAGCCTAGGTATTCGTCGTACAAGCGAAGGACCCGTTGGCTTAAACCGAGGGCCTCCCGAGATAGCCTCAGGTTTTGGCGGAATCGCTCAGTCTCCTTCAGTCCACCTATTTGTCGTAAGAGGCTCACCATTTTTGCCGTAAGGGGCCTAGAGTGATGGTCGTCAAGCTGAGGAATGGTGATGGAAAAAGCAGTCGGTTGCTTGTCCGCAGAAAAATCTGTCATGGTTTGCCTCGGCAGTTCAATCTCGAGTACGGAAGCCTGGCAAAGTCGAAATCCTAAACAAATGTAAGACTTGATGTGAGATGTGAGATCTGAGATGTGGGATATTGAATCCTTAAAAAAATAATCTATCTCACATCACCTATCGCACATCCCACGTCTCTTCCTCAAGATTTGTTTTGTGCTTCGCCCTTGGGATTCAAAATATCGCATTCTAACCCTAGGTTGCCGGGGAGTCTACAGAAGTTTCTGTAAATCCTGGAGACTTCCTTCCTGGAGCACCTCGCTCAATTCTTTTAGTTTGAGGCGGTAATAGGCAAGAACATGGACAATTGATTTGCGATTGGCCCAAAGTCTCTCCGTCACCAGCGCAGAGACAGTGTCATCAATCTTGGTGATCTCTTTAAGCTCTCTGCTAAAGTAATCCTCCACCTCATCCACGTACCGGCTTACTTGTCCAGCAGCTTTACGGATAAGTCTTATAAGTAAGACGGGAAGATCCTCTAGTACGGAAAAAAGCCGGTCATGGACCTCGGGGTCCATTTCTTCAACCCTGCACCCTGCCGTCTCCCACATCTCCGTGAGCCGTTTAACTGCTTCCTCATCCCGCCGTCTGCCCAAAGTGAGTATGCAAGGTCGATTTTGGAAGAGAGCGGGATAGGCCTCATCGATGTCTTTTCCCTCCATGTAAACCACCGGATGGCAACCCACAAAAGGATTGGCATCAGTCAGTATTTCTTCTGCTTTTTCCAGTATGGGCCCCTTCAACCTTCCCACCTCGCACACAACTGCACCGGTCTTGAGATGGGGCGTAACACTGACCAAAACATCAGGGGCGGCATATGTCGGCACTGCTATTACTACAAGATCTGCCTGGGGTATACCCTCTGCAAGTTCTGCTACCGCTCGATTCACAAGATCGCGGTGAACTGCTTTGGTCAGAATAATCTTATCATTGTCTATACCCACGACATCCTTGGCAAGGCGCTTCTTCCGAAGAACCATTGCCAGTGATCCTCCCTTCAAACCAAGGCCAACTATTGCGACGCGCCGAAATTGTTCTGCCATGGCCAATCACCCCAGTAAATTGATTCTGACTGAGTTGCTCCATATCATCCACATCGTTTTTTCTCCTGAGTACCACAGTAAGAAAAAAGTGTCAAAGTATTTTTTATAATGTCGACGGTTACTTATCATCCTTCATTTCCCATTAAACTTTTATTATTTGATCGTTAAAATCGTCAAAACCGTTTAAATCGTTCAAGTCGTTAAAACCGTTCAAGTTGTAGAAATCGTAAAAATCGTAGAAACCGGTTATTGGTTAATTAGTCAATTGGTCAAATCGTCGATTGGGCAAAGAGAGAAATGGTTGATTCGTCAATGAGGCTATTCATAACCATTTAACCATTTGACTTGCTGCCTGCTGCCTGCTGCCTGCTGCCTGCTGCCTGCTGCCAGTTGCCAGCTGTCCTCTGTCCTCCGTTTTCTGTTTTCTCACCTCGTCTCGCCAGACCTCCCGCCTCGCTTCCCTCTCCATGCCCCATGCTGTTGCAGGAATCGGTATGAACTCTGGGGGGATAATGTTATGATACAAATTCAGAGTACTTTCCTACCAAGATGGCCTGAATGCTCTGAGGATAGTCCTTAAGGAAGCGAGGGCCAGCAAAGACCGAATGTAGAATAGCATGATCATTCGTTGCCCAAAATGTAAATTTGCCGGAGCCATAAGTGCCACAGACCGCGCGACCGTGGAGCAGCCCTTCTTTTGCCCCCGCTGTCAGACGCTCATTATCTATCCCGAGGGAAAAGACGTCTCAGTCGCCTCTTCCATTCAAGGCAGGCGTAAGATATTAAAACCCCAAGGGGTGGATTGGGAGATGCGAAGCTCCTGGTTGGATGTGGCCGCCTTCTGGCAAACCAGCAAGTCTATTCTCTTTCGCCCCTCAGCTATCTTTTCAGCCATGAACTACGATTCTGGCTTAGCCAACTCTCTTGTCTATCTGCTTATCTATGGATCTCTGGGACAAATCATTGGACGCTATTGGATCACCATCGTTGGTATTAACTATGGCATTACCCAGAGCAACGCTTTGGACAATACCCTGCACTTTGCCGGGACAATGGTGCTCACTCCGGTCATCTTGTTGCTTTTAATCTTAGTTGCAGCAGGCCTCGTCCACCTGGTTCTGAGAATTCTACTCGCAACCCGACGGCCATTTTCAGCCACCTTTCAGGTCATGGCCTATGCCTCTGGCGCGGCCTCCATTGTCAATGTAATCCCCTTCCTGGGCCGAATAGTGGTCCCCCTTTGGGCTTTAGTTTTATACCTTATAGGTCTCAGCAAAGCTCACCACACCTCAAAGGCCAGAGTGTTTTTTGCCCTCTTCTTACCCATCGTCATACTAGGCTTCCTTGCCCTCGGAGTGATTTTGGCCATTACGGTTTCTTATATACAGGAGTTCCTGCGAGTATTTGCCAATCCTCTTTAAGCCGGATGTTTCCTAAATCCTTCCAGGGCGGACCACGAAATTGGGAACACCCCGTCTAGCGTCGTAGAGCAGGTTCCCCCTGGCCCATGGCACCAAAAATATTTTTGGGGAAACTGTTAGCCCGAATGTTTCATGAAATGCTGTCGCGAGACCGTGAAGATGGGCGTGCCCCAGGGGCGACGATCGCGGAATGCGGATTGCGGAATGCGGATTGAAAATGTGCGTAAAAGTTTGTGAGAGACTGAGAGCAAATAGTGAAATCTGAATTGTTACGTGTGATATTGTCAATTGTAGCCAAAAATCCGAGATCCGAAATCCAAAATCCGAAATCAAAGCTGAGGCGTACCTGAACGGTACGTCGCAGGGTGCGATACCCGATGACGCCAGGCTTCCGGCTCGTAGAGCCTACAGCTCGGAGAGAAGGACGGCCATATCCACGGTCGCAGTCACGCCGAGGCGTGAATTCATGAAACATTCGGGCTAGCATACTAAAAAGACTTGACTCAGCAGCAATTGGCTGAATATATTTTGTCAAAGCAACCACTTGCTATTTTGGATTTTAGATCGTGGATTACAGATTGTGTTTTGGAGGGTTTCAATTTATGGCATTCCAATCTGAAATCTAAGATCTCCAATTACCGATTCTCTGCTGATATAGACGATAAGAGTTGACAAGCTAAGACTACTGTATCGCTAAAAACCTCGACTGCAATTTTCCGGTATGGTCTGATATCGGACGTTGTCATAGCTAGGGCCGGCTCGTGCAATGGAGGTGCGGCAGTGAGAGAGTTGATTGAAATTATGGCTAAGGCGCTGGTTGAACATCCTGAACAGGTGAGAGTTAGTGAGGTCGCAGGAGAACACGCCTCGGTAATCGAACTAAGAACGGCCAAAGAGGATCTCGGCAAGGTAATTGGCAAACGAGGACGGAACGCCCAGGCTATGCGCACCATCCTCAACGCTGCTTCCGCCAAACTCAGAAAGCGTGTAGTTCTCGAGATCATCGAAGAAGAGGGGCTCTGAGCCATTCTACTTTGTCGAGCTCGCAAATCTTCGGTCTTGTGGGTGGGATTTATGGTTGACGACAGGCCTTCTTGTTTTGGCCTTCCAGAACATTGCATGCCCCGGGATGAAAACGGCATCATCCAGCCCCAGGAGAACTGCCGGTTTTGTATCCATTTGAGAGACTGCCTGCAATCAGCCATTGCCGCTAGCGGTGGAGTGGAGAAGCTCAAATATGCCAGTCGAACTGACTATGAAAAATCTTCGCAATCCGAACAACCCGAAGAGCCAGGGGGCATTGTGGGAGCTATTCTGCGGTGGTCCGAAAGAAAGCGGAATGCCCAGAAAGGTGGAAGCAAGTAGAACCTTTAAAAACTCCAGTCTCATCTGAAAAACTCCATCTCCCCCCAAAGGAAGCAGCTCCCTTGGAGTAATGGGGTGTGGGAGTATTGGAGTGCGGCAAAATATTAATTCCAAACACCAAATCTCAGGGTCTTTGGTGTCGAGTGTCAAGGCTTGAGGTTTCAGGTGTCAGGTTTCAGGTGTCTGGAAGAAAAATAAGGGTAAAATCTGAAACCTGAACACTGAACACTGAAACCTTTAAAATGAAGGCCACCGGTTTTTAGTTCTGACCAGAGACCGGTCTAACCGGGAAATCGTGAAGTCTATTTTTATTGTCCACCAAGGTGCTATTGGCGACTTCATCTTAAGCTTGCCCTCCCTTGAGGCTATCCATCGGTTTCACCCTCAAAGTCGCTTCATCTTCCTGGGACATCCCACTATTTTAGAAATCATTCATTCTCGCCCCTACCTCGATGTCGTGCTCAACTGCTCGGACAAACGCTGGGCTCCCCTCTACAACTCGAAGGTAAAGCTGGAGACAAAAATATTTGATTCATTGCCGCCGGTGGACTCTATTTTTGCCTTCTGCCGTATTTCCAGCCAGACACTCGTCGACAATCTCGCCAGGATATATCGGAAAACCTCATACCGTATTGACCCTTTTCCAGAGCCGAATCTGCGGCTCCATGTTTGTGATTACCAATGCGGCCAACTGGAAAAACTCGGCATCCCCTCACTCCCTCCCTCTGCTCCTGTTATTGCGCCCTCCCAGCAAGATCTTCTTGAGGCCCGCAGATTTTTCCAGGAAAAGGTGACAGGGGAAACCCAGCTGGTTTTGATACATCCCGGCAGCGGTGGAACAAAAAAGCTGTGGCCGGTCGCTGGTTGGCTTGATGTTATAATGAGAATATCAACTTGCAATAACATTAAGATCTCTTTAATTGAGGGACCTGCCGACAACCAGGTAGTTCGGCGAATATGCTCAAAGGTGGGATCAACCTCATTGCTACTCGTTAATAATTGGCGGTTGGGGAAGCTGGCCGCTTTAATCAAAGGTAGTTCCTTATATCTGGGCAACGATTCCGGCATCACCCATTTGGCAGCTGCCTGCAACACTCCAACTATTGCCCTTTTCGGTCCTACGGACCCTCGCATCTGGGGACCAAAGGGACAGAAGGTAAAGGTGGTTACCTGGCAACCGAAAAGGTCGGCCCATGACTCCGAAGGAGAGCCCGAAAATATCCATGAACCACCACTGGAAACTGAGCTTGTATGGAAGCTGGCAAGGGACTATCTAGAGATATGAACAAACAAGATGGCCAGAAAAAAGGGAATTATAAAGACTGCCTTGCCATCGGTGTCTTCACGGTTGTTTTTCTCCTCTTTGTTGCTTCAGTTGTTTA
>JARRNM010000050.1:0-25449 GCA_037384945.1 Deltaproteobacteria bacterium
TCTACAGTTTGGGCAATTTTGCCTTTGTGGGAGGTAGCTTGGCACCCTTTGGGGGGCACAATCCTTTAGAACCTGCTCAGAGAGGTCTCCCAGTTGTTTTTGGCCCCCATATGGAGAATTTCAAGGAAATTGCCGCCATCCTGACTGGTAGTGGCGGTGGCTTCCAAATTTCAACTGAGGATGAACTGTATGGGCAGATAAAGAATTGGCTAGTTGCTCCAGCAAAGTGCAGGGAGCAAGGGAGGAAAGCTCAAGCAGCCATGCAGCCGCACCAGGGGGCTGTCGCTCGGAACCTGGAGATCATAGGAAGATTGTTACAAAATCCAAAGGCAGGCTAGAGTAGGTAGTTATCCGTTATAAGTTATCCATGAAAGACATACAACCGACCCTCGGTTTAGGCAACCGTACCTTTTTACTTTGCGGACACCCCAAATAACGAATAACAAATAACGTATAACCAACTTTCCTGTATTGAAGTGGAACATATGGCTTCTCAACATACACGCAAAAAGCACATTCCTGCAGACCACTACCAGGTGAGGTACGGAGGACTTCAGGAGAAGATCTTTAGACTTATATTAGGGGAGGAGCGAGGTTCAGTATGGGTCGATCTGTTACGGGTCATAGCAACCTGGACCGCTTGGTTTTACGATAAAGGGGTAACCTTGCGCAATCTTCTTTTTGACCGTGGTGTTCTCAGAATTCACAGATTGAACTGCCCGGTTATAAGCGTGGGCAACCTCACCATGGGAGGCACTGGCAAGACACCGATGGTGGTCTGGCTGGCAAGTTTGTTTTCTAAAGAAGGTTACCGGGTTGGTATCGTCAGCAGGGGATATGGCGGGGTTGAATCTAGTCGGGTTATTGTTGTCAGTGACGGCGAAAACATTCGGGCTGAGCAAGGGATTTCCGGCGATGAGCCGCTAATGCTGGCCAGGCGACTCCAGGGTACTCCTGTGCTTTGCAGCAGCAAAAAGGCAGAGGCTGCGAAGGCAGCCATAGAGAAATTTAAGTGCAACGCTCTGATCTTGGATGATGGTTTTCAGCACAGATACCTGGCCAGAGACTTGGATATAGTGATGTTGGATTCTAGAAATCCCTTCGGCAGTGGTAAGTTGTTTCCACGGGGTACGCTGCGAGAAAAGGGTGCAGCTTTGGCCCGGGCTCAGGTCTTGGTGCTTACTCGCTTTGACCAGAGTGAGGATGCTGAGAAAAATTGCCATGACCTCCGAAGACAGTGGCCGGACAAGGCAGTTGTCACTGCAGCTCACCGACCGGTTCGCATCTTTTCTGCTGTTGACCACGGGGAGCGGCCACTCACCTCTCTGACGGAGTTGCGGCTGGCCGCTTTTGCCGGAATCGCCCGGCCCAATGATTTTTTCCAGAGTGTACAGAATCTTGGCGCCAGGTTGGTTTACACTGCGGCATTTCCGGATCATTACCCTCTAACATCCGAACTCTTGGCTTCATTGGTGAGGGAAGCTTCAAAGGTCAGCCCGGAGCTTTGGCTAACCACTGAGAAGGACTGGGTGAGACTGCCGCAGGTACTTCCCCAAGATATGGAGCTTTGGGTGCTGGCAATGGAAATAGACCTGGACAGAGATGGCTTGCAGCTGGTCGGTATGGTGCTAAGGACGCTAAGGGGTGGTAGCCTAGGCTCGGAGGATGTCAAAGGGTGAGACAGGCTGCGGTACTGCAGATGGCCGAAGTGTTTATGGATCTGGCTGCCGCCGTGCCCCTGCGGTTGAGCTGGAGGCTTGCGGAGTTTCTCGGACAAGTTTGGTTCCAGGTTGATAGAAGACACCGGCAGATTGCTCTCCGTAATCTAAAAATTGCCTGGGGAGATGAGTTGAGTGAAAATGAAAGAAGAACCATCGCCGGCAAAAACTTCATGCACCTCGCCCGGGTTGTCCTAGAATTACCTTATCTTCACAAGCTGACGCTGGATGACTTGCAGGGGTTTGTCTCCTTCCATGGAACGGAGTATTTCAAGAGCGGTCTGCAGAAAGGAAAAGGGGTTTTGCTGCTGGCGTCTCATTTTGGCAACTGGGAGCTGATGGCATTGGCCTTTTCCCTGCGCTATTGTCCAATAAACATTGTGGTCCGACCTTTGGACAACCCTTTTTTGAACAAGCTGGTTATTAAGTTGCGTACTAAGGGTGGCAATCAACTGATCCCCAAAAGAGGCTCGGTGCGAAAGATATTGCGTTTGCTTGCAGCCGGAGAGGCAGTGGCTCTGCTACTCGACCAGAACCCGGCTTGGTACGAAGGAGTATTCGTTCCTTTTTTCAACGAGATTGCCTGTACCAACAAGGCGTTGAGCACTATTGCTCTGAGAACGGGTGCCTCGGTGGTTCCTGTTTTCAATGTAAGACAGGCTGACGGCTCTTATCGGGTTTTCTTTGAGCCGGAGGTCGTCTTGGATAGAAGCGGCGATACCACCCGAGACGTTGAGGAAAATACGGCAAAATTCAACCGGATTATCGAGACCTATGTCCGTCGCTATCCCGAACAGTGGTTTTGGGTGCATCAGCGCTGGAAAACCAGGCCCTATCAATCGTGGCCCAAAGAATCATAAACTGATTCAACCTGGATGTGAGATGTGAGATCTGAGATGTGGAATGGAGAATTCGCAGAAAGATGTTGAATCTCCCATCACAAATCGCGCATCCCACATCTAGCAAAGATTCTTTTGGAGCTTGTCTTGAAAAAACCAAGAATTGTCATTCTAGTTCCGAATTGGATCGGAGACGCAGTGCTTTCTCTGCCGGTGCTGGATGGTTGCCGCCAGTTTTGGCCGGGAGCAGACATAACGGTGGTGGCCAGAGCTCAGGTGGCAGAGCTTTTTGAAGCCCGTGAGCCGGAAGTCCGTGTTCTGGAGTATGAAAGGGGAAGTGGTTTGCCAAGAGTAACAAATCTAATGGGCTTAGGCCGAAGGTTGAGGAGAGAAGGATTTGACTTGGCTCTTCTTCTGCCGAACTCTCTTAGTTCGGCTATTATGGCAAGGCTGGCAGGAGTTCCGCAGCGGGTGGGCTACTCAGCCGATGGACGTGGCTGGCTTCTAACTCAGAGACTTGAGGACAGGCGCAAGGAAGGTGGTCTTCATCAAGTGGATTATTACCTTGGTCTGCTCTCCATCTTTGGGGCTTACCGGGTGGACCGCATTCCCCGTCTAAGGCTAAAGCCGGAGGTCACTGAGAGAGGGTTGGCTTTATTGGATGTTCTGGCAATTGACAGGAATGAGCTGCTGATTGGTTTACATCCGGGAGCAGCTTATGGAGAAACCAAAAGATGGTTTCCCGAGCGTTTTGCCCAAGTGATGGATTTACTGCAAAAACCGGGGAGAAGATTTGTCCTTCTGGGCGGGCCCGGTGAAGAACCACTCGCAGAGAGAGTCAGCACCATCACGGCCCAGCCCCCCATTAATACAGTGGGAAAAACCAGGATTGCCGAGGCTCTAGTGCTAATCAGCCGGTGTAGCCTTTTTCTGAGCAATGACTCGGGGCTGATGCACGCGGCTGCCGCCCTGGGAATTCCCCAAGTTGCCTTGTTCGGTTCCACTGACCCTGAAAAAACTGGTCCACTGAATGACAAAGCCGTGGTTATTCAGCCGACTGGGGTAAACTGCACCCCATGTTTCAAAAGAGAGTGTCAAGCCGACTTGGAGTGTATGAAGGGAATCACCGTGGAGGAAGTTTGCGCTGAAGCCGAAAAACTCCTGAGTTCATAACCACAGAGCATAGAGGGTGGATTTTAGATTGACACAATCTACAATCTACAATCATCAATCTAAAATTGAATCACTATGTGATCTCGGTGATCTCCGTGGTTCAATACGATGGGAGTGATTATGCAGGTGGCGGTGTTCTTGGATCGTGATGGCACCATCAACGAGGAGATGGGGTATATTAATCACCTTGATCGCTTTGTCCTGCTGCCCGGCGCCGCCGCGGCAATAAAAAGGATTAACCAGAGTGGTCTGAAAGCAGTGGTCCTTACCAATCAGTCAGGGGCTGCACGGGGATATTTTCCGGCAAAACTGATAGATCTGGTCCATGAGAAGATGGTTGGTTTATTGAGAGAAGAGAGTGCTGTTTTGGACGGAATCTACACTTGTCCCCACGCTCCTGCAGGGGAGGGGAAGTCCGGAGGCTGCAGCTGTCGAAAACCGCGAATTGGCCTGATGGAGCAAGCTGCCGGGGAATTGAACCTTGATCTCGCAAGATCCTACGTGGTCGGGGACCGGTTCAGGGATATTGAAATGGCTCACAATGCCGAATCTAAAGGGATCTTGGTTCTAACGGGTTATGGCAAAGGGGAGTATGAATTTCTAGGACCTCGAAGCGAGGTACAACCGGATTATGTGGCGCAAGACCTTCTGGAGGCAGTAGACTGGATACTCGCAGATGTGAGTTTCAGTCCGCGGAGAGCTTGAGTATGAACATTTTAATCGTCAAACTTAGTGCTCTGGGTGACGTTGTGCAGACAATACCCGCCTTTGAGGCACTGCGAAACCACTATCCCGGGGCTCACATTTCCTGGCTCGTAGAGGAGGGAGCAGCTGAACTACTCGAATACTATCCGGGACTCGACGAGGTCTGCGTCTGTAAACGCAAGTCCTGGCTAAAAAAGTTAGGGCGACCAGCTTTGTGGCCACGAGTATTATTGGATATTATTGGATTTTCCAAACGGTTACGCAAACGTCATTACGATCTGATCATTGACTTCCAGGGACTTTTAAAGAGCGCAATCTGGGTTGGCCTTGCTCGGGGAGGCCGTAAGATCGGCTTTGATGGGACCCGAGAGGGAAGCTGGAGATTTCTCAATGAGAGGCTGCCGCCATTTGATCCAGATAGACATGCCCTGGATAGGTATCTGGACGTGGCGCGATATCTGGGTGCGAAAGTGGAAGGAGTCCTGGTTCATGATCCATGGACATTGGCTGAGGAACATCAGTTCGAGAATAGACTTAGTCAAGTAACTAAAGATGGTGAAAGCCCCCTCGTTTTGTGCCACCCCATGAGCAGATGGCAGACAAAACTCTGGCCCGAGTCAAACTTCGCCCGCTTGGCAGTTGAACTGGTGGAAAAGCTGCATGCCATTGTGGTCTTTACTGGCAATGCTGTGGATCGAGACACGATTGCAACTGTTATCCACCAAGCCGACCTCAGGGGACTGCACAATTGGGCTGGCACAACTAACTTGCGGGAACTGGCCTATCTTTGTAAAAGGGCCTCTGTGGTTATCTCCACTGATAGTGGCCCGATGCATCTGGCCGCAGTTCTCGGTACGCCCGTGGTGGCACTTTTCGGCCCTACCGCACCCTGGCGCACCGGTCCTTATGGTAAGATCCACCGGGTAATCAGAGTGGATAGCAACTGCAGCCCCTGTTTTCAGAGGACATGTGATAAGGTGGACTGCATGTCAGCTATTGGGGTTGATGAAGTTTTTCAAGCTGTGGTTGAACAACTGGATAAGGAGTAGAAAATGGCTATTAGCAAGGAGTTGTTGGACATTCTGGCCTGTCCGAAATGCAAGGGCGAAATCTATTTAAATGACTCCGGGGATGGTTTGATCTGTGATCAGTGCAAACTTCTTTATGAGATAAGGGATGATATTCCTATTATGCTGATAGATGAAGCCAAACCTTTATCCTAGTTATAGTAAGTAAAAAGTCCGAGTGGTCTGAGGAGTCCGCTTCGCTCGGACCACGGCGCGGCAGGCCCTGACTTTGGGCTGTGTCCAGAGGTGGTTTCCAGTGTCTTTCCCTAATGCGGGATTCTGCTGGGAGTGATGGAGTAATGCTAATGCAAGGGCTAATTCAAGTCGAATCTGGGGCCTTGGCTTTTTCCAATACTCCAGTACTCCAAACCAACTCACAATTTTTACCGGCAAAGCCTTTGGGGGTTATGATGCCGTGAAAATTGCACTTGTAAGAAAAGATTTCTCGCCGAAGGGAGGTGGGGGAGAAAAGTATTCAGTGGACTTGGCCCGAACTCTAAGAGACTTTGGCCATGAAGTCCATGTCTTTGCCCACCGCTACGAACCTCTTAGAGGACTTTCTTTTCATGGGGTGTCGGTGCCGCTGAAGCCCTTTGGTCTGCAAAACTGGATGTTTGCCAAAAACGTTCGGTTTGCCCTGAGCAGCAGTGATTTTGACATTGTTAACGGTCTTTCCCAAATATATCCACAAGACATCTACCGCCTGGGTGATGGAATCCACAAGCACTGGCTAAGTGTCCGCCGTTCTACGATTTTCAGGCGTCTTTATGACAAAGTTTCTCCAAGGCATCGTTTGCTGCTCCACCTAGAAAAAAGGATATTTTCTCCGGGAAATTATAGACGGATTATCACCAACTCTGAGCTCTGCAAGCAGCACGCCATAGATTATTATAAAGTTCCCCCTGAGCTCGTCGACGTGATCTACTGCGGAGTTGATTCCGCGATTTTCAATAGTGCAGTTCGCAATGAAGGGACTCAGCTTCGGAGGTCTCTGGGGATTGGCAGCGAGGAGATAGTTGTCTTATTTGTCGGAACGAACTATGGGCGGAAGGGTTTGGATGCACTACTTCAGGCCATATCTCAGCTAAAATACAAAGAAAAATACAGATTGCTCGTTGTCGGCAGAGGCAATATCCCTCGATACGAAAGATTAGCGCAAAGATTAGACTTGCAGGAGATCACCATTTTCTGCGGTTTTCAGGAACAAATTCCACCTTTTTATGGGGCGGCGGACATCTTTGTGCTGCCATCTTACTATGATCCTTTTGCCAATGTGTGTCTTGAAGCCATGGCTTGTGGCCTGCCAGTTATTGTGACGGGACAAACTGGGGCCAGTGAGTTGATCTCCCACGGTAGATCAGGTTTTGTTATGGAGCACCCTGAGAGTGCTCTCTCCTTGACCAACTGGCTAGAGGTTCTTCAGGATCGAGAATTGCGCAGATCCATGGGCGGTGTGGCCCAGGAGCAGGTGGCGTCCCTGACCATCGAGAGAAATGTACAGAAGACCATTTTCGCCTATGAGAAGGTAATCGAGGATAAGACGTAGCCAATGGCAATCGAAGTGATCCAGAAAGGAAACCTCTTTGTCAACAGGGATTTCTCAGAATTACTCGATACCTCAGGTCTGGCTTTCTTCGATGACTTTATGCGGTTGGAAGGGAAGGTGGTTAAACGTGCGGTGAGAGAGCGGTCAACCCACCGTTTAGACTTGCAAGGTGTCACTGTATACCTCAAAAAGCATTTCTTTCCAGGGATTGGCGAAATTCTAAAGAATTTTCTTCGGTTCAGATTTCCTCCAGGAGCATTGAACGAGTGGCGAGCACTTTTGGCTTTTCACGCTCACAATATTCCCACCATGACTCCCATTTGTGCCGGCAGAAAACCGCTTCTCTGGAAGTTCGAAAAGGAATCGTTTCTCCTTACCGATGATGTTGGCGCAGCTAGTCGTCTGGACGACTTTCTCAAGATTAACGGAGCTGTACCCCGTCGGGGTAAGGGGCTCGAGACCAAAAAGAAAATCCTCGAAAACTTGGCGGACATCACCCGGAGGATGCACAATGCCGGCATAAACCACAGAGACTACTATCTCTGTCACATTCTCGTGGATAACCCAGAAAGCCTATATGTCATCGATCTTCACCGGGTCAATGTTGGTGATAAGGTTGGCAAGAGGTGGAGGGTTAAAGATCTGGCCGCCTTGCTGTTTTCGTCCCTTGAAGTGCCTGTCACCCACGGGCAAAGGCTGGCTTTTTACAAACGTTATATGCAGATAAGCCGACTTTCATCCGATGACAAAACTCTGATCCGGCTAATTGTCAAAAAATGCGACAAAATAGCGAGACACACGGAAAAGATGTACAGAAAAGGGTGAGAAAAAGTTGAAGATTTCAGGATTTACAATTGCCTCCAATGCAGTCATGTTTGATTATCCGGTTGTTGAAAGCATCGAGTCGATCCTGCCGATTGTGGATGAATTCATAGTCAATGTTGGTCCAGACGAAGACGGTACGCTTGCCCTCATTGAGTCAATAGGAGACCCCAAGATCAAGATTATTCAAAGTCAATGGAATTCGAATCTAGGCACGGGCGGCTATCTTTTCGCTCAACAGACCAATATTGCCCTCTTCAACTGCACCGGTAGCTGGGCGTTCTATCTGCAGGCGGATGAAGTTGTCCATGAAGATGACCTCCCCTTGATTGTAGAGAGTGTGGAAAGATATCTCGAGGATGATGGGGTGGAAGGATTGACCTTTTGGCACTTGGACTTTTGGGGGGACTACCGCACCATTTTGAACGTATATCCCTATAGAGGCCAGAGAAGGTGTCGCCTAGTAAAACCCCATCTGTTTGTATTATCGCGGGGGGATGCCGCAGGCTTTACAGTCCATCCCAAATACAAGGAAAGGGGAAGAAGAATCCGCGTGGTGGATACCGGAGCCCGACTTTTCCATTATGGCCAAGTGAGGTCTGAGAAAGTGCTGCAAGCAAAGTGGCGAAGTACGCAGAAATACCACAGTGAAAGACCTATTGATGATCAGGAGATCGATTTTTATAAGTACTTTCCCAGACAGTTCATGGCACCATACAAGGAATCACATCCTGAGGTAATGGCTGACCGCATCAAAAACCATCCAGTTTCCTTGGATCTTTCTTCTCCCTCGTGGAGAACCACCCTGACCTTGGCTGAAAGATGGCTGTTGCTCAAAACCTTATTTGTTAGCCATGTGACCGACAGACTATCGAATAGGGGGAGCTATAAGTTGCTGAGAGAGTAGGACTTGCTTCCAAGCCAGGGTAGTTTCCTAATTTACGAGCCCTATGAAATTAGACATCTCTGGACCTGAACGAAATCACTATGCAGATGCAGTGAGAGTCCTTCTTGCTGGAGAATTACCGTCGGGGTGGCAGTGGGTGGATAGTTCTGCCAACAGCATTGTAGCCAGACAATTGGAGCCAAGGCCTGCTTATTACAAAGAGTTTTTGCGCAGATCTTCTTTCGAAGGGATAAAAAGCCTACTCAGAGGGAGTAGATGCCAAAGGGCTATACTCAAAGGAAAGATATTGAGGCAGCGAGGTTTTCACAGTCCTGCCGTCTACTGCTGGGGAAAGAAAGGGAAGCGTTATTTTATGATTACCCAGGGCATTGACGGGTTGGCTGTCGGCGCTTACATCAGCAACTACTGGCAGCAGCCCCTGTCAGGTGCAGAGATTCCGGCAAAAAGAAGACTGATTAAGCTATTCGGCAATAAGATAGGCGAGCTGCACAAGAATGGTATTTGCCACGGGGATCTGCGAGTAAACAATATACTAGTCCAAGAATCTGCAGACGATATCATTTTCTATTTTTTGGATAACGAAAGGAATACTCTTTTCAGCAAGATCCCGAGGAGACTGATTAGAAAGAACCTTGTCCAACTCAATATGATACAGTCTCCCTATGTCAGCCGCCAGGATAGGCTGAGATTTTTCCAGGCCTATTGCGAGGCCTATGGAGGATTGAATTCGGCAGAGAGGTTGGCTTTGCTTCGAAGGGTCCAGCAGAGAACTGGGGAAAGGTTGGCCCAGAGAGCCGAGAAAGAGAAAAGGGCGGGGCAATCAGACCAATGAACAAACTATCTCAGGTTGTAATGCGGAAGGTTTCATCCGGTCCTTACAGGGGAATGGTGATTGTCGATTCAAGCCTTGATCATTTTCTCCAAAGTGACGGGGAGCCCGGCGCCCTTTTTCACCATAGCGGTTCTCTTCTCAAATCAAGCAGTTCGTCACGCTCGGCCCTGGTGAACCCCGCCCCCCTCTCGGGGAATGTTGGCTTAAATGGTCTGTATGTCAAAGAATTTCATTACAAGGGTGCAGTTCATTCTCTAAAACACCTCTTTGGCAAACATAGGGCTCAAGTAATGTGGCAGGTTTCTTTACACCTTCTCGTAAATGGAATCCCAGTAGCTAAACCTGAAGGATACTTGCTTGAGCTACGAGGACCTTTCTGTGTCAAAGGATGGTTTGTCTCAAGAGCCTTGCAGAGATGCTTCACTCTAGGCTCCCGTGAGAGCCATCTGGAAATATTGACCAAGGGGCTTGCCCATGGAGGGTTAATCGAAGTGCTAGCTGCCAATGTCGCCGCAATGCATAACAGCGGTGTGACCCACGGCGACCTTAAATGGACAAATATCTTGATCAATGAAAAGGAAAATCAGCTTTGGCTGACGGACCTTGATGCAAGCAAAATCTATAGGGGACGGTTAGGTCCCAAAAGGATAGCTCGCGACCTTGCCCGATTTGTCCTCTCGGGTTTGGAAGCCGGAGTTGAAGAAGCCATAATGGAAAATTTTCTTGATCAATATGCCGGTCATCGCAAGCTGAGCCGTGAGAGGATCGATGGACCGACAACAAGGATTCTGAAGAAACTCCGAGACAGACACGCAAAGAAATACCAAGATGATTATCGCCGAGGTATAGGGAGGCCGTCTTCCTAGGTATTACCGGCCGGGAAAAACCTTAGTTTAACCAAACCGATCATGGTCAAGTCGCCTCAAAAGTCTAGAACTATATGAAGACAAAGCTTGAACACCTAGTGGAAAACATAATTCCGATTTCCTACACGATTTTTCTTATGGGATTTTTCCTTTTTCCCTCGAGTAAATTTTTAAGCAATTTTTATTACTTGATCGTGGCCTTGCCTTTCTTCCTTTTGCTTGTGTTGAAGAAAATAGATCCCAAAGTGTTTTTTTCCAGCAGAACGATCTTACTTGTCAGCCTGTACTTTTTTTATATGTTTTGTACATTGTTCTGGGCCGAAAGCTTGGGAATATCTGATTTGTCCCAATATGGGCGCAGAGTACTTTATATTCTAATTTTTATTGCCGTGACCATCTATCTCACCCAATCAAATTCTCAATTCCTGAAAAAGCTGCTGACTTATGTATGTTCCGTAGCAATAATAGTGGGGATTGGCAATGCGTTATTTTATTATTCTAAACATTCGATCTTCGGCACCCTCTGGGGTTATGGGCTACTTTCCTCTCCGTCCAGGGCAGCTTCTCAATACGGCTTTGTGACCATAGCGTCTATTTATCTACTTCTGCAGCAGCGCACCATGAAAGCCCAATTTCTTTATGCGGGGATGGTGCTGGTAAACTTATCTTATGTCCTGCTGGCTCAAAGCCGGACCACCCTCATTGCTTTGGCGGTTACTATATTCACCTGGCTATTATCGGCGTGGCTGTTCCATGGAGTAGAAGAGAATAATTATCTCAAAAAACTATCAGTTCTTCTGGTGCTTCTTTCTGTTGGGTTTTCAGTTCTTATAATTGCTTTCCCTGAATTTTCCAGAGCGATATTTCATAAACAAGGACTCCTCTATCGTATCGAGATGTGGAAACAACTCCTTGTGCAGATAGAGAAGGCTCCATGGTTTGGCCACGGGCTCAATGCTGAGGTCCGGCTAGTTATGCCTAATGGATTCGTGTTCATTCACCCCCACAGCGTCTACATGGGAACGCTATTTTATGGTGGGATAACTGGATTATTGATTTTGCTTGCAGCATTATTCTCTGCTTTATGGCAGAGTTTTAATCCCTTAGGGCATAGGAGAAGTCTGGCGTTGGCTTCAATGACTCTCTACGGCGTACTTACCATGGTTTCAAACGGCAACATGGTCATACATCACCCACAGCCATTCTGGCTCTTTTTGTGGTTCCCTGTTGCCCTTGTCGGAGCTAGCGAACTGTCCAGTAACTTATCTCATGGCCAAGTAGAGATACCCTCCGAGGATGCGCACCGATTGGTGCTGTAGATTTAGCTTAAATTCGGCATTGCGGGGGTTGTTGATGATCTAGGAGGCTAAAGATCATTATAGAGGCTGTCCGACAACGTCATTTTGAACCGTAAGCCGAAGAGTCTCGAAGGTGTAAGCACTTGAGAAGATGAGATTCTTCGCGGAGTTTATCCTGAGCGACTCGACCTGAGGACTTCGAGTGAGCCTCAGTCGAACTCCTCGTCGACAGGTCCTGCCGAAGGACTCAGAATGACAATAGCAGGCCGTGGTTGGGTTGGCGGACAGCCTCTATATGGGGTTCGAGATGCAGACGAGAATTCTTCATATATTGTCGGACAAAGACAAGAGAATCCGTCCACTCGAAAATCTAGTGTTTGGCTTGGAAAGTAATATGTTTTCTCAGGTTATCTGCTATCTGCGAGGAGATAATGATAAGCACACCGAATTCGCAGCATGGGGACACAAGGTAATCACCCTGAATAGCGCCGCAACAAGCAAAAGGGGTTTCCAGCCTGCAGTAGTATTTAAAATCGCCCGGATCATCAAAGAACGAAAGATCGATATTGTTCACTGTCAGCGGCACAAGCCGACAGTCTATGGAACCTTGGCTGCTTTGCTAGGGGGTAACCGGGCGAGAGTGATCAGTCACGTGCGGGGATTAAATCGCACCCGCAACTTCAGGCGCAGGCTCCTCAATAGGGCACTGTTCAAACGAATTGCCTGCATCATTGCAGTATCAGATGGGGTCCGTGAGGATATAGTGAAGAGCAATTCTATATCTGTCAGTAAAAAGGTTGTAACCGTATACAATGGGATAAATGTTGAACCCTTTGTTAATTCTGGGCTTACCCGGAAACAGGCAAAAACCCGGCTAGGTCTTCCAGGTAAGGAGGGTTTTGTCTATGGTACGGTTGGCAGGTTGGTGGAAACAAAAGGCCAGAAAGTATTATTGAAGGCTTTTGCTAAAGTTTATGAAAAATATCCTGAATCTTGGCTGATTTTGGCTGGAGCAGGACGGTTGGAGTCCGAGTTGAAAGTGCTGGCAAGGGATTTAGATATCCACGAGCGTGTGGTTTTTCTTGGATTCAGGACCGATATCCCTGAAATAATGCGCGCATACGATGGGTTTGTATTACCATCCATCGCTGAGGGACTGCCTGGAGCTCTTTTGGAAGCTATGGCAACTGGAATTCCGGTTATCGCTTCTCGGGTTGGAGGAGTACCGGAAATTCTAAATAGTCCCGGCCTGGGTGTGATGGTCTCTCCATCATCTGTGCATGAATTGTCTGTAGCTATGGAGCAGCTCCGCAGTATGGATGAGGTGAAGCGAAATGAAGTTGGGAAGGCATCGAGGCAGAGAGTTTTGGAGCAATTTACCACGGAAAAAATGGTCTCGGCCATGGTCGGACAGTATATGGAGGTGATGGGGCTAGAGAACGTATGACAGAGGACAGAACCGGGACTACAGGGAAGAGAGGTTAGAAGATAGCAGATTATAATGCCACGGGGAGACGGGAAGCGGAGGAGACGCAGGAAGAAGGAGGTAGAGCACAAGGAACTACTTATAGCCGCTATGGCGATTCTTTCTCAATAAGTGTTTCGATGGCACTTTTTACCGTCTCGGGCGAGAGGGTATTGATACATACAGGGTCTTGACAATCTTTTCTGCTGCAATCCTGACACCTTTCCTGCCCCCGGAGAACAATCGATTCCTCGCAACGTGGTCCCCATCTGCTCTCATCAGCAAAGCCAAACATAGCAACAATGGGCGTTCCCATGGCCGCGGCCAGATGCATTGGGCCACCGTCATTTCCCAGAAAGAGTGAGCTCATTTCAAAGAGAGCCATCAATTCGCCGAGAGAGAGGCTTCCCACGAGGTTGTGGGTTCGATGACTCAGGAGAGAGATAAGCTCATTGGTCCTAGCTAATTCACCGGAGCCACCAACGAAAACGACTTGGTAGTCTCTGGCAGCCAGCCAGTCTGCAACGGTGGCAAATCCCGAGACCGTCCATAGCTTTTGTAATCTTCCAACACCTGGATGGACACAAACAATGCGTCTTGCTGATACCAGACCGTTATTCCTAAGCTTGTTTTCTAATGATACCCTTCTAGCTCTTGTCGCTTGCAGCCGATAAACATTTTCACAAACTGAAGCTCCCACCGCCGCAGCCACCTCAATATAGCTGTAAGCCTTGTGTTTCCCCTTCGCCAAGTCGACTCTAACGTTGTAAGCATACGGTCTGTTAGCAGTAGATCTGGCCACACGGGTGGAAGCTCCAGAAAAAAGAGCAATTAAGGAAGAAGTGTGTCCCCCTTGTAAGTCGATGGCAATATCTGGGTGTATTTTTCTGATATTACGCATGAACTCAATATGGGATAATGCTCGTCTGGGGTAACTACCCGTGTTAGACTGCTCTCGCGGGTAAAACCTTATATTTTCCTCGCTTATTAGGCTTTCGATAATTTCCCGGTATGCATCATCAATTATGAGATAGAATTCTTTCCTGTGAAAGTGTTTAATCAATGCATCGATGGCCGGAAGAGAAACGACAAGGTTTCCTAAATGTTTGTCCGGCATCAGAGTCAACACCGTATGTACCCTGTCAGTATTGATAATCATCTCTAGATATCTCGATAGGAAATCATCTACTTGCGGATTTTATCCCAGTCCGGTCTCAGGGCGATTATAGCAGACAGGTGAGACCTGAAAGGATGAGAATGGAACAGGGCAATATTGCAAGTGTCTCCTGGGGTGATCACTTGACCTTCGGTGAGGGCGATGGCCGTCTCGCCAGCCCGGACATGCTTAAAAGACGAATGGAACGGTGGAAGGATGATCTAAATGCTGCCAAGGTGCACTGGAGGCTTACCCGTACCCACATTCAAGGTCATTATTACGCGGCCCGAGGACGACGACATCCACTGCGACACCAGGACCGCACTCTTGACTGGAACTTGTTTCAGGTTGTGCCCCATCTGGCCCATAGTCTTGAAATGGAGGCATATCTTTACGTTTCCCTCTTTGATGAAGGCTGGCCACTAGCGCCGAAAAGAGTCCGCGAAAAGAGCTACCATAATGCCATGCATCTCCAGCATATTAGCTGGCAAAGCAAATTCAGCCGCCAAAACCCTGAATATGCCCTCACTGATCGTTGTGGCCGGCAGCAACAATGGGGAGTGCTCTGTCTGGCTTATCCTCAAGTGCGCAGCCATTTCTGCAGTCGCTTTACGGATCTCCTGCAAGATACAGAATTCGATGGCCTTTTTGTCTGTCTTCGTTCTCAGTCGCGCCCCGCTGATTTTGCCGACCAATTTGGCTTCAACGAGCCTGTGAGGCAAGATTATTTTACGCGCCATGGGCGAGATATATGTATCGAAGACTTCGACCTGCAAGGGTGGCGAGATTTACTTGGGGAATATCTCACTACGTTTTTATCAGAGCTGCGCCACAGACTCAATCGCATGGGGGTGCGGCTTGCAGTGGGGGGGCCAAGGGGCGACGTCCTCGGACCGCCTATGGGAAATACCACTCTTTACTGGCGTCATTGGGTGAAGCGAGGGATTATAGATGAACTGGTGATCAATCAGAACTCCTGTCAGTGTCCATCCATGTGGCACCAGCTATGGCCCATGCATCGGGGTTACGGTTACCTGCAAAACTACCTTGACGGTAATAATATGCCCCCTCTTTTGGACCATCTCAACTCTGTTTATGAGCCTGTTTTCAGGGGTCGACCGGTGGATTTGTATGTGGCCCGTCAGTGGGAGCAACGGTCTGGGGAAGAAGAAAACCGGTTGCTGGGACAAAGGCTCGTCAAAGGATTGGTTTTCAGTTCCTTTCGCTTCGATAATCCGGGGCCTTTGGCCAGGGGCGACTGGACGGCATGAATAACGGTGCAGCAGAGCACTAACCTTCGGTCAACCACTGATCTCGAAGAACTGTTGGGATCTCTGCCCCACTTTCAACTCTCTGCTGTCGCCCAGCACCTGCTGAAATCGTGACAGTCGCGCGCGAATACCCTCCAGGGAGATTCCAGGGTAACGGTGGCGCTGAAACTCGGGACGATTATGTGAACCTGGAATGTGTTCCTTGCCACGCTTTATCAGGGTGCGGATGGCCGACAGTGACCGGCCTGCTAAACGGTCACCCACGGGAGGCCTTGGCAATTCGTCGTTGCCCTGCACGACTTCCTCGAGGACATCGATCATGCGCTCACAGGCTAGAGGGCCATTCAGTGCTGCCAGATATTGGTTTATGAGGCTGTCAGTCTCTCTCCCATTGGCAGGTGTCAGTCTGCCGGCCAGAATGTCTGCTAGCTTCGTCTGCAACTCCGCTAAATCGAAGCACTGATAACTGAGCAAATTTGGTAAACGATAAAAGCCTAAGTCATAATAGTCATTCACTGTGGGTCTGTAGGAAAGGGCAGGTACCCCCAGAACGTAGGCCTCCACTCCAGTGGTACAGCCGTTGTGGATGACTGCCTGAGAGGCCAAAATCCAAGGGACGACGTTGCCTTCGTTGGTTACCCTAACCCGTTCGCACTGTGAGGCAACAGTACGATAAACTTCCTGGTTTTCTGTGGGATGGGGCCGGACAACAATGGTGCATTGCGGGAATGCTTTATCAAGGGCAGGAATGATTCGCTGGAACTCTTGGAAGATGGCCTGCTTGTGATTACTCAATCCTTCGGCGTACTCACGGCTCATGCCCTTTGCAGCTCGGCCGAACTTGGGCTCCTCTCCGGGTTTTCTGGCTGGCCGAAAGAGATTGAGGTCTGGGGAAAAGGCATTTACGTGATTAAAGTTGGTATTGACGAGAATAAAGTCGCCGTAAATATTGCGGAGATTTTTGACATCACCCTGGTAGATATCGTGCATTTCATGTCGTAGCAGATCACCACGGGGGTTCCCGGTAACGTGAATCGGAGTTCCCCCAGGTAGCTCCGGGTAGTTCCGCCACAACTCCGCGTTATCTTCACCCCAAGCGAAGAGATGGGACACATATCTTATCCCCTGAGGACAGACTCGACGCCTATAGTAGGTCTCTGCCTGGGGATGGACCAGTGCTTCTTCATCCCAGGCCACGATTTTATGGCCGAGCTTGCGCATGATCTTGAATATGATGTTGCGCTGGACAGGGATGCTCTTGGCAAGGTAGATGGATCTGGGAAAGGCAGTTATCTGAATATGCATTTCACGGCGGGGCCCAATCACCGAAGAGAAGCCCCGTTTCGCTGCAATACAGGCGAGCAAGAGCTTCGAATCAAGCTCCCGTACCTGATTTTCAACCGGCATTAAAAGTGTAAGTTTACTTGTATTCACCTTCTCCCTCGACCTCCCAGCAACTGCTTGAAATTCCCCTGCTCGATCGGCAACTGGAAGAGGTAGTTGCAAATAGCCCGATATAAGATCTCGAAAGCCCTCTTGCTGCCTCCTTGTTTATTTCGAAGGAAGAAGAATACTAGCCTGGCGGAAGATTCGCTGTCAAGGACCATCTGTTAGCTTCGCTCTGACTGTCAACGGTGGTTAAGGATACATCCATGAGTTGAAGCTCATTTCCGGACACGCAATAAAGACGTTGGCATTGACAAAATGAAGGGAAGACGTTAGGTTAGGCGCGAAATTGCGTAGGGTCTAACTTCATCTAATTTTGGAAAGAGTATGGGTATTATCAACTTTGGCGACACTAAAGGTTGGACAGGGGATCACCCCAATGCCATGGGCGGAAAAAATTGGTCTCAGGAATTCAGCCAGAGTAGAATCTATCTGGAGGCTCTATACCAGGGATGTGTTCAACATATCCGGCCTGTGACTTGTCCTCTTGTTTTGATTTCTCAAGTCCAACGTTCCGGGGGTACCTTACTGAGCCAACTTTTTGATGGTCATTCGGAACTCCATGCTCATCCTCATGAATTGAAGATTGGCTATCCAACCAAGTATACATGGCCCCAAATAGATCTCAGTGATAATCTCTCTGCAGGGGGAAATATTTTTGAATTACTTGAGTTCAATAGATTCGCCGACACTCAGAGATGTATTCGACGGTTACATGACCTCTTACTTTGGCGCCTGGCTCAACAATCAAAACAGTTACGGCAAAAAGAGATTCGTTACAGCCTTCACGGCAAGGCTGGCGATGACCAAGGCTAATATGGAATCGTTGTTCGGAATATATCCCGACGGCAAATTGATTTCCCTTATCAGGGATCCGAAAAACTGGTACCCTTCAGCGATCAGGCACAAACCGACAGTTTGCCGGGGCATTCGGGAGGGGATGGACTTGTGGAAAAAGAATGCCCAGGCAATGTTGCGAAACAAAGACCGATATGGAGATCGCGTCTGCATCCTCACATTTGAAGATCTGATCAGCCAAACGGAATCAGTGATGGGTTACCTAGCGAAATTTCTTGATATAAAATTTGAAGATATCTTGTTGGAACCTACTTTTAATAAATATCCAATAAGGGCTAACACAAGTTTTGAAGCAGACAAAGACGGTATTATTAATAGTACACTTCAAAGATACAAGACACTTACTAGGGATGAACTAGAATTCATCGAGAATACTTCCAAGGATATTTATGGGCAAGTACTAAATTTGGCTACGCGCTTCTAGTGAAGAAATGACCAAGACTTCTAAATTGTCTATTGATTCGACTTTGTTTGAAACATTGGAGAACCTGCCCTGTGGAATGCCGCCAGTGGGCGGCCCTCCTACGGAGGATTCCACAGGGTGAAGAATTCGGATTTGTTTCTTGCCCGTTTCGTGGAATTGCGCTAGGCGGAGTCGCCGGGGGCGGGATTCTACAGGGCAAGGATTTAGGATTAAGAATTTGGCGTTAGTTTCGCTACTCCGTGTTCTCGGTAGTTAGAATCCCTTAGTATATCGCCTTGTATTATCTGAGCGTAGCCAAGAATGGTGAAATAGGGACATGGCTCATGTACCTTTTTTGCGTAAGACACTTCAATGATATAGATCATATCACACCCGTAGTATGGAAAATGAAACAAGAGAATTATCCTGTCGCTGTCTACTGTATAAATCCCAAATACGACATTTATGCTGATTATCGGCTTAATTTCCTGAAAGAACAAGGAGTTATAGTCGACTCTATCTATAAAGCCTTTGACCAAAAATTGCATGCACCTCATCATGCCATGCGTCATCTTTTTCAATTGTTTTCTGCCGACCGCAAGAAATCTGCTGCTCGTGGCCACAAGAAAAATTCTCCTTTCTCACCTCTGAGTCAAATAACGGCCGGAATACTTGGCCGCATAGTATACGAGTTAACGAGGATAGGATTTTACCAAACACATTGGGCTCATTATGTTCTAGAGCGAAGTGAGGCACAAGCTTTGTGTTTCGACCATATACTGCCAAACCGGTATGTGGTTAACGTGCTTCTGAAGGCAGCTAAGGAGAAATCTATACCGACTCTGGCCCTTCCTCATGGAGTCTACCTGTATACCAATAAATTCAATAAGGCCCGATTCTCGCCAGGGCAGAGATTTTATAAGTTTAATCGATTTGATTATGTAATTGTTCAAAACCACTTACGCCAGGACGTTCTGGTCAGTTCCGGCATCGCTAGAGAAAAGATTATCGTGTTGGGAAGTGCCAGATTTTGTGGTGAGTGGATAGGGCAAAACAAAAAAATATTGCCAAGGGTAATTGAATCAACTGGCAGGGATACAGAGAGCCTAAGAGTAGTCTTCATGCCGTCGAAACCGCGGTGCAAAATTGATGTGGAGAGGATGCACAATACCATTGACCTATTGGCAGGTCTGAGGGGGATTGAAGCCGTGGTTAAGCCTCATACCCGTGTTGGCAGGGAGGCCCACCTTTTTGATGACATGCAGCTACCTAATGTATCCCATGTACTTACTCCAGAGTTATGCGAGTGGGCAGACGTAGTACTGATTATTGGTTCCAGCGTCATCACCGAGGCACTCATGCAAGGCAAACCTGCTCTTTACCTTAAATATCTCCATGCAAATACAATGTTGTTCGAAGAATGTGGTGCGTGCTGGACAATACATAACGAGGGTGAGCTCGAGCAAGCATTACAGTCATTGAGAAAGAAAAGTATGGAGGTGCCATATGGGGATGAGAATGTAAATAGATTTCTATCAGAAGTTGTTTACGGCGGACAAAACAATAGGGACGTACTGACTGACTACGTTCAGTTCATTACTAACTGTTCCGTTCACTGAAAATGCCAACAGTTTGAGCGGACGGTAGAGTATCCGGAATCTGAGGACTTGGCTTTGGCCTGCCCCTCAAGGGCAGGGCTCAAGGCGTAAGGTTCACCCTGTGGCAGCCCGCCTTCGGCGGGTCCTGCGAAGCAGGAATTCCACAGGGCAGGCAGGGCACAAGGCAAAAATAATCAAACAAAACTTGTCGTCTCCTTAGGCCTTGCGCCGTAGGTTTCATGCCTTACACCTCTTGGACCGGCAAACCCAATGAGATTTGATCTGGCCAGGATAACCAGATTTTATCTGATTGAATCTAAGGAACTTTGGGTGAATTCTCAATACTGGGAAAAAGAAGAAGATCTGAAACAAGGGCTCGGTGAAAGAGTCATAAGTTACTTTATAGGTAAATACGTCAAGATCAGATACAGAATATGGATGTTCAGAAAGGAAGCTAATGAAAGCGCGTTGCATCCAGAAGACCTCAGTCGCATATGTCTGCAGCATGTTCTGCCGGTGACTTCGCCACTTGTACTGATTTCTCAGATTCAAGGTTCGGGCGGATCTTTTCTGAACCAGCTTTTTGATGGGCATTCAGAGCTCCACACTCATCCTCACGAGTTGATCATTGGCTACCCGGAAAAAGACCACTGGCCCAAAGTAGATCTCAACGATCGTCCCGAGAACTGGTTTGGACTCCTTTTTGAAGATGTAGTCAGCAAATACAACCAACACGGCTATGTGACGGGGAAAGGAGACAAGGAGACATTCCCTTTTGTCTTTATTCCTCCTTTGCAGAGAAAGATTTTCTTGGACTATATGAATTCAGCGCAATCGATAACAACGCGCCATGTATTTGACGGTTACCTGACTTCCTACTTCGGTGCCTGGCTCAACAATCAGAACTACAGCGGGCAGAAGAAGTTTATTACAGCTTACAGCCCGAGGCTGGCAATAATTAAAGAGAATATGGAGTTATTTTTCGAGACTTATCCAGACGGACGGTTGATTTCACTAATCAGGGCCCCCCAAGATTGGCTGCCCTTTGCCAGGATACACTGGCCCGAGAAATATGATGATGTGAGGGTGTCACTAGAGCGGTGGAATGAGTGCACCCAAGCCATGCTTTGGAATAAAGAGAAATACGGAGATAGGGTTTGTCTTATCAAGTTCGAAGATTTGCTGAGCAAGACTGAGCCGGTTATGCGTTATTTGGCAGATTTCCTGAGTATTGAGTTTGATGATATTCTCTTGGTGCCGACCTTCAATAGATTTCCCCTTAAGGTGGATACGAGGTCCACTACAGAAGATCATGGTATTGTGGATGGAACTCTCTCCAAAGCGAGAACATCAGCAGGACAGCAGTTAGGTGGTATCGAGGGAGCGGCCAATGAGAACTATTCACTGGCAGTCGAGGAAGCGGTCAGATTTGAATGAGAGTTGATTAGTTAGTGTTCATCCGGAAGCTTGTTTCTCTGTTGTCATTCTGAGGAGTCCCGCAAACGGCGGGACGTCGAAGAATCTCCTGGCTATTGGTTCGTCGGGAGATTCTTCGCAGGGCTTATCCTGAGTGAGCCGAAGGACTCAAAATTGCAAAGTGGAGTTTTCGGATGGACACTAACCAGATTTTACAAAAGGCCTCAACACAAAGTTCTTAATACTGCGGATAACATATTGAGTGTGCTTACGAATTAAGCCTTCCATGTACATGGATGAGTACTGGGGCTCAATTACCGGGTTTGGACTCAGGGCCCAGTCGTCGCAGTCGTAGCCCATGGTCTCCATGTAAGGCAAGTAAGCAGGCTTGAAAAGATCTACGTCCTCCTCAGTATACCAGTGACGCCAATCACCGTAAGCTTTTTTCCTGACCACTTTGGATTTCTTGGTGGTCGTCGGAATTTCAGCTTCATCTACTAGGTCGAATCCGAGATATTTATTCAACCCGTCGTAGTTTTTATCGATCATATCTTCGTACTTAAAAATGAACCAGTCGCTTCCCAGAGATTCGGCAAAATCGCTCATTTGCTGGTAACGTCCTCTTTCCATTTCCACCAATTCATCGGCGGTCAAAGGTCTGCCATCCTCCCCGATGTAACCAAAGAGCAGGTGAAAAGGGATGGATTTTGGCTCCTGTTCTTTTTTCCGGACCAGCTCCAGATGTCTTTGGTATAGCTTCCATTGCCCCCAGTTACCCTTGTGCCATCTGAAGAGCATTCGACTGACTGCTGCATCCCGGGGGTCTCGGGCCATCCAGATTTTGCGATCATAATCTGTCTTAGCAGCATGATCCCTGTAGGCTGCCAAGGTTCTACCTTTGCGTTCACTGTAAGTCTGTTTATAGACAGCGTTCTCATAGTTCCCCAAATGTTTGCCCACGTCTCCTCCGGAAAAGGCTTGGCAATTGGGTAACCCGGCGGCTACTTTGTACAAGATTGCGGTGGTTCCCGTCTTTCCACGTCCTAATATAAAAATTTTCATGCTCATTCTCCAAAACTAGTAAAAGCAGAATATTAACGGCTCCATCTGAGCTGCGGCAAGGGTGAGAACGATCTGCCGACCAGGATCAGTGGCATTTATTTTCTATCAGAGCCGCGAAATGTAAGATAAAGTAACCACCCGTGTCAAGGGTGAATTCCTCCCGGATTACTTCAGGGACTGATCAGAAAAAACTGACCCAATACCTTTTTCAACTTAAGTTCTCCAGAATCGCCCAGCACTAGCTGAAACCTTGCTATTCGTTCACCCATATCCTCAAGGGAAACCTCAGGATAGCGATGGCGGTGAAACTCCGGTTTATTACGGGCTCGGGGAAGGCGCGCCTTGAATTTTCTTTTCAGAGTACGCATACTTGCCAGGCAATAGCCCTTCAACCAACGGTGTAAGGGTGGTCTCGAGATTTTGTCCTGCCCATCTACCATGTTATTACAAATGTCCACGATGCGCTCACAGGCCAGAGGGCCATGGAGGGCAGCCAGATACTCGTTAGCCACCGCCTTGCGTTCATCTCCAGCAGCCGGCCCCAGGTCCCCGGAAAGAATCTGCCCTAAGGTAAACTGCAACTCTTCGAAGTCGAAGCACTGGTAGCTCAGCAGATTAGGCAAGCGATAGAAGCCGTAGTCGTAGTTTTCATCAACCACCGCTCTGTAGGAAATAGCCGGCACCCCCATGGCGTAGGCCTCGACACCGGTGGTGCAGCCATTATGGATGACCGCCTTTGTGGCCATGAGCCAGGGAACCACGTTGCCCTCATTGGTCACCCACACTCGATTACACTGGGCAGCGATGTGGCGATAAATTTCTTGATTCTCTGTGGGGTGAGGGCGGACAACAATGTTGTGTTCGGGGAACTCTTTTTCTAGAGTAGGGATAAGTTTTTGAAATCTCTTGAAGACCCCCTGTTTAAGGTCTCGCAGCCCTTCGGCATACTCCCGGCTCATCCCTTTCGCCGCCCGACCAAACTCGGACTGTCCCCCCGGTTTATCCGGCGGTACTATCAGATTCAGCCCCGGATAAAAGGCATTCACGTGATTGAAATTGGTGTTGATCAGAATAAAATCTCCGTATTCCTTGCGAATCTCTGCAACGGTTTTATCATAGTAAGGACGGATTTCGGGTCGCAGTAGATCATTACGGGGATTTCCGGTGATATGGATTTCTGCACCGTTGGGAATTTGCGGATAGTGGCGCCAGAGCTCGGCGTTGTCATTACCCCAAGCGAACATGTGGGATACCATGGCCATAGCCACGGAAGATAGTCGGCGGGAATAGTAGGTCTCGGAGGGCAAGTGTACCAGGGCTTCCTCATCCCATGCTACGATTTTATGACCCAGATTTCGCATAATTCGGAACACAAGGTCACTGGAGGCCGTCATGCTCTTGGAGAGATAGATGGACGGGGGGAGAGAGGAAATGTAAAAGTGTATCTCCCGGCGAAAGCCGATGACCGAGGAAAAGCCATGCTTGGCGGCAATGCAGGCGAGCAGGACCTTGGAATCAAGCTCGCGCACCTGATTCTCAACTGGCATGAGGAGTGTAGCCCTCACTGTATTCATGCGGTCCCGTGACCTCCCATAAGCCTCTGCCAATTCGCCTGCTCACTATGCAGTCGTAAGAGGTAATTTTGTATGGTCCCAGATAGGACCTCGACGTTCCTGTGACAGCCTAATCTTTCTTTCCAAGGAGATGGAATACTAGCCTGAAGCAAGATTTTCTGTCAAGCACCCATTACTTGAGAGGTGTTCTCTCGAACAAGATGTCACCGTTGACAAAATGCGGGCGAAAAGATAAATTGGCGCAAAAAATAACCGGGATCATTCAAAGCAGCCCGTAATCCTTCAATGCAGAAGCCTTCAGGAGAACTTGGCCGCCCAGAAAAGCGCTAAACTCTCCAAAGTTTCTGCATAGATTTTTGTATTGTTTGCGTTCATCAGCAAAACAGCCAAAGAAGGAAATGTAAGAATGTACTTGTTCTTCGTGCGAGCTTTTAATGATATAGATCATATGACACCAGTTGTGTGGAAAATGAGCCGGGATAATTGTCCTGTCGCCGTTTATTGCATCAGTCCTGACTACGATATTGATAATGATTATCGTCTCAATTTCCTGAAAGATCTGGGGGTTAAAGTCGACTTTATCTACAACGATTTTGACCATGAGTTGGGTTTGCTCCATCGGCTTCTGCGTTTTCTCTTTTTAAAGAGTTTTGCTATTGGGAGAAAGTGGAATTCCGTCGCTCAGACAAGCCTCGTAGCTTTCCGCAAAATATTCGGGCAGCTGGCTCAACAAACAGGGTCCAGACTATTTAAGCTGACCAGGAAGAGATTCTACGGCAGAAATTGGGCTCGCAGAATTCTGGAGCAGTCGGGCGCTCAAGCCTTATGTTTTGACCATGTGCAACCCACGCAATATATAGTCAGCAGCCTTCTCAGGGCAGCAGAGGAAATGTCAGTAGCCACACTGGCGTTACCCCATGGGATATATTTGTATACCAATGATTTGGTGAAGGCAGGATCCACCGCGGATACGAGATATGATAAATTCCACCGCTACGATTATATAGTTGTACAAAACAAGTTACGCAAGGAGGTTCTGACTGGTTTCGGTGTCGAGGGAGAGAAGATCTTCGTTCTCGGAAGTGCCAGGTACTGTGATGAGTGGATGTCGCAGTACAGCGAGATAATTCCGAGAATGTTGAAGTCCGATCGTGGGTCCGGAGAAAAACTGAAAGTGGTCTTCATGACCACGAGACCGGAATACAGAATTGATGTCCAAAGAATGCTCAGCACCTTTGACATGTTATCCGAACTTGACGGAATTGAGGTGGTGGTCAAACCGCACACGAGAACCGGCAGGGAGGCGCACATCTACGACAACTCTCCCCTGGCCAATGTCTCCGATATCTCTTCAGTGGAGTTGTCTGAGTGGGCCGATGTCATGCTGGTAATTGGTTCGAGTATTATCATTGAAGCACTCACTCGGG
>JARRNM010000051.1:0-458 GCA_037384945.1 Deltaproteobacteria bacterium
GTCCGGTCCAGGCCCGTTCTTTCAGTTCCATGATCCCTTTGATGGAGATAATCGCCGAGGTGGAGCGCATGGGGATCAACACCAAGAAGGTCAACACTCTTTATTTGGATCTCTTGAGCCTCATAATTAGGGCGGCGGTGCCGCCCTCTACTTGTTCAGCGCCCTCCTTAGAACCGTTAGCACAACTAGTAGGATTCAGATACCTGTGCGGTTTCTAGCTGATCTTCATATTCACTCTCATTACTCGGTGGCCACCAGCAGCGCCATGGAACCCGAGAATCTGCACCGGTGGGCTCAACTCAAAGGTATAACGGTGGTGGGAACCGGCGATTGCATCCATCCTGGCTGGCTGACCGAACTTCAACAAAAGCTCCAACCTGCTGTACCAGGACTATACCAACTCCCACCGGACCTGGCCATACCTGTAGATTAGACAGTACCGAATAGTTGCCGGGCAC
>JARRNM010000051.1:482-3421 GCA_037384945.1 Deltaproteobacteria bacterium
TACCCGTAAGGTTCACAATTTAATCTTTTTGCCGGATGTAGAGACTGCCAGGAGAATGCAAGGAGCGCTGGCTCGCATTGGCAACATTCGCTCAGATGGACGCCCCATCCTGGGTCTGGATGCTAAAGAATTACTAAAGATAGTTAAAGAGATCTCAGATGCGGCCGTTCTCGTTCCTGCCCACGCCTGGACCCCACACTTTTCTGTGCTGGGGGCCAAGTCGGGTTTCGACAGCCTGGAAGAATGTTTCGAGGAACTGACCCCGCTGATTCCGGCAATTGAGACCGGCCTTTCTTCTGATCCTGCCATGAACTGGAGACTGTCATCCTTGGACGGTTTCCGGCTTATTTCCAACTCCGACGCCCACTCTCCAGCTAAGCTCATGCGGGAGGCGAATTTATTTGACTCTGATCTCTCCTATCCCTCAATCATCTCGGCCATCAGAGAACCGGACAGCCCCTCCTTCCTGGGCACCCTGGAATTCTTTCCTCAGGAAGGGAAATATCACTATGACGGCCATCGGGCCTGCTCCATGCGCATGACTCCCGAGGACACTAGAAACAACCGTGGCCGCTGTCCCAAGTGCAATAGCAAAGTCACAGTGGGGGTTATGCACCGAGTGGAAGAGTTGGCTGATTATCCCGTTGGGAGACGTCCGGTCCAGGCCCGTTCTTTCAGTTCCATGATCCCTTTGATGGAGATAATCGCCGAGGTGGAGCGCATGGGGATCAACACCAAGAAGGTCAACACTCTTTATTTGGATCTCTTGAGCCTATCCGGGTTTTCGCCAGCGAAGAAAGGGAACAAATCTCCGGGCAGCTGGGCCTATTTTGATACAAGCAGTGGCCGACTGATATTCCACCATAAAGAACACAATGATGATTTTAGCTTTGAGATTGTAGATTAACAAAAGAGGGAACTAGGAGATTTTCCAATCTGCAATCTACCATCAACAATCTAAAATTGCCCCCCTTCGTGCTCTTTGTGGTTCTTGGTCTTGTTCTTAATTTGGTAATGGGTTGCCCATGGCAGAACAACTGAATGAAGCTCAGCGTTTGGCCGTTGAACATGGCAAAGGTCCTCTTCTGATCATTGCTGGTGCAGGCACTGGCAAGACCGGAGTACTCACTCGTCGTCTCGCTCATCTTATCGAGAAGGAGCTGGTCGAACCCGACCAAATCATGGCGGTGACCTTTGGCCGCAAGGCTGCCGTGGAAATGGCCACCCGCCTCAAGAATTTCTGGTCCCAACCCTCTTGGATAGGAAAAGTCCATATAGGTACCTTCCACTCTCTTTCCGGCTCCCTCCTCCGTGAGAGTGCAGAGGCAACAGTAAAGCTGGAGCTCCTTCCTGAGGCCAAACAGCTGGATCTCATAAAAGAGATCCTCAGTAAGCTCTCCCTTTCAGGACCCGATTGGCATCCCTTGGATATAAGCCGCAAAATCTCCTTGGCTAAAGGGAGGCTTCGTTCCCCTGACGATCTGGCCAGGGGCAATGAAAGTCAACTAGCCGCAGTATACCAGATTTATCAGCACACTTTGGAAAAGGATAATTTTCTGGATTTCGACGATTTGATTAGTAGGCTGGTTCTTCGCTGGGAAAGAGAGCCGAAACTCCTTGCCCGGCACCAAAGTCTATTCAGGATGCTTTTAGTAGATGAATTTCAAGACGTCAACGAGGCCCAATACCGCTGGCTCCAACTTCTAGCCGCACCCCACCGTAATCTGTGCGTTGTGGGGGATACGGACCAAGCCATCTACAGTTTCCGTGGCTCCCATCTAACCATTTTCCAGCGGTTTCAGGAAGATTTTCCTGAAACCCGAGTGATAAAGCTGGAGCAAAATTATCGCTCCAGCCAGCGTATTCTGGAGGCTGCAGTTGAGGTCATTTCTCATAATGCCAACCCCTTTACCTGTAAACTCTGGAGCGAAGGTGATCCGGGTTCACCTCTCCGACTAGCCCGACTTGCAGACGACAAGGAAGAGGCTCGTTTTATTGTGGATGAAATTGAAAGGCTCGTGGGCGGAAGCAGTCACTATCAGATCTACCAGCATAAAGACATAGAGTCCCCGGAGGAAGGTCAATACAGCTTCAGTGACTTTGCCATTCTCTACCGGACCCATGCCCAAAGCCGCCAGCTGGTTGAGGCTTTTTCCAGCGCCGGCATTCCTTTCCAGCTCGTGGGAGAAAAAGCTCCCTTTGCAACCCAAGCTGCAGACGCACTACTCGCCTACCTAAGCTATGCGGTGGACACCTCCAGCAGCAAGAGTCTCCAATTAATCTTTAACCTCCCTCCCCGAGGTCTTGGCGACAAAGCCTGGCAGTGGCTGGCGGGAGAGCTTGACAAGGGGATCAGTCCTTGGGAGGCTTTACGTCTGGCCAGTAGAAATCAGGGCTTCCCCGTGCGCTATCAGGCAGCTACTGATCTTCTCAGACGCACCATTATTTCACTGCAAAACCTTATGGTCGAGCTGCCACTGGCTGAATTGTTAGCAAAAGCCTGGGAGGACACGGGCCTGCGCCAGTATTTTGCTCAGGTAGCTTCAGCACAAGAAAGCCTTGGGTGGCTTCATCTCCTGGCTGGACTCCATGGCGATAAACCGGCAATCGAGACTTTACCGGCTTTCCTTGATGATCTCTCCCAGTGGCGGGCTGGTGACTTCTTCGACCCCCGGGCCGATGCGGTGGCAATGATGACCTTGCATGGAGCGAAGGGTCTGGAGTTTCCCGTGGTCTTCATTTGCGGCCTGGATCAAGATCTGCTGCCGCTGCTTCACAAGAATCAAGACCAGGAAGCCTTCCAGGAGGAGCGCCGCCTCTTTTACGTGGCCATGACTAGAGCCCGTCATCTTCTTATAATGTCAACGGTCAATCGCCGGTTCTTCTATGGGGAGTACCGAACTTGCCAGCCTTCACCCTTTATCAAAGAAATCCCAGCC
>JARRNM010000051.1:3434-15706 GCA_037384945.1 Deltaproteobacteria bacterium
CCCCCCCGCTAGCAAAAAGAAGAAACCCCCGAAAGAGAAACAACTTCCTTTATTTTAGAGCTCCGCACCTATCCTTAAGGATCAGCGACCAGCAGGCAGTACGCAGCAGACAGCGGGCAGCCTCGAACACTGCGCCCTAGGCAGATTTCTAATGTGACATTTTTCAGTTAGCATTTCTCATTACTCCTTCGAAAATGCCTTCGGAAAAATATCCATCTGAGCGGCAGATGATAAATGAGCAATGGGAATTGAGAAATGACCAGCTGCCAGCTGCAAGCTGTCAGCTGCCTGCTCCTTAGTTGCTCTTTACCCTTCTTTGTGGTAACTGCTTTGGCAAAATTCCTGTTGTGCACAACAATTACTAGGCCAAACATGCCCGCTCAGAAATCAGATACTCCCACTGTTGACTCATTACCTCTGCAGCAGGTCGAGGCGATCAAAGGTGTTGGGCCACGATTGACTCGACTCCTCAAAGCCAAGGGCTTGATCACCATAGAAGATCTTCTTTTCAATCTGCCCCTTGGCTATCTAGATCAGCGGGGCGGCCTGCCGATCAGCAGGTTGCGCCCAGGTGATTACGTCAGTTTTGTGGCCACAGTTTTAAGCGGTAGGGAGATCCACTATCGTCGTCGCAGAATCTATGAGGTAACCCTCAGCGACGGCACCGGCATGGTAAAAGCCAAATGGTTCCACTACGGCCGCTGGCTGATTCAACGCTTTCAGCGCACAAAAGGTAGCGTGCGGGTGAGTGGTACTCTCCGTGTCTTCGCCGGACAGCTGGAGATTCATCACCCGGAGATCGAGGAGGAAAAGGGGGCCACTGAGGCAGATGGTGGCGGGATAGTGCCCCGTTACAGCCCCATACCTGGAGTTGCCCCTAAAACCTATCGCCGCATTATGCAGGAGGTGGTAGACCGCTTTATTCCCCAGGTGGTGGAGACTTTGCCTGACGCTGTTCGTCAATACTTCCAACTTCCTGACTTGCAGAGTGCTTTGCGCCAGGTTCACTTCCCGGAGGAGTTCCCAGAAGTTGCAAAAACTGAAAAGCTCTCACCTGGATTGCGCCGGCTGATTTTCGAAGAACTCTTCTTCCTGGAACTCCTGATTATTCGAAGTCGGGAAGAATTGGCCCGTGAAACAGGTCATCCCATGGTCCTTGATCGAGATTTACTGGGCCGAGCGGGCAAATGAAGCGTCCCATGAATCGATTGATCCAGGGAGATGTAGGTTGCGGCAAGACTGTAGTCGCCCTGCTTACGGCACTGATAGTGATTTCCAACGGCTTTCAGGCTGCGGTAATGGCGCCCACCGAGATTCTGGCCCACCAACACTTTGTCAATTTGAAACCCTTTGCTGAACCTCTTGGGGTGGACCTGGTCCTCTTAACTTCCAAGCTAAAGTCCAAGGCAAAGCAGACCAGTACAGAGGCTATTGCCAGCGGTCGGGCTCGGTTGGTAATCGGCACCCATGCACTGATCCAAAAACACGTCACTTTTAAGCGACTTGGCCTGGTGATCATAGATGAACAACATCGCTTCGGTGTTCTCCAACGGTTGACCCTCAGGCAAAAGGGTGGAAGTCCTCACGTACTGGTAATGACTGCAACCCCCATACCGCGCAGTTTGGCCATGACCGTGTATGGCGATTTAGATGTTTCAATTATTGATGAACTCCCGCCCGGCAGAAAACCTGTAGAAACCCAATTAATAGATACCAAACAAAGGAAGAAAGCTTACGAGCTTCTGCGACAGGAGTTTGCTCGAGGCCGGCAAGCCTACGTTATCTATCCTTTGGTGGAGGAATCTGAAAAGTCGGATTTGAAAGATGTCACCACCATGACAGAGCATCTGCAAAAAGAGATCTTCCCTGACATCCCTATAGCCATGCTGCACGGCCGCATGGCTGGGGAAGAGAAACAGAAGATCATGACCGCTTTTGCCAGGAAACAAATACAGCTTCTGGTTGCCACCACAGTAATCGAGGTGGGAATTGATGTAGTAGATGCCACTGTAATGGTTATTGAACATCCGGAGAGGTTCGGCCTCTCTCAGCTTCACCAGTTACGAGGCCGGGTGGGGCGCGGCAGCCACCATTCCTACTGCCTCTTAATCCACGAAGGGGGCGGCCTGGAGACCAGGCAAAGGCTGGCCATCATGGAACAAAGCAACGATGGTTTTCGGATCGCCGAAGCAGATTTGCGTATACGAGGCCCGGGTGATCTCATTGGGGTTCAGCAAGCTGGCTTCATTGACCTGAAACTGGCAAATCTAGTCCGCCATGCAGACACACTGGCGGCAGCAAGGCAAGCCGCTTTGACTCTGATGAAAAAGGACCCCCAATTGACCAAACCAGCTCATGGAGCCATTAGAGACAAAATCCAGCGACAGAGTTTGCAGGCTGCTGAACTGCTGAAGACATCCTGAGGGCAGACTGACTACGAAGAACACGAAGGACACAAAGTTTTGAAATTTCAGAATGTTGACTGCAAATTGGAATACCTTCCAGTTCCTCCTCTTGCCAATCTGCAATCTAAAATCTGAAATTTACAATCATCCTTGTGCCCTTGGTGGTGCCCAACAGCATAAGGATTAGGGTTATGCAAAGGTTGATTTCCTTACTAGGCATTCCAGGACTTCTGCTCATCGCCTTTGTTTTCTCCAAAGACCGGCGGAAGCTCTCATACAAAATCATTCTGGCGGGTATAGGTCTTCAGTTCATCTTTGCCCTTGTGGTTTTGCGCACCCGGATCGGCCATAAGATTTTCTTATGGGTAGGCCAGGGTGCCGAGAAATTGATTGCCTTTACCCAGTCGGGCTCCAGCTTCGTCTTCGGTGATTTGATGAAGGTTGAGAAATTCGGCTTTGTCCTTGCCTTTCAAGTTTTGCCGGTGATCATCTTTTTTTCTTCACTCTCGGCTATACTTTATCATTTCGGCATCTTGCAATGGTTGGTAGGGCAAATGGCGCGCATCTTTACTCGCACACTGGGGGTTTCCGGGGCAGAAGCCCTCAGTGTTGCCGCCAATGTGTTCGTCGGCATGGTGGAAGCACCCATTCTAGTTCGACCCTATCTGGAAAAGATGACCGAATCGGAGCTTTTCTGTGTAATGAGCGCCGGCATGGCAACTATCGCCGGCAGTGTGATGGCAGCATACATCGGCATCCTTCAGCCTTACTTTCCCCAAGTGGCGGGCCATATTCTCTCGGCCAGCCTCATGAGTGCACCTGCCGCCGTGGTGATTGCCAAAATCATCATCCCCGAGGGGGAAGCTCCCCTCACCGCCGGCAAAGTCCAGATTGCCTACGAGAGACAGGAGGTTAATTTTATTGACGCCGCTGCTCGCGGCGCCATCGACGGAGTACATTTGGCCATCTCTGTGGCCGCTATGCTCATTGCTTTCATCGCTCTGGTAGCCATGGTCAATGGTTTTTTCGGCTTGTTCAACACTAGCCTCGAGAACATTTTGGGTTGGCTCTTCTCTCCCATTGCCTTTCTCATGGGGATCCCTTGGAAAGAAGCGGTTCAGGTGGGGTCATTACTGGGACAAAAGACAGTGTTGAATGAGTTTGTCGCTTACCTGAACCTGGCCAAGGGATTGGCCAGTGGTGCGATTAGTCTGAGTCAACGTTCTCTCACCATAGCAACTTATGCCCTCTGCGGCTTCGCCAATTTTGGCTCTCTCGGCATTATGATAGCCGGCATAGGGGGTATGGCCCCAAGCAGACGTCATGATCTGGCAAGACTAGGAATCCTCTCCATAATTTCGGGATCTTTGGCTGCTTTTCTCACCGCCACCATAGCCGGGCTCTTGGTGTAAAGGGAATAACGCTATGCGCTATGCTCTCCGCCTTAGAGTTGACACTGCTCCTGCACTACGGATAAGCTAATTTTCGGAGAGCAACTATCTTCTTTTCTTGAGATAAATTGATTTTTTTAGAGAAGTCATTCTTAATGGAAGACCATTCGAGCCGGTCAAGTCAATTTGACCCCGCAAGTCTGCAAGATCTCTTTCAGTCCGGCAAGCGCAAGGACTTTATCGCTCAAGTGCGGCTGGCACTGAGGCAAATACTGGTAAAACTCCAGGTGGAGAGTCATTATGATCAGGTCATACCTTTGGTAAAGCGCGAGCCCGGTTATCGCGAACTAAACAACTCTTGGCAGGAGATGAAACCCCCGGTCCGTAGACAAAAGTGGAATGAACTGATGGAGCGTGCCATCCAGATAGCATACTCTACCCGGCCATATTGTCTTCGTTGCGGGGAATGTTGCCGGTTAGGAAGTCCTTCCCTCCACCTTGAAGATGCCGAGCTTCTGGCCATGGGGTTGATATCAACCCGGCAGATCTACACCCTCAGGCGAGGTGAACCGGTAAGTTTGAACGTCGAAGGAAAACTGGGTACCCTCCCGAGCGAGCTAATCAAGTTCAAAGAAGACCAAGAGCAAGGCTATTGCAGGTTTTATTCGGAGGACCAGAAAAGCTGCGATATTTATAAAAACCGGCCGAGCCAATGCCGCTTCCAGCAATGTTGGAACCCAGAAGCACTGGAGAGCCGTTGGCGAGAACAGAAGCTCACCAGGCGCGACATTGTCAAAGACGATCAAGATCTAATGGAACTACTGGAACTCCACGATGAACGATGCAATCCTGAAAGACTAAATCATCTTTTCATCCAGTTGCACAACACCGGGGACATGACCGTGCTGGATCAGGTGTTGGAGATTCTAAGACAGGACCTGGCCATCAGAAGTCTCGCCACAACAAAGCTGAATCGTCACCCGGAAGAGCTGGATTTCCTCTTGGGTCGACCTTTAGCTGAAATCGTGCGCTCCTACGGTCTCAGAGTGGAAAAGGATCAAGATGGGATCTACCACCTGCTGCAAGATCGATAAAGTCGGCCCTTCCTCAATCGAACCCCTGACAAGCTGCCACGACTCAATACCCCTTCCTTGTTGGCATATGGCTTGCATCTAGGCAAATATGGCTTGAAAGGCCATTATCACTGCATTGAAGGCTACTGTTTCAACAACAGTCTTGAGGGACCGGTATGGCATATCAAGATTTACTCTATTTTCTCCAACATGTGGGCAAGGATCCCTCGCGCCTGATCTTTGAAGACGAACTCACCGGTATCTATAACCGTCGTTTTCTTCTCAACTATTTCGAATACAAAATCCCTTGGGATTCCCTGGAGAACCACCCGGTGTCGCTGATCATGCTTGACATAGACTATTTTAAACAAATCAACGACACCCACGGTCATGGGGCCGGAGATCAGGCTCTCATCTGGGTGGCCACCTGGTTGCGGGAGGTAGCCGGTGAAGCGGGGTTGCCAATCCGTTATGCTGGCGACGAGTTCATCATACTCCTGCCTAAAGCTGGAAAACAGGCTGCTCTGCAAATTGGGGAACGTCTAGTCGAGGTGGTCCATGAAAAACCAGTTCGGTTGCAAGGGACAGAGGAGGAATTTCCTCTAACTTTAAGTATTGGCGTCGCCTCAGCACCAGAAGACGCCCAGACTGGTAGGGATCTCGTTCAGAAAGCAGATACGGCTCTTTATTTCTCCAAAAAAACAGGTCGTAATCGACTCACCAACGCCAGCCTGGTAACTCCCCATGAAGTCTCGGACAAAACAGCCCTTTACCACCTTGATAAAGCGACCATTGCCGGCCGCCAGGCTCAACTCGCCACCGTAGCTGAGGCTCTAAGGATGTTCAGTGAAGGTAAGAGTCAGTTTCTCATTGTCGAGGGGGCAGCCGGCCTGGGGAAAAGCGAGTTTCTCGAGACAATCCAAAGAAATATCTCGGAAAGCAAAGATTGGCAGATTAAAGTAAACGGCGTAGCCCAAGAACTCTTTCGTCCTTACTACTTAACCACCAACATCCTAATTGAAACATTCAACCGGCTACCCGACAATGGCGTCAAGATCTTTGAGAGTCTTAATCCCAAGGAAATCTACTATCTTTCCCACATTCTTCCTCAGTTTGCGGAATCCGAGAGCTCCAGCAGGGACGGCGAAAAAGCTCAGCGCGAGGGTCTTTTTTCCACCCTGGTACATTTCATCCCCAAGGTGCTCAATTCCCGTCCCTCCATATTGCTGATTGACGATCTCCATTTTGCTGACGAGGCCACCCTGCTTCTTTTGCGAAGGCTGATCCTGAATGGTGGTTTTCCCCTGTTTATATGTGCCACTGCAACAGACACTCACCATGACAAGTCTGAGGGAGACCCATTCCCCTTGGAACGCTTTTATGCTTCCTATTGCAAAGACTTGGACATACACAAGGTTCGTCTAACCCCACTTACCGCTGCCCACGTTGCCGAACACTTCAGAGGAGTTTTCCCTCAGTTAGATTTGCCCAAGAATTTTGAAAACAACATTGCCAGGATCACCCAGGGAAATCCGCTATTCCTAAACGAAATTGTGCGCAAGCTGATATTGGACAGAAAAATTAACCTGGTGGGCAACCAGTGGGTGATTGAACCCTTGGAAGAAGGTTACCTTCCCGAATCTCTCGAACAGATCGTGAGCGCCAAGATCGCCGCTTTAGATGAGGAAAGCAGATCACTGCTGGATCAGGCTTCCACCTTTGGCGAAAAGGTCTCATTGAGTATGCTCTCGGGAAGCTCTGAGGAAATGGAAGCAAAGGTCCTAGCGTTCCTCGACCAGGCAGTGACCCAAGGTTTAGTGAGCTCTGAATTTCAGATTAATGATGAGACCATCCGGTTTTTGAGTAAGAGGGTTTTGGACATCACCTACGGTGCCATGAACGATGAACGCAAACAAGAGTTGCACGAGCGGGTGGGAACCTACCAGGAAGTCCTCTTCGAGCGACATCTCATCCCTTCTGCTGCCACTCTGGCCTATCACTTCAAACGTTCCACCAATCAAGAAAAGGCCAGCAACTACGAAAAACTGCAGACCCACTCCAACAATAAATTATTCGACCCGGCAGAGGCAGTCTACTATACGGCCGAGAGATCACCTGAAGCTGCTCGAACTCAAAGGCATCACTTTTAAAAAGGGCCTTAGCGAGAAGGAATTACAAATACTGCTCGAGGCCTTCGGTCGCATTAAACACGACATGATTGACCAGCATTTCTGGCAACGCTTTTTAGGGGAGCAGCAGATTGTAAATATAGAGATGACTCAGGTCCGCTATACGGTGGTCACTGATTCGGTCAGTCAAGCACAGACTGCTCAGCTTGCTGAGGGTGAGGATGGCTTGTCTGCGGTGGACATCACTGCCCAACTGGAAGATGCCGAACAGGGTATGGATGAGCACGATATCAAAGAATTACCCGAGATTATCCGCACCCTGCTTAATGCCGCGCGAAGTATAAAACTCTACCCGCTGAAAAGCAAGGCAATCACGGCCGCTTTAGAACTACTACATCAATCCCTCAAAAGTATTTTAGACAGAAAGCCGGCTCTTACCCTGGCACGAGTTGGGGACTCTCTTCTGGTAAACGGGGAAAAGATCGACATTTCAGAGTTTGAAACTCTGGCTCAGGCCTTTCTGAGATTCCTTGACTCCCTTTCCCTGACTAGTATCACCTTTCTGGCCACCCTGTCTTCCCATGAGCTGCAAACATTTGTTGGCTCCCTTGGACAGCTTCCTAGCTCTGGGTTGGATGGTAACTATTGGGCCAAATTGGCAAAAGAAAAGGGATTAAAGGGTATTCTCTTCGACCTGCGTCTCTACGAAGCGCGGGTCTCAGCTGCTAGGATGACTCCCGTTGAGACCCGGCGAGTCAGGCTAAAGGCCCAGCCGGCAAGAGCAGTGCAGAGGGAAGCTTCAGTACCAGGAGAGACTTTTGATGATCTAGCAGCGAAAATGGTGGTTCGGGTAAGCGATCTTTTGCTGAAAGGGGAAGAAGCAAGACTCAAAGAGATAATAAAACGGTTTCTCCAGGAATACCTGCAGGGTCCATTACCGTGCCGCCAAAAGATAATAAAGCGTCTAAAGGATATGCTGGAAGGTCTCAACTTAGGCCTGCAGAATCAGCTGGCAAAAATAATGGCGGGTCTGCTCCTCCTGGTTTTCTCTAGAGAAGATGATCCCATACTTCTCAGAGAGTTGGCCAGTCTTCTTCACCAACTCAACACCATCCTGCTTCAGTTTGGTGAGTATCCCCCTGCCAGCCAGATTCTCTTGCATCTCCATCGCCGACACCAGGAGCTTGTTGAGGCGAGAAGTGAGCAGGCGCAGTTATTGGGGAAAATACTCCTCAGACCGCTGGAACCAAAAGCACAGCAGCTAATCCTGGAGGACTTTCGTTCCGGGGATCCCGCGCGGCGGCAGAACGCCGCACAACTGTTAGGGAGCGCAGGAAAAGCCACACTACCCTTGCTGATCAAGCTGATCAAGAGCGAAGAGGAATTCAGAGTTCGACAGGTGGCCGCCTCTCTCCTCGCGGAGCAGGGACCTCAGGCGGCAAAATTACTTAAACGTGAATTGACACTCCAGACCACCCCTGAGGAGAAGGTTCGCATACTCGAGATCCTCGACAGTGTGACTCGCGACATCAGAACGGAGCTTGCTTATGCCCTCACTGATGACAGTGATCAGATACGCCAGGCGGCTCTGCAGCTCGCCGAAAGATTGAGTGATGATCAGGCGGGCAGGCTTCTTCTAGAACAGATAGAGAATGGTAACCTGGAGGTTGCAATTGCTGCCATTAAATTTTTGGGAAAACTCAAACCGACTAATGCCAGTGACAAGCTGGTTTCCTTGCTGCAAACAGCCAAGAATGAAAATCTGCTTGTGGCCTGTTGCCAATCTTTAGGACTTATTGGCGATGCAGCTAGCATTGATCCTCTGGCAAAGCTCCTGGCCCCAAAAGGCTTGTTTCGCCGTAAGCGACAAAGTACTGAGGTCCGCGTCACTGCAGCCTTGGCCTTATCACAAATCGATCATCCCAGGGTTGTTCAGATCCTGAGCAGCTACGCTGACGATAACGACCCCCGAGTAAGGCAAATAGCCAACTCTGTAAAACTTTCCCCGAGTACTCATCCTAAAGGCAGGCTTGCTACCGCCAAGTGAGGAGTCCAGGCGCAAAGGATTTAGCTTTTACCTGTACCCATGGGTGGCTTGAAAGGTCTTTCCTTCTTCCGGCCATCCGCTTGGAGTGATAGAGTAATGAAGTAGTGGAGTAATGGAGAGATGTATGACTTTAAAATCTTTATGTTTTGCTCCTTCCAATACTCCAAGACTCCAGTACTCCAACACTCCAGTTGCTAAGTGCCTTGACTGTCTTATTGAAAACAAAGCCATCTCACTGTATCATAGGCCCATGTAACATCCTGTTTAGGAGAGCTTCATCCTCTAAAGTCCCCCGACCCCCCGCTGTTTTTTCGCCCTGCTCTCCTAGCCTAAGCAGCATATAGCGGTCCTGATCCGGCCTAGGTATGGAATACAAAGATCTTCTTCATTTTCTTCAGCATGTGGGCACAGATCCTTCGCGCTTGATCTTCGAAGACGAACTCACCGGTATCTATAACCGCCGTTTCCTCCTTAATTACTTCCGGTACAAGGTACCTTGGGATTCCTTGGAAAACCGGCATCTGTCTTTACTCATGATGGACCTGGACCGTTTCAAGGAGATTAACGACAACTATGGCCATGACGCTGGAGACCAAGGTCTAATCTGGGGGGCAAGTCTTATTAAAGAAATATCAGGTGATCGAGGCTTAGCTATCCGCTACGCTGGAGATGAGTTCATTATCCTCCTGCCCAATGGTGCCAAAGAGGCGGCCCTGGAAGTTGCCGAAGAGCTCCTTCAGCGGCTTCATCAGGAGGTGGTCCGCTTGCCGGGAGTGGACGAGGAGCTACATATTACCCTCAGTATAGGCGTTGCTTCAGCCCCAGATGATGCCTACACAGGTAAGGCTCTCATTCAAAAAGCAGATACTGCTCTATACTATGCAAAAAAGACAGGACGTGATCGGTTCGCCAACGCCAAGGAAATAGCCCCCGAGGAAGTCTTTGCCAAGACTGCCTTATATCATTTAGATAAAGCAAGAATAGCCGGCCGCAAGAGTCAGCTGACCAAGGTGGCCGAAGCCTTGAGAAAATTCAGCAAAAGGGAAAGCCAGTTCCTCATCGTTGAGGGGGCAAGCGGCATGGGTAAAAGTGAATTTATCCAGACTGTCCGCAGGAACCTGGCCCAGACCAAGATCTGGCGAATCGCAGTTAACGGAGTTCCCCAGGAAGGATTTCGCCCTTATTATCTGACAACCAACATTCTGGTTGAGATAATGAATCAGAGACCAGATAAGGGTGCCGGGATCTTGGACCACCTGAGCCCGCAGGAAGTAAACTACCTCTCTCACATATTACCCCAGTTGGGAGAGCCTGAAGAAGAGGCGGACAACAAAGATGAAAAAACTCAGCGCGAAATGATTTTTACCACCCTTGTCCATTTTATTCCCAAGCTGAGCAACTCCCGACCTTTAATCCTATTTATTGATGATCTGCACCTTAGCGACGAGGCTACTCTCCTGCTGCTCAGAAAGTTGCTTTTGCGTAAGGATTTTCCTCTTTTCGTCTTGGGAACTGCCATGGATATTATCCCGGGTAAAGGTGGAGGGCAGCAAACACCATTGCAACGTTTTCTCTCCGCACATGAGCAGGAACTGGTCATCGACACTGTGGTCCTTACCCCGCTGACAGCTTCTGACATTGGCGCCCACTTTCGGGGGATTTTTCCACAAGTGAGGTTGCCGGAAGAGTTTGAGAAGAGTCTGGGGCAAATCACCCAGGGCAATCCCCTTTTTCTCAGCGAGATCCAGCGCAAGCTTGTCCTAGAAGGGAAACTCACCCTCACCGGGCAACAATGGGTGGTAGAACCTTTAGATAAAGGTTATCTACCCAAGTCTTTGGAAGAGATCGTCAGCCAGAAGATCGTAGCTTTAGACAAGGAGAGCAAGGAACTACTCGATCAGGCCTCCACCTTTGGCGAGAATATTTCTCTGAGCCTGCTCACCGGGAGTTCTGAAAATAGGGAAACGAAGGTCCTTGAATTTGTCGATCAAGCGGTAGCTCAGGGTCTTATCAGCACCGATTACCAGATGAACGACGAGACCATCCGCTTCCTTGGCAAGCGTGTTTTGGAGATCACTTATGGTGCCATTGATGAAGATCGTAAAAGAGAATTGCATGAGCGGATAGGTGATTACCAAGAGACCCTCTATGAACAAAAACTTCTGCCCTCGGCTGCGACCCTTGCCTACCATTTTCAGCGCTCGGCCAACCATGAGAAGGCCCGTCTCTATTTAGAGTCTCAACAAACCCACAACAATAAAATCTTCAACTCAGCAGAGGCGGTGAATTATACAGGAGAAAAGTTAGAGGATACCGTTCCGGAGGACACTCCCCTGGATGCCACCAGCCTGCCGGAAATTCCCACGGTCATACGCGCCCTCCTTACCACCATACGCAACATTAAACTCTACCCTCCTGGAAGCAAGGCCATAGTCTCTTCAACTGAACAGTTGAAGGAAGTGATCGACAAGGTCTTAACTGCAAACGAGCGACTGAACATCACGGTTGTAGAAAATGATCTGGTGGTAAACGGCGAAACTCTGGATATTGGAGAGTTCAAATCGATTGCCCAAGCATTCATGAAATTCCTCAATCAGGTGGAACTGAGAGGCATAGCCTTATCTCAAGGGTTAGCTGGGCATGAGCTAAGGGCAATGTTGGAAGGACTTGGCAGAATCAGTAAGAAGATGATTGATCGACGTTTCTGGAAACGTTTTGCTGCGGAGCAGCGTCTTTATCACATAGATTTGAAGCAGGTTCGCTACACCACCATGGCGGGAGAGGATGAAGACCTAGAAGATGCTGGAGCAGCCCAAACCGAAAGCGGAACCGCTCCCGGGCAGGCTGCCTTCCAAATGCTCGGTGCTGACCAGCCTTTAGATGATCAAGATTTGAATCAGATTCCCCATCTACTTAGGTGTCTTATCACTGCCACCAGTAACATTAAACTCTACCCCCCGGAAAGCACTGCCATCAGATATTCAATCGAGCAACTCTATCAAGCCTTAAAAGCCTTTCTGGCAAACCGCCCTGCCCTTACCCTGGCGCGGGTAGGCGAGTCCTTGTTGGTCAACGGCCAAAGAATTGAGACTGCTGACTTCAAAACCATGGCCGATGCTTTTTTAAGATTTCTGGAATCGGTGAACCTGAGGAGCTTAAGCTTTCTGAGAGATATTTCTGTCCGCGAGTTGGTAGCTTTCATTAGCGCTGCCGGTCAAAGCACTGCT
>JARRNM010000051.1:15792-30186 GCA_037384945.1 Deltaproteobacteria bacterium
GCCTGAAAAGGCGGAGAAACTCTCTGAAGAGGCTGATCAGGGACCCGAGCAGGTTGTTCATGGGATTCAGCCTGAAGCTGCTCCAACCGTTTCGCAGTTACCCTTAACAGTTGACCCCCTGCAAGAGCCAGCTATTTCGGAGCCCGGTGGGATTCGACTCACCGAACGCTCTCTTGAGGCAATGGCAGAAAGGCTGAGCGATATTCTCTTAAAGGGTGATGACGAGCAAGCCCTGCAGATAATTAATCAGCTTTTCCAGGATTTCGCCGGCCAGGGGAATTTCATTCGCACCAAAGTGGTCAATCTTTGCGAAAACTTCCTCGAAGATCCAGTATACGGTTCTCAACCGACCTTGGTGGGACTCTTAATTGATCCTCTTCTCCCCGTTTTTTCTCAGGAAGAAGATTTTGGAATTTTAAGGCAAATCGGTACACTGCTCTCTCGAACCGCCGCTAATCTAATTCAGTTTGGGGATTACCGGCTGGCCAGTCGGATTTTGACCCATCTACGCAATCGCCATAATCAGTTGCAGGAAGGTAGGGATAGAAAAGCACTGTTGGAAGAGACAATTATCCTGAGAGAACTTGAGCCAAAGACCCAGATGATCCTGCTGGAAGATCTGCGATCAAAGGATCCCGCTCGCCTTCAGAGGGTTACCCAACTCTTGAGCAGCTTGGGGTCGGCAGTTGCGCCCCTGCTTGTTGAAGTGATAAAAGGCGAAGACAGCCTTAGATTGAGACAAATTGCCTCATATCTGCTGAAATCCTTGGGTCCTGAAGGGGCCAGACTCCTAAAACGGGAACTGGTACTTGAGGGCTTTCCCAAAGAAAGGGTGAGAATCTTGGAGGTGATCGACGGTGTAACCCAAGACTTAAAAAGCGAACTCTCCTATGCTTTGGGTGATGACAATCCCAAGGTGAGGCGAGCGGCATTTCGGTTGACGGAGCGTGTGAATGACCCGGGAGTAACTTCTCTGCTCTTTGACTATGCCAACCACCAGGATCCAAAGTCGGCCGTACTAGCCATCAAGTCCTTGGGAAAAGTCAAGCCTGCAGGCGCAGTAGACGTTCTGCTTTCGTTGCTTGAGTCCTCCAAAGAAGTTGAACGTTTGATCGCTTGCTGTCGGGCCCTGGGGCAAATTGCCAATCCAGCAGCTATCGAGCCGCTGGCTAAAATGTTGTCTCCCGGAAGTATTCTGTCCCTCCGAAAAAGAAGGAGTTCCGCACTCCGCGCCACCGCCGCTTTTGCTCTGGCGCAGATACCTCACTCTAGGGTCTTAGAGGTACTGGCCCCTTACGCAGATGATCGCGATCCCAGGGTTCGACAAATTGCCAGATCGCGGATCGCTGAGTAGAAAGGCAGAGAGCATGGGGCATGGAGCCTAGAGTCGAAATTTCGAAAACGACTATCCACTTTGCTCCGCAGGTTTTAGATACTAGATTTGGATATCCACTCATATCTACTAACCACAGAGACACGGAGAGCACAGAGAGAACTATATTTTTAGCCCGATCGGGAGACGGCGATCGGGCTGAAAATCCTAGCCCTGCGGGCACGATCTAGTAACTGGGTGGCTTCGTGTCAACGGCTGGAGCCAGGCTAAAAAGCTTTCGCCGCAGGCGGAAGCTCTTTTCTCCGGCCGTCGTCTCCCGGCCGGAGAAAGAATACCGTCCTCTGTGACTCTGTGGTCAATCTTCAATCAGGCCTGCTCAGGCCTTCATAATGCGGAGTAAAGTAACTAACCCTTTTCGAAATTAAGAATCCGAAATCCGCTTGCCGAAATTATCATAGTGCCTAGTCTCGTAACTTGTTAAGGACATGGAACAACCGCCAGAGCGCCGTTAGGTTGGTTCCTACGGCCAGAAGAATGACGGTTACAATGAGTACTGCATCCTGCCCCAGCAAGGCCGCTTCATTGGCTCGGGCAGTGAAGTTTATTAAGGAATTAACCATACCGGCAACGCCGATGGCAATGACTCTCTCCGCCCGCTGAAAAAGCCCAACAAAACAAGAGACCAATAGTCCTTCAGCTCTTGCCCTAGTGTAGCTCACCATAACCGAGCCAAAGAGGACGAGAAAAACAGTAATTGTTATAAGGGGCGTGGCATGACCCTTACGCAGGAAGTATGCCCAAATACCCAAAAAAATAAAAAACTCCCCATAGCGATCAAGGACTGAATCTAGAAAGGCACCTCGCTTTCTGACCTGATTTATCTCTCGAGCCAGGGCACCATCTATGGTATCCAGCAAGCCGGTAATCAAGGTTAACAACCCACCCCAGAAGGGGCTAAAGACAAAAGAAATGCCCGCAGCCAATCCGCAAAGGAGGCTAAAGAAACTGACATGGTTCGCCTTCAGTCGGAGAAACACACAACAGGGTACAATGTATCTGCCCAAAAAGCGGTAGAAGGCAGCTTCCAACACACTTCCCTTGAGCATTACCATGCACCTCCTCAAAGAAAAATCTAATCTCTCGATTGTTTCTAGACGGATACCAGATGAGCACGAGCATGGTTTGGCTGATAAACAGAGTGGTCCGTGACGTTCATTGGAGAACTTTCTATTCGAACGAAACTCACTGATCTATATGTTTTATTATAACAGCAAAAGCCCCTCCATTGTCGAGCGGATTCTTTTGACAAAGGGATTCTCTTTGGTTATGCTAATTTTGTCCTAAGATACGAATCTTCTCCTATGAAGTTCCTTTTATGGATTGTCCAATGTTGTATTTAGCATTCCTCGGAGTAAATTTTGCCAGTAGATGCGAGTAGTCTAGCAAAAGAGGTAGAGGTTTTGCGGATTACCAAGGACCGTTGCCGCCACAGCCGGGTTTCAGTGGTCCGTGAACTGCCCCTCACCATATTTCTAAATGACCGGGAGATTATCACCCTTCTTTGCACAGGAGCTTATATTGAAAGCTTAGCTGTTGGTTTCCTCAAGTCAGAGGGACTGTTGCAACATCGAAGCAATCTCCAACAGGTGGAGACAGACTCCAGTGGCCAAACAGTTCGGGTTTATACAGACGAGCCTACAGAAATGGCCGAACACCTTTTCGGCAAACGAACTCTTACCTCAGGTTGCGGCAAAGGTACCATCTTTTACAACGTACTGGACTCCCTGCAAAGCCGGCCAATTAAGCATCAACTCTCCATCAAGGTTGACCAGATCCGCAAGCTCATGACTGAACTCAACCAGAGGTCGGATCTTTATCGCCTCTCTCGAGGAGTTCACAACTGCGGTCTGGCAACCACAAAAGAAATTCTGATCTTTCGCGCTGACATCGGCCGTCACAATGCCGTAGACATGATATTAGGAGAGTGTTTTCTCAAAGAAATTGACACCAGTGACAAGATTCTCATAACCACGGGCCGGATTACCTCAGAAATCTTAATAAAAGCTGCCAAGATGGAAATCCCCATGCTGATTTCCCGCTCAGCGGCCACCAGTCTGTCCCTTGACCTCGCCCATAACCTGAACATGACTGTCATCGGCTACGTGCGTGGCGGCAGCATTCTTGCCTATGCCGGAGGAGAAAACCTTGTCTGCTAGGGTAGAACTTTTGTTGAGCCGGTTTAGTCAGTTTAATGGTTAAAATCAACTTAACCGACTTAATCGGCCTAACTGATGCTATGATCTATCTGGACAACGCAGCCACATCCTTCCCCAAGCCAAAGGGTGTAGTAGACGCAGTTACGCGGTATTTGAAAGAAATTGGGGCAAACCCAGGACGAGCCGCCCATGCTCTAGCGCAAGAGGCCGGTGGTTCAATTGACCGCACTCGCCGGCTCCTCGCCAATCTCCTTGGCAATGTGGACCCCCGCCGCATCATATTTACCCCGAGCACAACTGTGGCTTTGAACCTGGCTATCAAAGGCTTACTCAAAAGGGGTGATCATGTGCTCACCACCAGCATGGAGCACAACTCGGTATTGAGGCCCTTAAACGGATTGGCCAAACTAGACGTAAGCCACACCCTGATTCCCTGCAACAGCAAAGGGGAACTGGAACCCTCAGACATCCCGCCTCTTATTCAGCCCCATACTCGACTGATCGCCTTGATTCACGCCTCAAATGTTACCGGGAATCTTATGCCTGTTGACGAAGTAGGGAAAATCGCTCGAGAGCGGGGTATCCTGCTGCTGGTTGATGCCGCCCAAACCATGGGTAAAAGAGCAATTGAGCCGGAAAAACTGCATATTGACTTACTTGCTGGGCCCGGTCACAAGGGTTTGTTAGGGCCTATGGGTACAGGCTTTCTCTACATAACACCTGGTCTTGAGTTGGAACCATTGTGGGAAGGGGGCACTGGCACTGATTCCGAAGCAGTCCAACAGCCGAAAACTTGGCCTGAACAGTTTGAGAGTGGCACCTGCAATGCACCTGGTCTCGCTGGTCTTGCCGAGGGCATAGCAGAGGTCCAACGGTTGGGCTTTGAAGCCATAACTGCCCATGAGCGGCGGCTGGTTGAGATTCTGGTGGACGGTTTGTGTCAGTCTCCCGATATAACCATCTACGGCCCCAGGGAGCGGAGCTCTTCTACCGGGACCGTAGCTTTTAATATCCAAGAATTGGACTGTGCGGAAGTCGCGCATATTTTGGACAAAGCTTATTCAATTGCGGTACGTTCTGGACTCCACTGTGCTCCGGCGGCACATCGAACCATAGGCACTTTCCCCCACGGCGCCGTTCGGGTCAGTGTGGGCCCTTACAATACGGAAGAGGAAATACATACCCTTCTTGAGGCTGTGTCTGAGATAGTGGGGTTTCGCCGCAGATGAGATTGCCTATCAATGGGAATGGAGTACTGGAGTATCGGAGTAATGGAGTATTGGTCTTATGGGAGTCTTAGAGTATCGCACTGCTCAATTACTTTAATGATAATTGAATGTGGGATAGAGGCTTTTACCTCGATAGCAAAAGGAGGAAACTGTATATGCCTGCAGTGCTGTCCATTGTCGGAAAGTCGAAGGTAGGAAAGACCACCTTCTTGGAAAAATTAATACCGGAAATAAGAGGCCGTGGTTACCGCATTGGTACTTTAAAACATGATGCCCATGATCATTTTGAAATTGACCACGAAGGTAAGGACACCTGGAGACACCGTCAAGCCGGAGCCCAGACGGTTGCCATTAGCTCTCCTGCACGTTTTGCCTTGACCAAAACCACGCCAACAGAGCTGGACATAGATACCATCATCGCTACTTATTTTTCTGACGAGGATTTGGTGCTGACTGAGGGCTATAAAGGCGGGAACAGGGCCAAGATCGAGATCTGCCGCAAGGATCTGCAATCAGAGCCGCTATGTAGCAAAGAAGATCGTCTACTTGCCGTGGTAAGTGATTTTCCAGTGACAGCGGATGTCCCCCATTTTGATTTGGAAGATATATCCGGGATAGCGGGCTTCATCGAAGACCGCTTTTTGAGCAAGAAAACTGAACCTAGCGTAGTGTTGAGGCTGAATGGCAAAAAGTTACCTATGAAATCTTTTGTCCAAGAATTTGTCATGGGCGGTATTATGGGCATGATTTCTACTCTTAGGGGTTTCGAAAATCCCAGCAAAGTCGACATATCCATCAGGCTGAAAAAAGACTGACGTCCGAAATCGGTCTTGATTGTTTCTGCAACGATCAAGTTAAATCGTCAATTGGTTTATTGGTCAAATAGTGAAAAATAGCTTATTTCACGGGTTAAGCATCTAACGACTTGACGATTTAGCGCCATCTACTCTGCTATATTTCCTTTGTCCACTTTGACGTGAAGGATAACCCCCTTTTGGCAACAACCTCATGAGACTTGAGGATGGAATGGCTGAAATAATTGCTGCAGTCTTGGTAGGAGGCAAAAGTCGCCGTTATGGTCGGAATAAAGCACTAGAGATCTTCCAGGGTGAACGTCTGATTGACCGGCAGCTGCGGAAAGTTCAGTCTCTGTTCACTGAGGTACTAGTTATCACCAATGAACCTGGTGATTATCTTCATCTCGACGTAACCCTACTCCGAGATGTAATCCCTGGACTAGGGCCCCTAGGCGGCATTTACACTGGGCTCCTTTTCGCCCAGGGCCAAAGTGTGTTCGTCACCGCCTGCGACATGCCTTTCTTGCAACCGGCTGTAGTCAAACACATGGTGCAATTGTCCAGGAACAACGACGTGGTCGTTCCCCAAAAGAGGGAAGGTTTGGAGCCCCTTCACGCCATCTATTCAGCCCGTTGTCTACCGCACATCAAGAAAATGTTGGAGCGAGGGAAGTTCCAGGTAGTTAGCTTTTTCCCGGCAGTCAAGGTATGTCGACTGGGCCAGGAAGAGCTTCAAAAGCTTGATCCTCGCGGGCTATCCTTCTTTAACATTAACACTCCAGATGATATGGATAGAGCCAGGGAACTACTTGAGGAATTCCGGCAGAGTCCTGAGATAGACACGGTGTTGTAAGGTTAACGGAGTCCCGTCCCGCAAGGTCAACCGACCGCGTCCAAGCGGAGGAAATGGCTAAGCCCTCCAGAGCAGCTGCCGAGTAAAGTTGATAACCCTTTAACTGAAAAAGATTCGAAATGGCAGTAGATATGAACAAATTGGTATCCCTAGACGAGGCTCAGCAGACCGTTATTGGTATGGTCCAACCTCTGCCAACCGAATTGGTCCCCCTGGAAGACGGAGGCGGTAGGGTGTCGGCCCAAGAGATTAGAGCCTTAACAGATGAGCCTTCCGCTACCCAAGCAGCCATGGACGGCTATGCAGTTCGGAGTGCTGAAGTGGAATCCGCCTCTCCAGAGACCGATCTATTCCTAAAGGTGGTGGGGTCGATTGGCCCCGGGCAACGGAGCCAGCACAGGTTGACAGGGGGAGAAACACTGCGGGTCATGACTGGCTCCACTTTACCCTTGGGGGCAGACGCTGTAGTGCCTGAAGAGATGACAGAAACGGTCTCTGGCAGAGTTCGAGTGTTGACCCCGGTGGCGCCGGGAGACTATCTCTTCCCTGCTGGGGCCGAAATTCGCCGAGGACAGCAACTCATCTCTAAAGGCAGAGTTCTCAGAGCCACAGAAGTGACCGCACTGGCAGCCCAGGGATACGACCAATTAGAAGCAATTAGAAAGCCGGTGGTCTCTGTGCTAGCCACCGGCAGCGAACTGAAGAAAGCAGGCGAGAGACTCCATATTGGCGAGATATATGCCAGCAACCTGTACACTGTGTTGCACCTGGTAAGACGCTGCGGTGGACTGATTCAATCCACAGAAATCGTAGGAGATGACCTGCAGAACTTAGTTGAATCCATTAGCAGGGGAAGTCAGGCAGATGTGCTGGTAACCACCGGGGGCACGGGCAGGGGAGAAAAAGACTTGGTGTCTGCTGCGATTACCACCCTAGATGGAGAGCTGTTTTTTCATGGGGTTAACATCTCACCGGGGAAACAAACTATATTCGCCCGAGTTAACAAAACCCTGCTCTTTGGCCTCCCCGGCAGACCGATTGCAACCTATGTTGCCTTTGAGCAGCTGGTGCGTCCTCTGTTGCTGCAAATGATCGGCCTGTCGCAAGTTTTCCTGCCTGAGACCACAGCCACATTGACTAATTCAATTAAGCTGAGGGGAGAAACATTTTCCTTTCTCTTCTCTCGTCTCAGTTTCGGCCTGAGGGGCCCGGTGGTGGAAGTCTTACGGTCAGCGAGACAGGGGATCATGGCAGAGATGCTGGCGTCCAATAGTCTAGTTAAAGTGAAGCCGGGGAAAGAACTGTTGAAGGAGGGGGAGGGGGTAAGAGTACAACTGCTGGATTTGGGTCTGGATGGGCTCTCGTACTTCGACTAAGGTTTCAGTGTTCAGGTTTCAGCCCTTGTTTTTCTCCTCCTGACATTTGACACCCGAAACCTGATACCTGAGAGCCCTGTCAGGACTGTTGACCGATTGAATACCCCTGTGATACTGCTACCTGGGATAAAAGCAAGGTAAAACTGTTAACCACCTTTGGTCATTTGAAGGCCCCATTATGCTGCCCTATCCAAAGATAAATCCCAACATCATCGAGATCGGCCCGATAAAACTTCGTTGGTATGGCCTCATGTACGTTCTGGGCTTTGTCTCCTGTTACTTCCTCATAGGCAGACAACAAAAAGCCCGCGACCTCGGCTTGACAGGAGCCAAACTCCAGGACCTCATTTTTTCCCTTGCCATCGGGCTTATTGTTGGAGCCCGTCTTGGCTATGTCCTTTTCTACCAATTTTCAAACTACGGTTACTACCTTAAACATCCTCTTGAGATAATTGCAATCTGGCACGGTGGTATGTCCTTTCATGGTGGACTCATCGGCTCCGTGGTCGCCGGAATCTTGTTCTGCCGGCGACGCAAGCTTCCCCTTTGGCAGGCGGCGGACGTAGTAATCGTCACTGTCCCAGTTGCCCTTTTCCTAGGGCGGTTGGGCAACTTTATCAACGGCGAACTCTTCGGCCGCCCCAGTAATGTACCCTGGGCCATGGTTTTTCCCGCAGGTGGTCCTGAACCTAGGCATCCCTCACAGCTCTATGAGGCGGCTTTAGAGGGAGTGGTTTTGTTTATTATTCTGTGGCTGTTAAAAAACCGATCCTTTAAGCCCGGCACTATGGTCTGTTTTTTTCTTGGCGGTTATGGGATATTTCGCTTTCTGGTAGAATTCTTCCGCCAGCCCGATCCACAAATCGGTCTATTTTGGGGCCTCCTCTCCATGGGTCAGATCCTCTGTCTAGCCATGATGGTAGCTGCTGTAGTTCTTTATAAATTCCTACCCAAAAATCCACCAACTTCCTGACTAAGCGCCAGTCGAATACAGCTCACCACAAAGGGCACAAAGCACACAAAGGGATTTAATTTCAAGTTGCTGCTTGTAGATTGGGAAATCTTCTAGTTCCTACTTATTTTAAGGTACAATCTAAAATCATCTTTGTGTTCTTTGTGATCTTCGTGGTGCAGAGGTCGTTTGTCCATGTTCTTGACAGGCTTATTGACTGGCCATAAGATTATTGAGTAATTAGCCAGATCTCAAAAGGCGCGTGAGAATTTAAAAAATGGAATCCCATTCAAACACTTCCAGCCACACGAGAGAAGCTTCGGCTCATCCTGAACCAGTGAGGTTCCGGACCACGGAGTGGCGTGCCGATTATGACAAGAAGGTTCAAAGTGCTGAAGAGGCAATGCGACTTGTCCGGAGGGGGCACCGAGTCTTTATCGGCTCCGGATGTGGCGAACCCCGACATCTGGTCCAGGCGTTGGAACAGGTGGCGATTAAATTGGCAGATTTGGAAGTGCTCCATCTACTCTCCTTGGGTAGAATTTCCTACACAGACGAGACCTTCCGTGACAAGGTCCGCCTCAAATCCCTCTTTGTTGCCTCCGGGTCCCGCCAGGCTGTGGCCGAAGGCAGAGCCGACTACACCCCCATCTATCTCTTCGATGTGCCTGAATTGTTCCGCAGCGGCCATACTCCAATTGACGTAGCTCTAATCCAGGTTTCGCCTCCAGGTGAGCATGGTTTTTGTTCCTTGGGTATATCCGTGGATATCGTCAAAGCGGCAGCAGCCAATGCAAATGTGGTGATCGCCCAGATCAACCCCCGCATGCCCCGAGTTTTGGGGGACAGCTATGTCCATGTAAGCGATATTGACGTCATCGTCGAACACCAGGAAGAACTTCTGGAGATGCCTCCACCGCTCATGAATGAAACGGCCCTCCAGATAGGCAAACATGTGGCAAAGCTCATCGAGGACGGTTGCACCATTCGGGCCGGGGTCGGCAGTGTATCCAACGCGGCCCTCTATGCTTTGGCAGATAAAAAGGACTTAGGAGTCCACACTGATATGCTTACCGACGCTTATCTGCACTTGGTTGAGCGAGGCGTCATCACCAATACCAGAAAGAATTTCCATCCAAAGAAAATAATTGCCAGTTTTTGTATGGGATCCAGGAAGCTATATGATTTCGTGCACAACAACCCCATGGTGGAATTTCATCCTATCGAATACACTAATGATTTTTCAATCATAAGCAAGAATGAAAAGATGGTCTCGATCAATTCGGCCCTACAGGTGGATCTTAGCGGCCAGGTATGTGCCGACTCCATGGGCTATACTATCTACAGCGGTGTAGGGGGCTCGGTTGACTTCATCCGTGGCGCCACCCTTTCAAGGGGGGGTAAGTCCATCATCGTCCTCCCATCAACCACTCTAGATGGTAATGAGTCTCGAATAGTCCCCCACCTTAGCGAGGGAGCCGGGGTAGTCAATACCCGAGGGGGCGTGAATTATGTGGTCACCGAGTTCGGTGCCGTGAATCTTCACGGGAAAACAGTGCGAGAACGGGCTCTGGACCTAATCAACCTCGCCCATCCTAAATTCCGAGGCGAACTTCTGGCGGCCGCTAAGAGGCTGCGCTATGCTTACGAAGACCAGCTACTGCTACTGGGTGATATCCAGCAATATCCAGCTGAGTGGGAGGTGAGCCAGCCTTGTGGTGATGATGGCAGGGTACTTTTTAGACCTTTAAAACCCACAGATGAGCGTAGCCTCAAGGAATTCTTCCACTCCCTTCCCCATCATACCGATTATGTCCGCTTTATCTCGGCCATGCGGGTATTTCCCCAAAGAAACCTCCAAGACCTGCTCCATATCGATTATGAAAAGGAAATGTCGGTGGTGGGGGTTATAGGCCCTGTTGGTTCAGAGAAGGTGATTGCCCTGGGGCGCTACTTGCTGGATGAAGAGACCAACATCGCCGAAGTAGACTTTACTGTGCTGCAAGAATGGCAAGGCAAAGGGGTTGCCAGTTACTTGCTCAACCACCTGGTGATGATCGCCAGGGCCAAGCAAATCGCCGGATTTGTCGCTTTCGTTGATCCCGCCAATGTGGCCGCCTCCGCTGTATTCCATAACACTGGCTATGTGGTGCACCGTTCACTACGCAGGGGGATCCACCGGATCACTATTTTATTCGACCAAGCGGCTCAGCAATGCTTTACCGATCCAGCGAGAGCAACTTAACCCTGCAATATTTCCTTTCTCCTTGATTGAATCTAAGTATACCGGTGATTAAAATTCATAATGGAAATGTTAAGGAGGAACCAATGACAGACAATGTCTACGAGGTAATCATCTTGGGGAGCGGACCGGCAGGACTGCAGGCTGCCATTCATGCAGGTCGTGCTAAGGTGTCCACCTTGGTAATGGGTAAGCCAGCCAAGAGCAGCCTGCACCGGGCCCACATTGAAAATTACTGCTGCATGGAGAGGATTGCAGGCGAGGATCTACTCCAGCAAGGAATAAAACAGGCTGAAGCTGCCGGCGCCAGTTTTATGTATGAAGACGTGCTAAAGGTTTCCCAGGAAAATAACTGGTTCATAATTCGCAATGAAAGCGGGGAGGATCTCAGCTGCAGAGCCCTCATCATGGCCATGGGTATTTCACGGAACAAACTCAGAGTGCCGGGAGAAAAGGAATTAGTTGGGCGCGGAGTGAGCTACTGTGTGGACTGCGATGGAGGCTTTTTCCGTGGCGAGCCGGTGGCGGTGGTGGGCAATGAAAGTGCTGCAGCGAGCGGGGCTCTTACCATGATATTTTATGCGAACACCGTCCATCTTGTCTCTGATAAGCTGGAGATCTCGGAAGTTCTGACCCATCAGCTCAGGGAGAGTGAGGTTGCCATTCACGAGGGCCAAAAGGTCAAAGAAATTATCGGACAACAACAAGTGGAGGGTCTGCTCCTGGACAACGGAACGCAACTAGATGTGACAGGGGTTTTTATAGAACTCGGCGCCAAGGGAGCCATTGAGCTTGCCAGCATACTCGGTGTGGTCATGAATCCCGACTCACCCCAGTATATCGCCACCGATAAGAAACAAAGGACGAATATTGATGGCGTCTTTGCCGCCGGAGATATCTGCGGGCTACCGTGGCAGCTTGCCAAAGCGGTGGGAGAGGGCTGCGTCGCCGGCCTAGAGGCGGCTGCTTACGCCAAACACTTCAGATAGGTAGTCCGTTATCAGTGGTCCGTTCTCCGTTGCAAAAATCAATAGGCAAAGCATTTTTCACGACTGACTACGGACAACGGACAGCAGTTGTTTGCCCCCTTACAAAGTAAGAGTTTTCCCCTCGACCTCTTTCGCTTCCTGACATCCCCCCCAAACCCTTTACCCTTTGACTTAGGAAATAGTTCAGGTAGAATGTACTACTTTGTAATGTCAATTTAAGTACTTGTGCAGAAATTTCTGCCCATGGATGAATTTAGTGGAAAATAAACGGTTTGTCACGGAACTCAAGGAGAACGAGACTCTCTCAAGCAGCTTTCTGGTCAAGGCCAAGACTTTGGGAAATACCCGCAGTGGGAATCCCTTTCTCAAGATTCGTCTGGCGGATCGTTCTGGTGAAACTGAGGGCCGCATTTGGGAGCGGGCCCTGGAGTTGGATGGCGAATTCCAGGTCAGCGATGTTGTGCGGTTACGCGCCAAAGTAGAGCGCTATCAGGGAGAACTTCAACTGAACATAAGTGACCTGGAACGGCTTGACCCCACTGAAGTTAATCCCACCCTCTATCTGCCCACGGGACCGAAGGATCCAGAGGAGCAGTGGCTTCAACTTAATGATCTCGCAGCTCAGGTCAAGAATTCTTATTTGAAAAGTCTTTTGCGGAGTTTCTTCACTGACCTTGACTTTGTCAGGCAAATGAAACAGTCTCCGGCTGCCAAGGCCATGCATCACGCCTATTTGGGTGGTCTCCTCGAACACACTGTCTCCGTTACCAGACTCTTGGGTCGAATCTGTGACCATTACCCCCGTTTGGATCGAGACCTGCTCGTCACCGGGGCCATTCTCCACGACATAGGCAAAGTGGATGAATTTTCCTACCATCTGCAGCTCGATTATACCGACGCTGGAAGGCTTTTGGGGCACGTGGTCCTCGGAGTTCAGCGGGTGCAGGAAAAGATAAACAAAATTAAGGGATTCCCACCAGATCTCGCTCTCGCTCTCCAGCATCTCTTGGTGAGCCATCATGGGGAATATGAGTTTGGCTCACCCAAACGTCCAAAAACCTTGGAGGCCTTTGCCCTCAACTATGCAGACGACCTAGATGCCAAAATGAACCAGATCTCAGGGCTGCTGGATGCTGAAGACGAAAACGCTTCCAGGTGGACATCATATCAGCGGGTCTATGGCCGTTATCTTTTCAAAGGCACCACCGCAGAGAAGAAAGACGCAGGGATTGCAGCCGAAGGGAAAAAAGAAGAGGCTGAGCCACAAAATTACAGTCTCCTTGATCTGCTAATCCCGGAAGGGAAAGAGGAGGAGCGTTAGCACCAGTGTTCATCAGCTTTGAAGGGATAGAAGGGTGCGGTAAAACAACCCAAGTGGAGCTGCTGACGAAATTCTTGTCGCACCACGGCGTCCACTACGTGGTAACCCGCGAGCCTGGTGGCACCCACTTGGGCAAACTCATCCGGCAAATGTTGCTCGATCCGGCCCATACCGAGATGGAACCCCTTACTGAACTGTTTCTTTATGCAGCCGACCGGGCCCAACATATTGCTCAGGTGATCCGCCCAGCATTGGAATCCCTCCAGTGGCTCATTTGTGATCGTTTCGCCGATGCCACTACCGTCTACCAGGGCTACGGCCGAGATCAGGATCTCGCCTTTATCCAGCAGTTAAATGAGATGGCCACCCAGGGGATCTGGCCCCGCTTGTCTCTACTCCTTGACTGTCCAGTGGAAATCGGCTTGGATCGAGCTCGACAGAGAGTTAGGCAAACATCTCAGGAAGGGCGTGAAGATCGCTTTGAGCAGCAAGACTTGGCCTTCCATCAAAAGGTGAGAGAGGGCTACCTGAAGCTTGCCTCCCAAAATCCCCATCGTTTCAGAGTACTTGACGGCACCCTGGAACGAGAGCAGTTACACCAAGAGATCGTGGTTTTACTGCAGCCTTATTTAAACGATACGGACTAAATCTGTAAATGAGCTTTTCTGAGATCATAGGCCAAACAAAGATAATTCGCCTCTTGCGCCGGGCCCTGACCCAGGACCTCTTGCCTCACGCCTTTCTCTTCACCGGCGCAGAGGGAGTTGGCAAGAAGTCTACCGCTCTCACCCTCGCCAAAGTGGTGAACTGTCAAGACAGGGCCAGCGGAGATTGTTGCGACCAATGCATTTCCTGTCGCAAGGCTGCCAGTGGGAACCATCCCGATATTAACCTTATCGAGAGAGAAGGCCCTTTTATCAAGATAGAACAAATACGTGCTCTAAAGCACCGTTTGCGTTTTAAGCCTTTAGAGGGCCGCTACCGGGTGACTGTCCTTGGCGACAGTCAGCACCTAAAGACAGAAGCGGCAAATGCTCTTCTCAAGGTCCTTGAGGAACCGCCAGCAAACAAATTAATCATTTTGAC
>JARRNM010000052.1:0-10268 GCA_037384945.1 Deltaproteobacteria bacterium
GCGCAAGGAGCCAGGAGTGAGACTCCAGAATTCAGGAGAAAAGCAAGCAAAATTGACTTAATCTGAGCTACCGCCTCTTCGAACCGCAGAATGTCGAACAAGGAATTTCGAATATCGAAGTGACCACTTCATCACTCTGCGGTTCCTTGATCTGCTGTTCGATATTCAGTACTTTGAACCATCTGCCGTCTGTCCGCTCATCGCCGTTTCTCCGCTTCACCGCTTCTCCCGCTCTGTTTATTGCTTGGTGCCCAGTGACCTGCTGCTAGCTTACGGCCTCCCTTGTAACTTAAGCCGTTACGTTGGGGGCAGCACAAAGCCTGGTTCTCAGGGCCCGGATTTTTTCACCAGGATTTAAATCTCGAGTATTTCTTTTTCCTTGGTCTCGCACAATTCGTCCACCTGGGAAATATAGTTGTCGGTTATTTTCTGGACTTCATCCTGCGAGCGGTATAGGTCGTCTTCGGTTATCGCTTTTTCCGTTTTGAGATCTTTTAGCATGTCGTTGGCATCACGGCGAATGTTTCTGATGGCAACCTTATTGTCTTCAGCCATCTTCCGGGCAACTTTTACCAGCTCTTTCCTCCTCTCCTCGGTTAGAGGAGGTATGGCTATGCGAATCACTTTGCCGTCGTTCATCGGGGTGAGACCTAGTTCTGATTTCAAGATTGCCTTTTCAATGTCGCCGATTGCAGTCTTGTCCCATGGTTGAATGACGATGAGGCGAGGTTCAGGTATCGCCAGCGAGGCCATCTGGTTCAAGGGGGTTGGGGTGTCGTAATAAGAGACCCTAATCCCGTCCAAGAGAGAAACTGAGGCCCTGCCGGTGCGCAAGCGGCTGTATTCTCGTTTGAGAGACTCTATTGACTTTCCCATCCTTTCATTCAAGTCTTCGAATATCTCTTCTACCATTATCCTCTCCCTTAACAGTAGTACCCACCGGTTCACCCATGACAACTCTTTTTATATTACCCGGTTTTGTCAGGTTGAAGACGATCACAGGCATATCATTGTCCATGGCCAGAGAAATGGCGGTGGCATCCATTACTTTGAGCTGTTTTTGTAAGACTTCCAGATAAGTCAGGCTGTCTATTTTTTGAATACCTGGTGTGGTCTCCGGATCGGCGGGATAGACTCCGTCAACCTTGGTGGCTTTGAGGAGAACTTCGGCCTGAATCTCCATGGCGCGCAAAGCGGCAGCGGTATCCGTAGTGAAGTAAGGATTACCGGTTCCCGCAGCAAATATTACTACACGACCTTTCTCCAGGTGGCGGATCGCTCGACGACGAATGTAGGGCTCTGCTACCTCTCGCATGGTAATGGCTGATTGCACCCTGGTCTGTGCTCCCAATCTCTCCAGGGCGTCCTGCAGCGCCAAAGCATTGATAACCGTGGCCAGCATCCCCATGTAGTCGGCAGAGGCTCGGTCCATGCCGTGGGAGGCAGTAGACAAGCCGCGAAAGATGTTGCCGCCCCCGATGACCACAGCGACTTCAACCCCCAAGCGGTCTACTGCGAAAATGTCCTCGGCAACCTTGGCTATAACCTCAGGCAAGATGCAGAAGGGGGCATCTCCCATTAGGGCTTCGCCGCTGATTTTGAGAAGTATCCGCTTGTATTTAGCCTCAGACATAACCTTTTGCTGGTTTCGCTTGGTTTTTTCCTGCCCTCTGCCCTCTTAGCCAGTCCACTCAAGTCCACTACCCACTACGCCCTAGGCACCACGAGTCGACACGGTGAGAGGCTGCGACGGAGACGCGGCGAAGAAAACAGAAGTTGAGAGAATCTCGTTTTTATTTGTTTTTCTCCTGAATTCTGGATTCTGACTCCTGGATCCTTACCCTATGCTCCATGCTCCATGCCCTATGCCCTTCGAAATCCGCAATCCGCAATCCGAAATTATCAAGGTGCATAGTGCTTACTGCCTAGTGCCTAGTGCATCGAGTGCTACGCGGTCAAATCCTCACCCAGTTGGTATCGGACAAAGCGGTTTATTACTACATTCTCTCCGGTCTTGGCCCGAAGCTCATTAAGCAGGTCCTCTACCGTGATGTCTGTGTCGCGCACGTAAGGCTGCTCTAAAAGACAAACTTCCTGATAGAATTTCTTGAGTTTGCCTTCGACAATCTTCTCTAAGATTTTCTCCGGTTTCCCTGAATCAAGCGCCTGAACCCGGTAGATTTCCCGCTCACGAGTTACAACCTCAGAGGAGAGGCCTTCGCGGTCAATAGACAGGGGGTTGGTTGCGGCGATGTGCATAGCGAGGTTTCTGGCAAAGTCCCCAAAGGCCTCGCTTCTCGCGGTAAAGTCAGTCTCACAGTTTACTTCCACCATGACGCCGATTTTGCCGCCAGCGTGGATATATGAGTGGACCAGACCTTCGGTGGCGGTCCGCCCGGCTCTTTTTTGAGCAACAGCCAGACCTTTTTGTCTGAGGTAATCCACCGCCTTTTCCATATCACCCTGGGATTCCTGGAGGGCCGCCTTACAGTCCATAATACCAGCGTTCGTTTTTTCGCGCAGCTTCTTTACCATTGCTGAGGTGATCTGCAATTTTGTCCTCCTTCGAACTCACTCATTCTTCAACTTCCACAGGATTAATAATCTCTATTTCCGGTCCTCCTTCTTCAGCATGTCGTCGGCCCCTTTGTCCATGAAGGCCTGAAGTTGCTCTTCTCTTCTTTGCTTACCCTCAAGACAGGCATCGGCGACTTTGGCAGAAAAGAGACGGATGGAGCGGATAGCGTCATCGTTGCCGGGAACCACATAATCTAAGGGATCAGGGTCGCAATTGGTGTCTGCAATGGCGACGATCGGTATGCGCAACTTGTTCGCTTCGGCTACCGCAATGTTTTCACGCCGTGGGTCCACAACAAACACCGCTCCAGGCAACCGTTCCATATCTTCGATGCCCCCCAGGTTCTTATCCAGTTTCATCATCTCCCGTTCCATCTGGAGAATCTCTTTTTTGGGGAACTTATTGATGCTGCCGTCTTCTCTCATGGCTTTGAGCTGCTTTAGCCGGTCTATGCTGTTCTTTATTGTCTGGAAATTGGTAAGCATACCGCCCAGCCAGCGGTGGGTAACCCTAAACATCCCGCAACGCTCAGATTCTTCCACGATAGAATCTACAGCCTGTTTCTTGGTGCCAACAAATAATACCGAATCTCCGGCTGCAACCGTATCAACAATGAACTGATAGGCAGTGTTGAACATCCGAACTGTCTTCTGCAGATCGATGATGTAGATTCCGTTGCGGGCTCCGAAAATGTAGGGTCTCATTTTCGGATTCCAGCGGCGGGTCTGGTGTCCAAAATGAACACCTGATTCAAGAAGTTGCTTCATGGTGATAATAGGCATGTCTTCCTCCCTCTGGTTTTTCCTCCATCCCCCTCGAAATACCGGACAGCCACCCCAACCACTGGGGCACCAAAGGATGCAGGGGATGTGTGTTCTCGAAAGCTGCGCGAAATACGCCAGGTCGCGCCTTTAGGTAAACCGGTTTTCATTATCACACTTGATGCTAATTTTCAAGGAGAAAAGCGATTTTGGCATGGGGCATGGAGTATCTGGCGAGACGAGCGAGACGGGAGGTCGGGCGAGACGAGGATATCGAGCTGGCAGTGACGTTATTCGTTATTAGTTATCCGGGAGAACTGTCGCTGTGAGGTAACCTGACGACTTTTACGACTTTTTCGATTTCTACGGTTTTTACGAATTACCTAATTCTCTAATTTTCTAATTCCCGAATCCGTAATCCGCAATCCGAAATCTGTCCTCTGTCCTCTGCCAGCTGCCAGTTGTCTGCTGCCAGCTGGCTTACGGCCTGACAAGCCAGCCGGCTCGCCGGATCAGTCCGGCGCTTTTGGGTCCACAGATGAGGAGCAGGTCCAAAACGGAGAGATTGGCAAGAAAATCACCCCAGAGCTGGGGATAGACCGGAGGTTCATACTTATAGTAAACCAACCGGATCCCAGATTTTTGGAAGAGGTTCTCTTCCAAATATTTATGTGAGGAAGCTATGGTCAAATACTTCCTAGCACCCAAGGCCTGGCAAATATCTACCAGCCTTTGAGAACCTTTGGACTCAATGGCCAGGGAAGAGTTGCGGATAAAAGGTTGGTCAATGGCCAGGGCACTTCGCAGATAATCCAAAATGTCAAGGTTCAACTCCAGAAGTCCGCGCCAAGGATTTTGGTATATTCTCTGACAGAATGCGGAGTGTTCATCCCAGTAGGGGGCATGAGTGTATGCATGGATGAGACTAAGGAGATGCTTTTTCTGCCAGTTGTCTTCGTTACAGATTTCAACCTGATCTATCCGTTGGAGACTCCGACCTCTTTTCCAAACCGGTACGGTAAGCCACAATTCTCCCTGGTCATTTTTGAGCCGATTTCGGTTTACCCAGCTTCCACCCAGAGGAAACTGGACATCATCGAGGAGCACCACTTGACTTGCTTGCATGGCCTTAAAGAATATTCCGGGCCAAGGCATGAAATTCGGGTGGTGGCAGGCGATCATCATATCAATTCAAGCTGTCAGTGTTCAGCGATCAGCCGGCAGCTTTTTCCCTGATAGCTGAAAGCTGATGGCTGATTCAGCTTCGATAGTTGGCGTTGATCTTGACGTAATCGAGACTGAGATCGCAGGTATAGACGGTTTCCTCAGCTTTTCCCTGCCCAAGGTCAATGGTGAGAGAAAATGACGGTTCCTTGAGAATTGCACTTGCTTGAGTCTCAGCTTCTTGTCCAACTGCCAGGCCGTTTTCAACAAGCTTGACCCCATTGAAAAATAACTGTACCCCCTGGGGGTCAAAGTCTATCCCGGCTCGGCCCAAAGCTGCCAGGATTCGGCCCCAATTTGCGTCCTCGCCGAAAAGAGCAGTTTTTACCAGGGGTGAGTTGGAGACGGTACGAGCTGCAAGCAGGGCCGCAGCCTTGCTTGAGCCACCCTTCACGGTTATTTCCACGAATTTGGTGGCCCCTTCTCCATCCGCCACAATCATCTTTGCCAGGTTAAGGAGAACTTGTCCCAAGGCCCCACGGAGACGTTCACCATCAGAAGAATCCAACTCCTTTATGGGCTGGTTACCGGCAAGGCCGTTGGCGAGGACAAAAAGGGTGTCATTGGTACTGGTATCTCCATCCACCGTAATCCGGTTGAAGGATCGGTCTGTCTCTTCTCGCACCAGAGCTTGAAGCACTTGGGCGGAGACGGCTGCATCGGTAGCCACGAATGAGAGCAGGGTGGCCATGTCCGGGTAGATCATGCCCGCACCTTTGGCTATGCCAAGGACAGTGAAAGGACGACCATCCAGCATATCCTTCACCATATGGATTTTTGGCACCCTGTCTGTGGTCATGATTGCCCGAGCCGCGTCAAACCAGCCGCCACCACTGACAGCAGAGATCAACTTGGGCAGATGATTGGCCAGCGGCTCAAGGGGAAGATCCATGCCAATCACCCCAGTTGAAGCAACCAGAACCTCATGGATGGGACAGCCAATGGCTTTCGATACTAGGTGAGCTGTGGCCTGGGCACGGTGCAAGCCAACTTCACCGGTACAGGCATTGGCGATGCCACTGTTTACTACAATAGCTCTGGCTCTGTGGCCGGTCAAATGTGAGCGGCTGAGCAAGACTGGGGCTGCCTGAACTTTGTTGGTGGTGAAAACTCCCGCTGCAACAGCGGGAACTTCACTCATTATGAGGGCGAGGTCTGGCCGGTCCTGATACCGAATGCCGGCGGCTACCGCGCCAGCCTTGAACCCGGGAACGCGGTACTGCTTTGCACGAGGTGTTTGGTCATCGGTCATTGATCAGTTGTCTTTTGTAAAAGGGGTTAAAGTGCTATCTGGCCAGCGGCTAAGTCGGTAAAATCTCTCCTCAAAGGACGAGATCACGTGCGAGACGAGCAAGACGGGGAAAGACAAAATCATCTAATACCTCTAAAGCTCGACCTCACGTCTCGCTGCAGCTTGCGCCACGCGCTTATCTCCCACAGCATTTCTTATACTTCTTGCCGCTGCCGCAGGGACAAGGCTGATTGCGGCCGATTTTGGCAGCTTTTTTCACCGGCTTCTGTTTCGCGCCGGCAGCTGAATCGCCGTGACTGAAGAACATAGGTTGTTGCTGGGCCTCTTCGAGTTGCTCGGTTTCTTCCTGGGTAGCCACTTGAATTCTAAAAAGCATCTGGATAATCTCACCTTTGATCGTCTCTATCATCTGCTGAAACATATCGAGGCCTTCACGCTTGTACTCGATGAGTGGGTCTTGCTGGGCATACCCACGGAGACCGATCCCTTCCTTAAGATGATCCATGGCTAGCAACTGCTCACGCCATTTCTGATCCACAGTCTGCAGGGTTACCAACCTTTCCATGTCTCGGGTGATTTCTGGACCCCACTCCTTCTCCTTCTGCACATAACCATTTCGAGCCTTTTCCAGAAGAATTTCCCGGATATCCTCCGGGGTGAGATCTTCCGACATTTCATCACTGAGAGTCAGCGGCAGGGAGAACTGCAGGAGGAAGGCTTGTTCCAGTCCCCGGAGATCCCACTCTTCCGGAGGGGTTTCCTCCCCTGCGTGAGATTCCACCAGATCATCCACAATATCCTCTATCATGTCCAGGATCACCGGCTTCAGATTTTCTTCTTCCAGAGCCTGCCTTCTTTGTTCGTAAATTATCTCCCGCTGCTGGTTCATGACATCGTCATATTCGATAAGCTGCTTGCGGATGTTGAAATTTTGCCCTTCCACTTTCTTCTGGGCGTTTTCTATTGCCCTGGTGATGAGCGAATGTTCTATTGGATGATCTTCCTCCATGCCCACTCGATCCATCAGATTGGCGATTCGGTCGGCGGCAAAAATTCTCATGAGATCGTCTTCCAGGGACAGATAGAAGCGTGAAGAGCCCGGATCTCCCTGTCGGCCTGATCGGCCTCGAAGCTGGTTGTCAACCCGGCGAGATTCATGGCGCTCCGTACCTATGATGTGCAGGCCGCCCATTCCCACCACTCCGGAACCCAGAACAATGTCAGTGCCGCGGCCAGCCATGTTGGTTGAAATGGTTACTTCTCCCTGTTGGCCGGCTCTGGCTACAATTTCTGCTTCCTTCTCATGATTCTTAGCATTTAGCACGGAATGCTTGACCCCGTCTTTGGCTAGCATGTTGCTAAGTCTTTCAGATTTCTCGATTGAAACGGTGCCGACCAAGACGGGCCGTTCCATCTGGGCCAACTCCTTGATCTCCCTCACAACAGCCCGGAATTTCTCCCGCTCGGTCTTGTAGATGAGATCAGAATGGTCGATCCTGATCATCTTCTTGTTGGTAGGAATGATTGTTACATCCAGATCGTAAATTTTAGCAAACTCCGGAGCTTCAGTGTCGGCAGTGCCTGTCATGCCTGCCAGTTTTTCATACATACGAAAATAGTTCTGAAAGGTGATGGTGGCCAGGGTCTGGTTTTCCTGTTCGACTCGCACGCCTTCCTTGGCTTCCAATGCTTGATGCAGACCATCGCTGTAGCGGCGGCCGGGCATGAGGCGCCCGGTAAACTCATCCACGATAATGATCTGACCGTCTTTGACCACGTAATCCACATCTTTGGCGAAGAGGGCGTAGGCCTTGAGCAGCTGGTTGATAACGTGGTTGCGGGTGAGCTTTTCTTCGTAGTCGCTACGAATTCGCTGCGATCGTGCCGCCTTTTCTTCCTCGGCAAGAGAGGGATCCTGATTTATTTGTTCCAGTTCCACTTCTATCTCGGGCAAAACAAAGAAATTGGAATCGTTTTTGGCGATTATGTCCTTGCCCCGCTCGGTGGGATAAACGTTGCGCTCCTTTTCCTCCACCACGTACAACAGCGTTTCATCGACCTCGGGAAGACGTTTGGCCAGAGAGTAGTCCTGCTCAACAGTTTTTAGCAGCTTGCGCATCTTGCCATCTTCCATCATCTCCATAACATTTTGATGTCTGGGAGCAGCTCGATTGGCGCGAAGAAACATCTCGCTGGCTTCATACTCCTGACCTTGCTCCAGGAGTTTTTGAGTCTCTCGGATGTATTGGGCCGCCAACTTCTGTTGGCGCTGAAAAAGACTGGACACTGGACTGCGTAGTCTCTCGTAGTCTTTGATCGAATAATCCACTGGCCCGGAAATGATCAGGGGCGTCCGAGCTTCGTCAATGAGGATGCTGTCCACCTCGTCAACGATGGCGTAATGTAGTTCTCGCTGCACACAGTCCCGGTGGTGGAATTTCATATTGTCCCGCAGGTAATCGAAGCCGAACTCGTTGTTGGTGCCGTAGGTTACATCGGCAGCATATGCAAGTTGCCGTTCTTGATCACTAAGATGATGGAGGATGACCCCCACGCTCAGCCCGAGAAATTTATAAATGGCACCCATCCACTCGGCGTCCCGGCGCGCGAGATAATCATTGACCGTCACCACGTGGACCCCTCGGCCCGTTAGAGCATTTAGATAAACCGGCATGGTGGCGGCCAGAGTTTTGCCTTCGCCGGTTTTCATTTCAGCGATATTGCCTTGGTGCAGGACGATCCCGCCAATTACCTGGACGTCAAAAGGACGCATCCCTAAAGTGCGCACTGAGGCTTCGCGGACCGCGGCAAATGCCTCCGGCAGGAGCTCGTCGACAGTGGCTCCCTTATCCAATCTTTCACGAAAACGTGCAGTGACGCCAGCCAGCTCCGCATCGCTCAGGGATCTAATCTCAGCTTCCAGGCGGTTGATCTGATCCACCAGTGGCGCTATTCTATTAAGTGTACGCTCATTCTTGCTGCCAAAAATCTTGGTTAATCGATCTGTAACTGAAACCATTTTTATCGCCGGCCTCCGAAAGGATGAGTAATCAATACTTGCATGAAGGATTGTTTAATCATGGAAAACCTGGCCCTCGCCAACTTTCTCTCCCTTTGCCGAATTAACAGGTTTAGGGCCTAAACCGCGAAGCCTAGGGCACGGAGTTAATTATAACATGGATATTGTGACTTTATTGCTGCCGGCTGTCTGCTGCCAGCTAACACAACCCTTGTGCCCTGTCTGCCCTTTGGAATTCCCACTTTGTTTACCCCGTTAAAGGCCAAGGTTGTTTAATTGGGGCCGACCTGCCGGAGCGGGATTCCACCTCTACATCTCATAAATCATGGCCACTTCATCACATTCGGGAAATTTGACGCATTTGAGGCAGTCTGCCCAAATCTTGTGGGGCAGAGTCGCCTTGTCCACTTCTTTGAATCCCAATTTATGAAAAAATTCCACTTCATATGTGAGCACGAAGATACGTTTCAATCCCAAGGCCAGGGCTTCAGAAACGCCCGCCTCCACCAGTTTTTTACCAATTCCTTGACCATGATAGGGCTCCCTCACCACCAGAGAGCGAATCTCGGCGAGATCTTCCCAGCAAATGTGCATGCTGCAGGTGCCGATGATCTCAGGTTTGTCATCCTCCAAGTAAACAAATATGTCCCGGAAGTTGTCAAAGAGTTCACTTAAAGAACGGGGCAGCAGGTCACCGTGCTCAGCGTGAAGAGCCAGCATTTTTTGAATTTCACGGATCTCGCCCACCTTGGCTTTTCTAATCATGCCCGCCATTTCGATCTCTACTCCCCCTCCGCGTTTCACGGGGCAATGGAGTGTTGGAGTACTGGAGCAATGCAATAGATGCGGTCTCGCGATGTATCAATACTCCATTGCCGAAGTCATCATTGTGCACTTTGTGGTGAAAGTGCAAAATTCCTAAAGAAATTATCCAGCAAAGCAAAGACCGGGATCAGCGCCCCCGTCTGGTTGTCAAACCGTATTTGGAAATAAGCCGGGAAAGATAGGTGCGCTGGATGCCGAGAACCTTCGCCGTGTCCTTGACACTACCCCCCTGATGATCCAAATTGCGCTGCAGGAAATCACGTTTGAACGAATCCAGTGCGTCTTTCAGCGAGGAACCCAACAGTTCTTGGGCAGTGTCTCCTGATGGTACTACACTGAAGGGTAGATCTTCAGGCTCAATAAACTCGCCGCTACCCATTACTATGGCTCTCTCGACGGCATTTTCCAGTTCCCGTACATTACCGGGCCAGTGATAGATTTGCATCACTTCCATGGTATCAGGGCTGAAACTGATATTGGACGGTCCCCTAATGTGTTTGTATTTATCCAGGAAGTGTTGGGCCAGAACCAAGATGTCGTCCCTGCGCTCCCTTAGTGCGGGAATGTGGATATGCACCACGTTTAGTCGGTAGTACAAATCCTCGCGGA
>JARRNM010000052.1:10287-25606 GCA_037384945.1 Deltaproteobacteria bacterium
CTGAGCTACACCTGTATAGGCGAGGGTGAGCCTACTCGATTGAAGCTGCCTTCTTGGATGACCCTCAAGAGTTTCACCTGCATGGAAGGGCTCATTTCAGCAACCTCGTCCAGAAAGAGAGTCCCGCCGTCGGCAATTTCAAGCACTCCGGTTTTGCGCGAGATGGCACCAGTAAATGAACCTTTCTCGTGCCCGAACAGTTCAGATTCCAGCAGGGTGTCGGTAAAGGCGGCGCAATTGACCACCATGAGCTTTCTTTTGCGTCTGGGCCCAATCTTGTGAATTAGTCGAGCAACAAGCTCTTTCCCCGTGCCGCTTTCACCGGTGATCAAGGTGGTGGTCTTGGAATTGGCAACTTTGACGGCATCGGCGATTAGTTTTTCTATGGCCTTGCTTACCCCAATAATCTCATAGCGGGACTCCAATTCCTTTTTTAGGTACAGGTTCTCATTAACTATGTCCTTGTAGTTTCGAGCCCGCTCAATGGCTACCGAAGAAAGTTCAGAGAAGTGTTTCAAAATTTCCATGTCAGCTTCATGGATTGACTGGCCGTCCTCCCGGTCAATGATCTGAATCACCCCGATAACTTCTCGCCCGCTTTTAATGGGCACGCAGGCTATGGATCGGGTTTCAAATCCGGTAGCTTCGCTGATAGTGCTGTCCCAGAGGGGATCTTTGGATACGTCAGGAACGAGAAGCGGTTTGCCGGTTAAAGCCACATGGCCGGCGATTCCCTGTCCCATGTCAATCTCGAATTTCTTGACTTCCTCTTTCGCTTCTCCAGTTGCAACCTGAAAATAAAGTTTATTCCTTCCCTTATCCACTAGTAGGAGAGAGCTAGCTTTAGCTTCCATCAACCGCGTTACCGATTCGATAATCATCTCCAGAACACTATCAGTGTCAAGAACTGAAGTAAACAATGGCGAAATATCTTTGAGTATACTTACTCGAGGATCGACCGACTGATTTCCCATGGAAAATCCTCCTCAGAAATTTGGGTGTATTTCTTTGTATACCAAAAAGAAAACCGCGTCAACAATCATAGACGATTATTCGAATTTTTTAGTCTCCTTATTTAACAAAAGAGAAGGTAGTTTATTTTTTGGCGTAAAATTTGCTTAGTAACCAAGGGACTATAAGCGGAGTCAAATTAGTTGCCGGAAGCAGGTATAGGGCCGGAGCAGCTGTTTAACTAACCGCGATGGTTTAAAAACGGTTCGATGACAGAAGTTTCTAAGAGAATCAATCACTTCCTTCTTGCCTTGCCACCCGGAACTCACCGGGATTTGATATTTAATAGTTGTGGTATAAAGTTACGTTCCAAAGCACGATTACTAATTCCTTCTCCCACTGGTCAAGGACAGGTGAGGGTATGAAGCGAAAAAGAATAACTGTGATGTGGATGCCGTCGGTGAGTTCTAGATCCCGAACCTTCTCTCTCCCCCCTCTGCTCCTGTATATTTTTGTAGGTATGCTCGTGCTCTCTTGGGCACTTCTGGCAGCGGGGGGATATTTTGGTAAGAATCTCTATGACGAGTATGTCGAATTACGAGCGGAAAATACCAATCTCCTTGAAAAAGAGAGGGAACTGGACGCACTTCGACATACCATGGAGAGAATCCGCAAAGATGAGAATACCATCCGAAGTTTTCTGGGGGTGGAAAAGAATGGCGAAGAGGCAGAGGGTCTGGGCCAGGGAGGTGAGCCGTCCCCAGATCTTTCCACCATAGCACCTAATGACGCCATGGCCAGCGGCAGCGTGCCGTTCCCCGCTAAGCCCCCGCAGGTTTCAACTCTCCGAAGGGCCAAGAACTTGGAAATGGACCTGAAGGAGTTGGTGGCAACGATGCGGAGCCAAAGGGAGAGCTGGGACAGTACTCCAAGTATCATGCCTGTCAGCGTCACTGACTACTGGTTTTCCTCGGGATTTGGCTGGCGACGCAGTCCTTTTACGGGCCTAAAGGAGTTCCACAACGGCTTGGACATTAGCAGTAGCAAAGGTACACCCATTATCGCACCTGCGGATGGCACGGTAGTCAAGAGAGGATACGACAAATATCTTGGCAAATTTCTAAAGATAGACCACGGCCGGAACATCGTTACCATTTACGGTCATCTTTCGGCTTATAATGTAAGTCCCGGACAGAAAGTTGAGCGGGGCGACATCATTGCTGCCATGGGTAATACTGGGCTGTCGACTGGTCACCATCTTCACTACATGATCAAAGTCAAGAATAGATGCGTCAATCCTCTTCACTACATTTTAAACGCAAAGGCCAACCATCTTTTGGTCCGTACTTTGAAGAGTGAGGGTGGAGAGTAATGAAACTTAACAAAAATAAAAGAGATAAAGATTTGTCCCTTGATACCCTTATCGGTCCGAACACCCTTTTCGAAGGGTCAATCCAGAGTGACCGCAGTGTTTGTGTGGAGGGTAGCATTAGAGGGAGAATCGAGGCCAAAGGAGAGGTTGTAATTGGCCGCGAAGGTAAGGTAGAGGCTGATATTTACGCCGCGTCCATTGTCGTGGGCGGTCAGGTTATTGGCAACATCAACGCTCGGAGCCGATTAGAAATCACTCCCACGGGGCGGGTGACCGGAGATGTTGAGGCAACAACGATCACCGTTGCTGAGGGTGGAATGGTGGACGGTTCTTTCAAAATGATGGAGGCAACGCAAACCGCTTACCCGCAGTTGGAAAGTGGCTTGTCTGAGAGAAAAGGTAATCAGGCCAACATCCAATCCTCTTCTGATCCTATCGAAAGCCTCCCCCAGGCGTGAGTTAAGCTCCAAACAGAGCAGCTTATTATATGAGAGAAAACCTGGTCCTTCCTAGCATGGCGAGATCTTCCACGGGCCAGGTCAACATTCGATGGCTTTGCCCGTAGGAGGGGCGCAGGGCACAAACCGTACGGCGCAAGGCTCAGGGCATGGAGCATAGGACATGGCGTCATTTTGACACGGACACCGTGGTTTTTTGCGGCCCCTTTGCCCCCCCTGTTCCGAGCCTATCTCGGGGAGCTGGTCGGGGGTCTGTCTGCTGGTTGCTAAGACAGACCTTATGCCCTGCGTTTTGAGCCCTCAGCCTTTCGGTTGGGGGATTGGGCTAAACAGCTAGTTACGGATAAAGAATTATCTCATGCCAAGTGACTACTCAATAACAATCTTTTCCAGACACAAGGGCAAGACTCGCACCTTCAATTTGAATCGCCGCGTTGTTTACTTGCCCCTGGCGATGTTGCTGGTTTTGGTGGTGGCCTGCGCTTTTTTTGTACAAGCCTACTTTCAGGAACGGGAGGAAAGTCAGAGGCTGGAAGGCAGGATAGTTCTTCTCGAGAAGTTGATGGGCAGATTGGAAGAGCGATCGGCAAGGCAGGGTGGGGAGAATCCTGAACAAGCCATGGCCGACACTGCAGCCGGGTCGCCAGCCCAGGTCGCCTCGGTCAAGGAGAGGGCTGAGGCAAGTTCAGGGGCCGGAGAGGCTCAGAGCCAGATTGGCAGCGAAGCACAGGGTGATGGGCAACCCGTAGCCCAGATCGATGATGTCAAGGCTGCCCCCCGGGCCGAGGATAGAGAAGGCTTTGAACTTAGCTTCAAACTGATAAACCTTGTTGGTGAACCCATAGCCGGAAACGTGGCCATAGTTTCCTCTCTCAGGCCCCCGTACCAGCCGCGATTTATCTCTTTTCCAAGTATGAGATTGAAAGACGGTATGCCGGTGAAATTGAGAAAATCGGTGGGGTTCAGTATAAAGTATTTTAAATATGTCAACGGAAAATTTGCCTTTCCCTTCTCCCATGCAGAATCTTTTCGTATCCTGATTTATGACCAGGAGGAGCACCTCATTTTGGATGCAACTGTCCAGGCCGAAGATGTGGCCGTCAAAGAGATAGTCAATGAAGAAGCAGCCCCGCCGGCTTCTCCTCCAGAGTCTTCCTTGAGTTCTTAACAATAGTGCTTTGTGATCTCGGTCGTTCTATCTCAGGCAGGCACGGTGTTCTGTCCTAGGAATCATTGGTCCACTTGACCGTTTTTTCCGTAGGGCGGGCGACCCTGCCCGCCATCTAGCTCTTTGTGTAGTTCTTTCCATTTTTGCACGTGTGGTTTCATCCCCGCCACATCAAGAATCCCTTCCTCGGTAATGAAACCCGAAATAAACCTGGCAGGGGTAATGTCGAAGTACACATTGTCGCAATGTTTTTCGCGCTGAGGCCACAACTCACTACCGGATTTCGATTCCAGCACGCAATTGTCGGAATCCAAGGCAACATTAATTTTGTAGGTGTCAGCGGCCACAAAAAAATCGCGACCATGAACGTGGGAAACTAAAGCGGACAGATAAGTGCCAGTTTTGTTGACCACCGCTAAATCAGCCAGGATGGTATCGGCTCCCACCAGCACCAGATCTGTATTTGGGATGGCGAGCCCCATCTGGGCATCGGTAATCATACGGAGGTCGGGAAATATCTGCTCCAGGTTTTTGAATAAACGACGTCCCTCCATTAAAGGACGGGACTCAGCAATGATCACCTTACAACTGGATGGTAGGCTGTATCTCAGGATTGATTCTACCGTGGAGGAATAACTGAGGGTAACTACAGATTTGCGTTTTTTGAGTATGCCTCGGGCGGCTTTAATCTGGAGTTCGACGAAGCTTTGTTGCCTTGCGAGCAATTCTTTCCCTAAGATTACTCCTTGTTGTTGCGCCTCGGAAAAAGAACTGCGGTCCCTGATTTTATCTTGAAACTGATGGGAAAAGACCAAGCTCCAATTGCGGATAGGGGCCATGGAGGGACGCACCCTGGCCAGAGACAGTGCCGCTTGTCTGACGGCGGAAGCGAGTCCTGAGGGATCTTTCTCCTTGCTGCGTTGACAAAGGTTTATGAGAATTTCGATGGCAGAACCGGCCAACTGGCTCGCGCCATGGCTGCGATCTCTGGCTAAGGCATCGATTTTTTTGTCAATCCAATCCATAGGCACTCAAGAACGTTTAGATTCACAAAGCGACGCAAGCCGGAATATGGAGTACTAGATTTATAAAAAATTCCAAACCACAAATTGCAAATCACAAACAAATGACAATGACCAAAATTCAAAATTCCAAACCTGTTTCGGTCATTTGGTATTGGAATTTGAGATTTATTTGTAATTTGGTGCTTGGAATTTGGGGTTTCACAGTCTCCAATACTCCTGAGAACAATCGTCGCCGTTTATCTGGGTATTGGCTTGATCCCTAGCCATCCCCAATTACCCTATCCAGGGCTTCCTTGAGCGCCGGGACAGTCTGGAGTTGGACGATTTCTTCGGGAAAGACCCAGTGCATTTCGACGTTTTCCCAGTCCAGTCTGATCTTATCAGGGCTATGGACGGCAAAAAGGAAAGGATGAACCCGCCAGGTATGCTCCTGAACTGGATCAACGACCTCGAGTGGCTTGCCCCTTTTGACCAAGGAGACGTCTTCCTTGTCCAGGCCCGTCTCTTCAAACATTTCCTCATATGCCTGCTGCAAAGGATCTGCACTCTCCAGATAGCCGCTAACCCCGGCCCAGTGACCTTTATAGGTACGTACCTTATCGCTTCTCTTGAGCACCAAGACTTTACCGCCCAAAGTGAGAAAGACGGTGACCACATCTTGGAACTTTTTCTTTTTTGTCCGCTCTGTATTGGTCAAAGCCTACACCTCCATGAGAATTTTGCGGTAGACGCTGAGAAGAAGGGTGATTACTATTTGAGCACATAAGTACCAGTGGTGCAAAGTGAAAATTCAACGAATCCCTATAGCGCACAGAGCATAGGACATAGAGAATCAGCAGGCGGCCAGGAAAACTGATTTGCTCTACTGCCAGTTGCCAGCTGCCAACTGCATGCTGAAAAGGGAGACCTGAGGAAATGAGGAAAGCAATACTTACTTGGTGTTTTGTCTTGACCCTGGCTCTGGTCACGCCAGGTTTTGCCCAGAGGGTCGACCTGCAGTCAACCGATCTTGCCGCCCTGAAACTACCAGAAAACTTAGTTGCCGGAGTGAGCAATGTGCTGCCGTCAAAGCCGGGCGACACTTTCGTAAAACTGCGAAATGGCATGACCGTACTTATCCGAGAGAATCACGCTTCCCGGGTTGTTTCCACTCAGATACTGGTCAAGGCGGGCTCTATCTATGAAGGCAAGTATTCATTTGCTGGGCTTTCTCATTATCTCGAACACGTGCTTGCAGGTGGTAGCACCAAATCGTTTACCGAGGAGGAGGCCGGCCAAGTACTAAAGTCACTAGGAGGAGCCAGCAACGCCTACACCAGCTACGACCGGACCGTCTATTTTATCAACACTACCGGCGACCATTATCGAGAAGCACTGAAGCTACTGATTTCCTACGTATCAGAATCTCTCCTGGATCCCCATGAAGTGAAGAGGGAAAAAGCAGTAATCCAGCAGGAATTTAAACTGGGGGAGACCAATGGAGGCCGGCAGTTGTGGAAGCTGTTTTCCCAGACCGCCTATGTCCAGCACCCTATTCGGCATCCAGTAATTGGCTACGAGGACGTCTTTGTGACCGTCACTCGTGATGATCTCCTGGACTACTACCGGAAGCGTTATACTCCGGAGAATATGATAGTAACCGTTGTCGGAGATGTGGAGACTGCGGAGGCTCTGAAAACGGTGCTGGAGCTGAGCAAGAACATGGTGCGGAGTTTCGATCCACCAGTAGTGATCCAGACGGAACCAACCCAGACTGCACCCAGATGGGCAGAAAAGTCATTTCCTCCGGCCAGATTGACGACCATGCTCCTTGGTTTCCACACGATCCCTCTGGGTCATCCAGATCTTTATCCCCTGGATGTCATGGCAATTATCCTGGGTCATGGGCGAACCAGCAGACTCTACCATAGCCTCAAGGATCGGGAGGACTTAGTACTCTCCGCGAGTGCTTCCAGTTGGACCCCATCTTATGCACCTGGGCTGTTTGAGTTTTCCTTCACTCTAGATGGTGACAAACTCAAACCAACTCTGGCAGCAGTCTGGGATGAGGTCGCTCTAGTAAAGAAAAACCTAGTAAAAAAGAGCGAACTGGAGAAGGCCAAACGTCAGATTATCGCGGACTTCACCTTCTCCAAGCAGTCTGCTGCCGAGATGGCCTCCAGTTTGGCGGGTTCTTATGCTGCAACAGGGGACCCCTATTTCGACAGTTTGTATGTGGAGAGAATCAAGGCAGTCAGCCGGGAAGACGTCAGGCGGGTGGCCCGCACTTACCTGCGCCAGGAGGCGAGTACGGTTGCCATTCTTTCTCCTCCCCGCGAACCAGCGGAAAAGGCGGAAGCTATTCCCGAGAGGACGGCGACGAAAATCAGAAAGGTCAGGCTCGACAATGGACTGACTTTGCTGTTGAAGCGCAACCCCTCAGTGCCAATTGTCAATTTCCAGGTTTTCGGTCTAGGTGGACAAAGGTTTGAGCCAGAAGGGTTGGCCGGCATCTCAAGTTTCACTATGGAACTACTGACCAAAGGAACTCGCAGCAAAAGCAAGGGTGATATTGCTGCAACTATTGAAAGCTTGGGTGGTAGTCTGGACTCAGGCTCGGGACGAAATACCTACTATGTTTCACTGGCGGTGCTCAAGGATGACGCTGACGTGGGACTGGAATTGCTGGCGGATGTGCTCCAGAACCCAAGTTTTCCAGAAAAAGAAATTGACAAGCAAAGGACTGATACCCTACTGGCTATCCGCCGGCTCGATGAGAGATGGGAAAACGAGGTGGCACGGGTATTCCGCAGGCAATACTATCAGCAGCATCCTTATGGAAATGATATTATTGGCACGGAGGAGGCCATAAGAAAGCTGAGCCGCGCAGAGATCATGAACTTCTACCGGCAAATGGTCATGCCCAACAATACGGTGCTGGCAATCTTCGGGGATATCGATCCGGACAAAATGGTGACTGAGGTGAAGTCTGTTCTGGGACAATGGAAGAAAGGGAAGATAGCTGAACCCGTCATCAGTAAAAGAGTGGCACCCCTCGCTCGCAATGAGCGCATCGAAAAAAAGACAGACAAAGTCTCTGCTGCCATTTATCTGGGCACCAATGGCATTACTTTGGATGACCCGGAGAGGCCGACATTGGATGTAATCGATGCGGTTTTGTCTGGTATTGGCTACCCCAGCGGCTGGTTGCACGAGGCCTTGAGGGGAGGGGATCGGAGCTTGGTCTACGTTATTCACGCCTTCCCCAGTACCGGCATAGACGGAGGTCATTTTGGGATTGTCACCCAGACCACTATGGCCAACTATGAAAAAGTGGTAAAGATAATTTTGGCTAATTTGCAAAAGATTCAGCAACAGCCGTTGAACAGTGAAGACCTGGCAGCCGCCAAAGATATGGTGGTCACCATGCATGAGATGAATTTGGAGACCAATGGTGCTCAGGCCCGTAGCGCGGCAGTAAACGAGGTGTTGGGATTGGGATACGATTGGGACGCTCGCTACCCCAAGCTGGTTGAACAGGTAAGTGCAGAGGATGTCCTCACAGTAGCCCGGAAGCTGTTCAAATACCATCTGCTTGTGAGCGCTATTCCGGAAAAACCGGTGGAAGCAATCATTCCTCCAGAGCAAAAGCAAAGGATGCATGCCCAGTAAGGGAGAGTCTTGATTGCGGATTGCGGATTCGGGAATTAGAAAATTAGAGAATTAGAGAATTAGGTAATTCGTAGAAACCGTAGAAATCGTAGAAGTCGTAAAAATCGTCCATTCAGCTCACAGCTCACAGGGGCAAAACTGTCGAATAACGAATAACGTCTTCTGACCTCTGACCTCTGCCCTCCGACTTCCTGCTGCCTGTTGCTAGCTGCCAGCTGTATTTCCCCATGCTCTATGTGCTATGCCCTATGCCTACTGTATTCTGGCTACTGAATTTTTTGATGGCGGAATGAGAAATTAGTTGGTTTCGACTTCATTCTTGTCAAAGTGGTTGTTCAATGGTAGATTAAAAATAAGACCAAGAAGGTCCGCAAGATCTTATTGAAAGGGCTACGAAGGCTCGAATCTCAAGGAGTTAACGTGGCCCTATTTTTTGGGTGCAGTTAATCATGTTGCTGCCTGGAGGTGGAATCATGTGTGAGGCCAACGTCTATCTGCTCAGACAAGGCAAAGAAGAGTTGATTCTCGAGGCTGTAGACATCGTGGAACCTCATGAGGAAGGAAAAATCAGATTGGCAAACATCTTCGGCGAGCAGAAGGTGCTGGATGCCAAGTTGAAGAAGATGTCACTGGTGAATCACAAAATCGTACTCGAATAAGGCAAGAACCACTTTAGGACGGTCTCCTCTTGGACATTCTACGGTTCAAATGTCAAATGGCAGGTTTCGGGTGTCAGGTGTCAGGGAAGAAAAACATAAAAGCTGAAACCTGAACACTGAAACCTTAATTCTGGCTTCCGACTCCCGACTACTCGTTCCTAAATCTGGACTTCCCGTGCTTCGGTCCGGGAGGGAATGGTCTTGATGTCCAGATTGTGGTAAGCAGTCACGTAGCGCACAGTGGTAGTTTTGACCCGCATAGCAACAGAAGTGGTGATGGCAATCTTGCCTTGATACCGAATCCCTGGAAGAAAGTCCCCGCCGGTAATGCCGGTAGCACAGAAGATGATACTATCTCCCCTGGTTAAATCCTCGGTTTGGTAAACCCTAGTGAGATCGTCTTCAGAGTAACCCAGATCAAAAATTTTCTTTCGCTCCTCATCGTCCTTTGGCCACATCCTTACCTGCATTTCGCCCCCTAAACATTTGAGGGCGGCAGATGCAAGCACTGCCTCGGGAGATCCCCCTATACCGAAAAGGATGTTCACGCCTGAATCTTCCCTAGCAGTTGCTATAGCTCCGGCAACGTCACCGTCGCTGATAAGCTTAATCCGAGCACCAGTCTCCCGAATCTGTTCCATTATCTCCAAATGACGGGGGCGATCGAGAACGATGGCGGTCAAATCTCTGGTGCTAGCATTATAGGCCTTGGCCACCCTCTCCAGATTGACTTGCACCGGATCATTTATGTCAATGCTTCCTTTGGCCAGAGGACCCACTGCGATCTTTTCTACGTAGTGGCAGGGAAAAGAGGTAAGGGTACCCTCGTTTCCCACTGCAATTACTGAAATGGCATTTGGCAGACCCTTGGAGGTCAGGGTAGTGCCATCAATCGGGTCCACGGCAATATCCACCTTTGGATCTCGCAGGCCGCCGCCACCCAATTTCTCGCCGATATACAGCATGGGAGCCTGGTCCTTCTCTCCTTCTCCAATGATGACGGTGCCGCGAATGCTGACGAGATCCAACATGCCACGCATGGCATCCACAGCCGCCTGATCAGCTGCTTCTTTGTCGCCTCTTCCCATCCAGCGGCTGGCCTTGAGAGCGGCTGCTTCAGTGACTCGAATGAATTCCAGGGTAACTTCCCGACCCATGTCTATAGCCATATGTACCTTCTTTGTCGATGGACAGTTGTCCTTCTAGTATGAGGGAAACAGGATTGAACCACAGAGAGAAATTTGAGATTCTAGAATTAAGATTGTAGATTTAGAGAATATAGGACTGAAGATCTTGCAATCTAAAATCTGCAATCGACAATCTGAAATTGAATTTCTCTGTGGCCTCTGCCGTTAACAAGATCTCTACTATCGGTATAGGTTGATACTAACTGGTTAAGATGGCAATGACTTCCCCGGCCAGCCCGGCGGAATTGGTGGCCTCAAAAAGGCGAATAGCCTCCTCATAGGCTTGCAGGGTAATCCGTTCCTTACATTCTTCTCCCACAGCATTGAGTTGGTCAGCAAAAGCTTTGTTTGCCTTTTTAATATTGCCTCCAGTGTTGCCGGTCTCCTCCGCCCATTTCCACATCTCAGCCCAGAGCTCATCCGGGACGCCACGGTAAGGCCGTTTGATGTATTGTTTTTCAGGTGTGGTGAGCGCGTTGCCGTTTTGGTTCATAGCAAGGCCAAAGCTGATATTCTGCCAGAAAGTACCCACGTTACCCTTGCGGATCCCGTGGTGGATGAACTGAGTTATTTTGTCCAGAGAAGTACCGGTGATGCCGTGCTGGGCGATGTCCACCTTCCATGGCTGGATGGCCTGCCAAATTTTCTTGGTGAGTTCAAGTTGAATACCTTCATGGGTGGTACCGAAATAGGTGCCGTGAATGGAACCGTTATTGATGGCAAGGAGATTGGGGTGGATGCCACCTTTGGTCAATCCCTCTATGAACCAGGAGGCCTCATCCGGCTGAGTAAAACCTTCGGCACTGCCGCTCTTGGCCCCTATTTCCCCGAGTTCAACCTCCAGGCCGAGGCCGGCGGCAACCACAGGCTGGGCCAACTCCAGGGTGGCGGCCAGGTTCGGTTCGTTCTCCATGTGAGAGCAATCGATAGCGAAGGTGCTAAAACCTGCTTCGAGTTCAGCGGCGATCAGCTCTGCCACTTCTCCCTTTTCTTCCGGTTTCTTTACCGTAATGTGATCTCCATGGATGGCAAAGGGGACCGAGGTGTTTCCCAATCGATCATTCTCCGTGACCACGAATTCCACAAACCTCTCGGGGTCGAACTCGGTGTAGCCCAGCTCCGACTTGGCTATTTCGTAAATTACCGGCGCCTTAGTCGCCATAGATGCCCGAATGATACCCTCTAGTGGAAGGCGGCAGCGGATATTGGCGGCCATGACCATGGCATTTCCTTTTCGGGCCGCCTGAAAAAGCACCTTGCCGTTTACCAGTGGCGCCTTGGAATTTGGAAATCGTTTTTGCACGATTTCAGGCCGATATTTTGATAAATCGCCGCTCATGAAATCCCTCCTGTCTGTTGCTCTGGTCAATGGTTGTGAAAATGGCTGGTTCTCTTAATAGATTAATGCCAGCCCACTCAAAAAACAAGCGACAATTTATTGGAGCGTGCAAACCTGGTCCCATTGGCCGGGTAAGGACTTCAATGGCTTTGCCGGACGGAGAGGCATAAGGTTTACGGCATAAGCAGAAAGGATTTTGATGCTAATTTTGTGCAGGACATGAAAGAATTTGAGAAGCGCATTTGGTGGGCTCTTTAGTGCCTAAGAAAAATAGCAGATTGTGATTATAAGCTAAATCAACAGATTACCTAATTCGTTCATCTTTCATCGCTTAATTTACACTTCACCCCCATAAAATCTAGCACAAAATGTGGTGGGTGGTGAAAAATAGCAGAAGTGAGGAGTATGTAATTCATATTCTAAAAGAAAAGGACAGGGTCACTGAAGAGCCTGCCCTTGCGTTAAGCGAAGAGGGATAGAGTTACTTCGTAAACTTCCTCCTGACGCCCACAAGCCCGACTAGGCCAGTGCCGAGAAGGAGCAAGGTGGAGGGTTCAGGAACAGGCTGTTCGGGCTCAAACGACGTGACGAGTGCGCTAGCGTGCATGGATTCAGAGCCCGGCGAGTAACCCCTTAGTATAAATTGGATATAGTCGAAAGCCGCAAATGAATCCGGCAGCACAGATGCATTTCCGGTGAAAACGTTGAGGTCTTCGTCCACGAAGACGAGATCCGCACTTACAGAGTATTCGGAAGGGAAGCTTCCATTCGCAGAGACTGCTCCAGATAGGTCGAGGTCGTCGTAAATTCCATCGGGGAACAAATAACCTACATGAAAAACGTCGTTCTCGGTTCCATAATAAAGTGGTTCCAAAGTGACGTATGTCCAGGCACCCACCGTCACGGTGATGCCGGCGAGATTGCTGCTGAAATCGCTATAATTTGTTCCCCAGTCGAGTAATGTAGGCGCAGTGTCATAGAGCAGTGTCCCGCTAAAAGGGTCCCCCACGTTGATTCCGGAGGCGTTGCTTTCCTGAAAGAAGCCCTGAAACTCATAGGAGAGGAGGTCGGCTTGAGCCGTTCCCGTAAACATGAAACCCACGAGTAGTGCGACCAGCAATAGACGTTTCACTTCTCAGCCCTCCACTTTTTGTGTAAAATAAGCATAATTGCCTAGTTTCATCCCACCCACTTCTTCCTTCGCTGAGAAAAATTTCGCCCACTTGAAGCCAAACAAAGTAACCCCGGTGAAGAGAAGCAAAATTAATACCACAATTATAACTAGTTGATGTATCTAGGAATTTGCTAATTTGGAAGATATTATTTTGTAAAGTTTTCCGACAGGATTTTTGGAAATTTTGCCAAACATTACGGTAACCGCCTGGATTTTAGGTGATTTATTAAATTGGCGAACTGTAAAGAATCACGACTATCTTTCGCCAAGCTAAGTACACAATTGATTAAATTTACAGAGGAAACGACTTATCGGGTAGTAAGGGCAGCTAGAGAGGCAAAATGTTAGGAAATGCAACAACTTAAACTTGCCGACTTTTAGTGATGAAAGGGGGATGTAATGCTGCCGAAAAAGATTCGGTTTCCGTCTCTATTGTTAATTTTTTCGACTTTTTTACCTTAATGAAACTTTGTATTATATCCCTTAATTCACAATCGATCGAAATTAAATCTGGCACAAAGTGTTGATGAACGCCAAGGGGCTGTATCATTATGAAGATCAGCTTAATCCATGCTAGAATAAATTTTCGATATTCGAGCGAACGCATTTTGCACACTGGTGATGCAAAGGCGAAGCATGGCAAGTTTAAGGCCAGAGATCATTCTCACAGACCAAGATGGCGCACACCTAGAGGTTGATGCACTCGCCTATCCAGAAGACAAAAATCTTGTCGTTGATCCATACGCTCTTTTGGAAGAACAACAGGCCACCATGGGCGAGCTCATCGCCCGGGCCGAGTCCACCCTACCGCGGCCCCTTGGGGAGATAATTCCTGCCCAGGCAAAGAATCTGAGTGCAAGCTGGTTGTACCGGCTGGTCCTTTTAGATTTCGACAAGCAGCCACAATGCCGAGTGGAGACGGTAGAGGAAACATTGCGTCAGTTGATTTGGCAAGTAGCCTCTCTTAAAGTTCATCGTCTGGGACTGGATCGTTTTGAGCTGTTGGAGTCCTGTATATCTGCATACAGAGTGATTTCATGCTTGTGTGATCAAGTGACGAAGCTGGAAGCTGCGGGCAGTTCTCCGCCAACCTCTCTCATATTTTCCCTCCACCAGGATGCTGCCATGCGACGCTACCAATTAGCACTGGCGAATCTGGACTGAGAAAAAGATTGAAGACTGTGGATACCGCATGCTAGTCTGGTGATTATTTTTTGGCAGGCAGAACTCAGAGGACCCCGGTGAAATAGTGCTAACGCCCCCGATGGAAAAGCCTTCGGATTCCATGGGGTAAAAATTTCACGGGGCAAGCAGACGACAGATGACAGCAAGTGAAATGGTCAATTTGTCGACTAGTCAAATGGTTATGAATGGAGTCAATGACGCATTAACTGTTTGACGATTTGACCAATTGACGAATTAACGACTTCTACGGTTTTTACGATTTCTACGAATTCTACGAATTACCTAATTCTCTAATTTTCTAATTTCCTAATTCGCGATCTGACTTCTGACCTCCGACCTCTAATTTTTTCCGAACTCGTCACTGCAAGTGTAATCGAAAGCGTTAAGGTATACAAAATAAAACATAAAAAAGTAGGGCAAAAGGCCATAGGCAGCTCAAACACCCGGGTTCCGAGCGATGAGGAACGGAGTCTGAGATGGCCTAATATTTGCTTGTTTCAAAATAAAGGAGTCTGTCTACTGACAGCCTGCAACTCAGCTCGTTGATCGAAGGTAGAAAAATGGGGCGCATATACTCCATTGGCGGAGGAAAAGGAGGTTCAGGAAAGAGCTTCATTGCGGCAAGCTTAGGTATATTGCTGGCAAAGTTCGGCAAAAGAGTGGTGCTTGTGGATCTGGACCTGGGCGCCTCCAACCTTCACACCCTTCTTGGTATGAAAATACCGGAGACGGGTCTCGACACCTACATAGAAAAGACCGCCGGCAAATTAGAGGAAGTTGCACTTGCCACAACAATACCCAACCTCTACCTCATCAGTTCAACAAGATGCTCTCTGGAGATAGCCAACCTGTTTTATGCTCAGAAGCTCAAGATAATCAATGCGATTAAGAGCTTGCCTTTTGACTATATTCTTTTGGATTTGGGCCCGGGAACAAACTTCAATACCCTCGACTTTTTCCTGATTGCTCCGGAAGGATTCTTTGTAACCACCCCAGAACCTACAGCGATTGAAAACACCTTTATTTTCATGAAGTCTGTTTATCTGAGGAAGTGGAAACTCTCGTGAACAGAAGCCAACATGTGGAACACCTGCCAAGAGGAAACTGATCAAATCCAGTGGAGACTTCAGTGAACCTCTGGATAACTTTG
>JARRNM010000053.1:0-13894 GCA_037384945.1 Deltaproteobacteria bacterium
CCCATTTGTTACCGGGTAGCAAATGGGTAACTGCAAATAGGACATAAATGCAGAGAGGTGGGATGTTCTTACGGAGTCATTTGCTCCCACCACTTGCCAGGACTTGCCATTTTCCCGATAGGTTCTCGTTGCTTTTTACCGACAAATCGACTTCCAAATAGGGTAATTACCTCATTTACTCGGATGTCCTCTGGCCGGTAAAATGTTTTGGTCGATAAAATAGCCCTTTTTTCCATCTGGGTGAGAAGTCTTTCTAATATCAGCACCAGAACGTTCACAATTGAATCTACCTAGAATCTTCAAAGGAGCTGACAATGGGTACACGGAGGATCCATCTGATTAACCCGAAAACGAACTCCTTTACCACCCGGCCCATGTACTTCAATCGGGCACTCTACTCTCCCCTGGCCGGGCTCCTCGCCGTGGCCGCTTTGATTCCGGATGATCAATATGAAGTAGTCTTAACCGATGAGAACATCGAGCCCATTGACTTTGATCTCAAGGTGGATCTGGTGGGGATTTCAGCCATGACCTCTTATGTCAACCGAGGCTATGAAATCGCCGACACCTTTAGGAATCGAGGGATTCCTGTCATCATGGGTGGAGTTCATCCGAGCTTTATGCCCATGGAAGCCCTTGAACATGCGGATGCGGTGGTGGTGGGCGAAGCGGAACTCGTGATGGGGAAGGTCCTGGATGATTTACAGCAGGGTAATGTCAAGGGCATCTACCAGGCGGACAAGTTGCACCCCATGAATGATATGGCGCTGCCCCGTTATGATCTTCTCAAAAGCAATCGCTATGTTAACAAGACCTTTATTCAGACTTCTCGAGGCTGTCATCATGCCTGTACTTTCTGTGCGGAGCACATGATGAACGGCTTGCAGTTTCGCTATCGGCCCATTGATGAAGTGATCAAAGAAATTGAGGAATGTGGCGAACGGGTAATTGCTTTAAATGACGCTGATTTTTTTGGTAACGCCAAGCGAGCTGCTCAGGTGATGCGGGCCATCAAGGGGCGGGGGATTCGCTGGCAGGCGGGGGTGAACAGCCGCGTGGCACTAAATGAAGAGTTGTTGGAGCTTGCAGCGGAAAGCGGCTGCTACATGCTCAGTATCGGCTTTGAGTCCATCTCTCGGGGGGTTTTGAAAAGCGTTCACAAGTATCAAAACCGCCCCGAGACCTTCCAAGCGCTGGTGAAAAAGATCCAGAGTTACGGTATCTTGGTTTTCGGTCTTTTCATGTTTGGCTTCGATGGAGACGACGGTTCCGTATTTGAGGAGACCGCCAAGTTCAATATCGCTGCTGGTTACGATGTGTGTGCCTATTCCGTTCTCACCCCTTATCCTGGGACTCTGGCTTGGTATGAGATGCTGGGCCAAAAACGCATGATCTCCTATGATTGGGACAAATACGATCAGGGCCACATTGTTTACCAACCCATGAACCTCACCCCGGACCAATTGCGGGAAGGCCATATGCGTGTCTACAAACTATTTTATTCGATCCCATCAATTTTGCGCCGTTTTCCCACCAATTCCTCCCGAAGCAAGTTCTACTGGTCCGTGTATAATCTTTTTTTCCGCAAAGGGGAAGTTACAGGGCGCCATATTGATGATGCCATCGCCGAACCCACTGCAGTGCCACGACATTTGGCCCAGCCGCCCCTTATGCCCGCCAGAAAAGACTGGCAGAAACTGGTGAATGAGAATAACTTTTATTGATTTTTCCCGGGCGTAGCAGACAATCCTGGCAGCGAAACCGAACCTCGGCACAGGTTCGGATCAGCTCCCAGCCTTCTGAGGAGGCGGGGTGAAGCAAATTACCCAGGTCATATCATGGCATACCGTAGAGCATATTTCCTATCGCGCAGTCTTTCTCATTCCCAAGCCATAGCCGACAACAGTAACGAGATTGTGCATGATGAAGATGATGGCGATGGATATACCGATGCGCAAGGGAGTAACGTGCACCACCGCAGCAAATATCAACCAACCGCCTAAAAGAACATCTATTTGATCGAGGAAGAAAAATACGAAACGCAGGATCCCTGCCGCCTGCTCGCCAGATGGGATACCCAAGCGCCGCTTTAGAAAACTATTGGGCAACTCGGCAAGCATAGCAGCTGCGCCCAGCGCAAGGCCTAAGAGCCAACCGTTTACTGCTGAGTAATCAAAAAGTTCGATTTGGCGCAGTGCCGAAAGTCGGTGGAGCACATCTTGCTGCAGTCCGAGAACCAGGGCTGATCCCAGAGCCACTGCAACAATTCCCCTAAATGTCTTGTTCGGTCCGAATATTGGTCTCCCTCGCAAAGTTCGCCCCCAGTCGATGGGGCATTTAAGCAGCGAGAGCCAGCCGAATTTGATACATAAACCATGGGAAACCGCACCACCAAGCAATGGGAGAAATAGATAAGCGACTCCCAAAATCTCATCCATTACTCTCAGTCCTCAATTCATCTGCACACCAGCCCTAAGGTCGTTCCACCTTCATGACGCATATTCAGGTCTCCCTCCCGACACCTCCGAATCAATCGAAAGGCAAGCCTTAGATGGACACGGAAGCTTTTTTTGTCTCTCCTCCGGCGGGCAGCTCATGGAACATAACTACATCTTCCCAGAGGGGATTCAGTAATTCTGCTATCCTCTTGTCATACTCCAGCATCCTTCTCCGATAATCTTGGTCCTGAATGGCCTTGCCGGCATTCTCGTCCATATGGCAGGCGCCGGACTTTTTTATGCTTCGGCAGGCCATATAGTAGTGATCTCGGATAGCGCATGGGGTGAATAAATTCTTCACCTCCCCCGGTTCCCGCGCATAAGCGTAAGCGTCCTGCCATTCGCGGATGCTTCGGAAGAGAGGAGAATGGAGGGCCTCGGTTATGGTACGGTCTTCCCGGTAAAGATCATAAAGATTGTTTACATAGTAAGGAAAAAAGACACAGGGTGCGATGTTACCATTCCAATCGATGTAGAAATAACCGCCAGGACGGCCGGCAGCCAGGCAACCTACGGTCATGGGGCCGCCGTTCCAGAAATCCACGTAAAAGAGCTTTCTTTCGTAAATCATCTTCATCTCCTGCTCCAGCAGCCACCGCCGCTGCTCAGGAGTGACCATCAGATCTATGGTATAGCTGCGACCGATAGGCATGTATTGAAAAATCCAGCCGTAGATCACGCCTTGCTGATCAAAGTAAAAATCAATGAAGGGTTCCGATAGGAGGATTTCGGCATTTTCTTTTGTGGCGGTGACCGAAATACCGAAGGGAACACCAGCATTACGGAGATTTTCCATAGCCTGCATAATCTTGCGGAAGACCCCCTTGCCTCTCCGCTCATCGGTCTCCTTTTCCCAACCCTCCACTGAAATCGCCGGAGTGACATTGCCCAATTCTGCCAGCCTGGCGGCGCATTCCCTGTCTATGAGGGTGCCGTTGGTATACATGAGGAAGTAGTTGTCCTCGTTATCCCTCAGGAGATCAAAGATATCTTTCCCTTGGCTCCTGTAAAGAAAAGGTTCACCCCCCGAGATAACCGTCAGGTGCGAACCCCACTCTTCGGTCTTTTCCCGTATCACCCGATGAAACACGGGATATGCAAGGGTTTCGGCGTTTTTACTGGTGCTGCCGGCGTAGCATCCCTTACATTTGAGGTTGCACTTTTTGGTGGGGCTGATGGTGAGAAAAAATGGAGGTTCATAGCCGTGCTTCTCGCGAAAAGGACGCATTCTCTCATTGACCCCCATGACCCCTTGGCCTATGAAGTTTTTTATAATTGAGCGCCGCACCTTCGCAGAGATTCGGCCGTCAGACAGAGCCCGGTCTACGGCGTGCAAGAGATTGCGCAGGGTGAAATAACGCATTTCCTGGATTTTCCAGGGACGGTTCTCGGGATTGTCCACAAGGGCATGTTGGTAGAGTTGTTTTTCTCCATGACGCAGGGCCCAGTCACGCAGGGACTTCGATCTCAGACCGAGATCTAAAAGGTCGGTAGACACCGAATGCCAGATGGTTTCAAGATTGATATTTTTCATGATTTCACCCCTGTTATTTTAGAGTTCCCGGGAGTAAACGCCGCTCTCTCGGGTGCAAACCGTTTGGAATATTTTCTTAAAAGATAAAGCCTTCGGTCCAGTAAAATTAATCGGGCAGATACTGTATTCACCTCTCCAGTAAAGCAGTATTTTGGTCTACCGGGAGATTTCCTCTTCCAAATGATATTCGAAGATGATTGCTTGTCGGGACCAAGGCAGGATCTATGGAATCATTCAGCTCTATCCGCGGTGCAAAGCTCACTGACCGGCCAATAAATAGTCTTTATGAGTAAATGGTTGACAGAAGAAATATTCCAGTTTATTTAATAAATGTTTACTTATTTATATGGCGCAAAAGTTGCATCTGGCACCAAGAGACCACAGCAAGGAAATGAGTCTGATCAATTTTTTCTAATATTTATAGCACTATGCCTAGGCAAAAATTATCTGGCGCATTTTGAATAATATAAGCTTTTTGTTAGCTAATGGCTCAACATAGATGAAATACAGATAATATCAATGAATTTATGCTAAGTAGGAGCACAATAATGGAACCCAAAAGAAAACGGATGAAAGCAGATGAACGGCGTCAGGAAATCATCCGCGCAGCCGTGGAGGTTTTTGCCAGAAATGGTTTCGGTGGGTCCACAACTCGTGAAATCGCTGAGAATGCGGGCATTAGTGAGGCTATGATCTACAGCCATTTCCGTAACAAGCAGGACCTCTACACTGCCATAATCGATGAGAGACTGCAGGAGAGTGAGCCTCTTTACTATCCTCTCGACGCCATGAGGAATAAGGATGATCCACGGGTTTTCACCACAATTGTGGCAAACTATCTCCGCAGGCACAGCGAAGACACCACCTTCCTGCGACTGCTCCTGTTCAGTGGACTGGAAGGTCACGAATTGGCCAGTATGTTTGTGGCCGGTCCCGTAAGCAAATTTTTCGAATTTCTTGTTGACTATATAAAAGAACGCATAAAAGAGGGAGCCATAAAGCCGGTCAATCCGGAGATCAGCTCTCGCTGTCTGCTGGGTATGGCGCACTATTTAGTTTTACTGCGGGAAATCCTGGGAGACGACACACTCAACCCCATAGACTACAACGAGGCAGTTGAGACCATCGTTAACATCTTCTGCCAGGGCATTCTGGCAGATGCTTCACCAGCGGACAGAGTCTCTTGAGGCGACCCGCTCTGAAACGAGTCTCCCCGCCTTTCACCATTGGCTTGGGACTCTAAAGAGGAAATCTGATTAGCAGGACTGAAAATATGCAAAGCAAAGGTTCTCTTACTCGTTTGCGCCTGGCAAGTTCTGAACTGGCCGCTGGCTATAAGAATGGCTCGCAGCGGACCTTCAATGCCAACCTCCTAACCCTCTTTTTTGGCCCGATTACCCTTTTGCTGTGGTTGGTTCTTGCTCTAGTCTCTCCGGTTAATCTGGGCGCCGCCCCACCCGAAAAAGCAGAGGGGCCACCACCCCTAGTTACCGTTGCAGCCGCCACCCTGCAAGATGTCAATCCGGCGGCGGAATATGTGGGTCATATTGAGGCCATCCAGGCCGTGGACCTACGGGCGCGGGTAGAGGGTTTTCTCGAGCAAGTCAACTTCAAGGAAGGAGATTTTGTCAAGGCCGGCGACGTCCTTTACCTCATCGAGCAGGCGCCTTACCGAGCCAAGGTCGCCGCCGACAAGGCCAGGTTGTCCCAGGCTGAGGCAGAGCTTGACCGGGCCAATCGACATCTGACGAGGCTGCGGTCGGCGCGCCCGGAAAGTATACGAGCGACTGACATGGACGACGCTGTGGCCGCCCAACTCAGAGCCCAGGCTCAGCTTGCTGAAGCCCAGGCCACCTTGACCAGGGCTGAGCTCGACCTCGGTTACACCACGATCAAGGCACCCATCAGTGGCCGTCTCGGCCGCACCGCCTTTACCAAGGGCAATCTGGTGAATCAGGCCTCTGGACCACTGGCCAGAATCGTCCAACTGGATCCCATCAGGGTGGTCTACTCCATAAGCCAAAACGATCTCGCCGCCATCCAAATGGCCCTCAAGGATTCCTCCCAGAAAAGTAATGATCCTATCCTGATACCTCGCATCAAGCTGCCTAGCGGGGAAATATACGAGCCCGCCGGACAGGTGGATTTCGTCAACAACCAGGTCGATGCCTCCACCGGCACCATCGCCGTTTGGGCGGTTTTCGACAATCATGACGGGTTGTTGCTGCCTGGGCAGTATGTGACCGTTCTGGTCAGGCAGAGCAAGGCCAAAATGTTGCCGGTCATACCCCAAGCCGCCATACAGGAAGACCGTGAGGGACGCTATGTGCTGGTTGTGGATGGCGACAACCGGGTGCTTCAGCGCAGGGTAAAGACCGGGCCTGTTGTTGGGGTAATGTGGGCTATAGAATCGGGGCTGGCAGCGCAAGAGAAGGTCATCGTCGAAGGAGTGCAAAAGGTCCGTCCGGGAATGGTGGTGAAAACCACCACCGGCAGCGAAGGGCGGGGGGACTAAAGCATGTTTTCCCAGATATTCATTGAACGGCCCCGTTTGGCCATGGTGATCTCGATCATAATCACCCTGGCGGGCCTCATTGCTCTGCTCAACATTCCCGTTGCCCAGTATCCCCAGATCACCCCGCCTGTAATCCGGGTGACCGCCGCGTATCCCGGTGCCAATGCTCAGGTGGTAGCCGACACCGTGGCCGCACCCATCGAGAAGGAAGTCAACGGCGTGGACAACATGCTCTACATGTCCTCGACCTGCGCCAATGAAGGCACCTATAGCCTTAGCGTCACCTTTGAGGTGGGCACCGATCCAGACATCGACCAGGTCAACCTCCAAAACCGGGTGCAACTGGCCATGCCCAAGCTGCCCAGAGAGGTGGTCGATCAGGGGATAGCCGTTCGCAAGCGCTCCGCCAGCATTATGGCAGCAATCAGTTTTTACTCACCCAAAGGGACCCGCGACCGGCTCTTTTTGAGCAACTATGTGAGCAAGACCGTAAAGGATGCCCTGGTGCGGCTGAAAGGGGTCAGCGATGTTTTTATTTTTGGGGAAATGGAATATAGCATGCGGATCTGGTTGGATTCGACTCGCCTGACCGCCCTGGGACTAACTGCTGACGACGTGATTGATGCCATCCGCCAGCAAAACGTCCAGGCGGCCGTTGGCTCCATAGGCTCAGAGCCTGTCGATAATAACCAGCAAGTACAGTTTACCTTGCGAGCCAAGGGTCGTCTGCAAGACGTTAATGACTTTGAAAAGATCATTGTCCGCGCCAACGGTCAGGGGGGTCTGGTACGCATCGGCGACATCGCCCGGGTGGAGTTGGGGGCCGCCTCTTACGGCCATCAGTCAATCCTCAACGGCGCTCCAGCGGTGGCAATCGGGCTGTACCGATCCCCTGGGGCCAATACCCTGGACACCATGAAGGAGGTAAGGAACGAACTGAAGCGTTTGGCCCAGCGACAGCCAAGTGATGTGCAATATGAGACCATCTTGGACACCACCAAATACGTCTCGGCCGCCATTCACGAGATAGAGGTAACCCTGTTTCTTACCTTTCTCCTGGTGGTTGGGGTCATTTTCGTTTTTGATCAGAATTGGCGGGCGAGTTTGATCCCTACCGTAACTGTCCCAGTCTCTCTCATAGGCACCTTCGCGGTGATGTTGGCATTGGGATACAGTGCCAACACCATTTCGCTTTTCGCCTTGATCATGGCCATTGGCCTGGTGGTGGATGACACTATCGTGGTGGTGGAGAATGTACATAGGATCATGGAGCATCGGAAACTCGGCCCCAAGGCTGCAACCATGAGGGCCATGGGCCAGGTCACCGGACCTATTGTCGCCACCACTCTGGTGTTGCTGGCCGTATTCGTCCCGGTGGCCTTTTTGCCAGGCATTAGTGGGCAACTCTACAAAAACTTTGCCGTGACCCTGTGTACCTCCGTGGTCATCTCAATGATCTGCGCCCTGACTTTGAGCCCGGCCCTGTGCGTTACTCTGCTCAGGCCGATGAGACCCGTCCGGTGGGGCCCCCTGGCCTGGTTTAACCGGGCACTGAATTCCTCGAGAAAAGGCTATGTGGCAGGCGCTTCCTGGCTGGTCCAACGTCTATTTGTTGTGTTGCTGATTTTCATCACCATATTTGGCGCCAACTATCTCTTGTTTACGACCCGTCCCACTAGTTTTTTACCCGAGGAGGACCAGGGTTGGTTTTTTGTAAACATTCAGCTTCCGGAGGCCGCTTCCCTCTCCCGCACGGACGAGGTATTGCAGCGAGTCACCAGGGAACTCAAAAGCATCAAGGGCGTTGACAATATCATTGGCGTCAGCGGGTTCAGCCTGCTGAGCGGTAATGCCGATAATGTTGGATTCGGTATCGGCATACTTTCTCCTTGGGATAAGCGTAGTCGCCCGGACTTACACTTGAATGCCATAATGAGACAGGCCCAAGGGAAACTGGCCGCCATCTCCTCGGCCAACATCTTTGTCTTCACTCCTCCGGCAATCTTGGGCCTGGGCACCACTGGCGGATTTGACTTTCGCTTGCAGGCCCTCGAGGATCAGAGCCCGCAGGAGATTGCCGCTACCACGCGAGCCCTGGCAATCGCTGCCAATCAGGACCCGGCCCTTCTGAGGGTTTTCAGTACCTATACGGCCAATACACCTCAGCTTTTCGTCAACCTCGACCGCACCATGGCGGAATACCTCAAGGTTCCTGTGAGCAGGGTGTTTTCCACCCTGCAGGCTCAGCTAGGCTCGGCCTATGTCAACGACTTTAATCTCAGGGGAAGAGTCTACCAGGTAAAGGTCCAGGCAGAGGCGCAGTATCGAGATGCGCAAGAAGACATCGGCCGGCTATACATACGGAGCGACGAGGGCAAGATGGTGCCCATGAAGAGCCTGGTAACCGTGTCCACAGTCCTCGGGCCCCAGATCGTGGATCGGTATAACCAGTTCGCCAGCACCCAGATCAACGGCAACGCCGCCCCGGGTTTCAGCTCCGGGGAAGCCATGGCCGCCATGGAGCGGTTGGCGGCCAAAGTTCTTCCCGAGGGATACGGTTATGACTGGTCTTCCATGTCCTTTCAGGAGATCAAAGCAGGAGGGAAAGTCTCGATTCTCTTCGGATTGGCCTTGCTCTTTGGTTACCTTTTCCTGGTGGGTCAATATGAGAGCTGGATCATCCCTCTGCCGATCATTATCTATGTGCCAGTGGCCACCTTGGGCGCCCTGATCGGCCTGCGGCTCACAGGACTCGACCTCAGCGTCTACGCCCAGGTCGGTCTGGTGCTGCTGGTGGGGTTGGCCAGCAAGAACGCCATTCTTATTGTGGAGTTTTCCAAGGACCGCCGCAAAGAAGGTTTCTCCGTGGAGAAGGCTGCACTGGAGGGAGCCCAGATCCGCTTCCGGCCCGTGTTGATGACTGCTTTCACCTTTATTCTGGGGGTGGCGCCCATGGTCATCGCCAGCGGTGCAGGGGCAGGTAGCCGTCGGGCTGTGGGCACCACAGTGTTTTCCGGCATGTTGCTGGCCACGGTGGTGGGCATTTTTCTCATTCCAGCACTTTATTACGCCTTTCAGTCTTTTGGCGAAAAATCCAGTGCTTGGTACGGTCGGCGGGGAAGAGTGGAGGAGTGATTTATCCTTGATGTTTCATACGTTTGGTTCACAGTGTGCTGTGGGCTGAGACAAAGATGAAATCAATAATCTGCGAAGGATATCAATTTAAACATTCCGGCCAGGGGGTATGCTGCCGCTGGATTAGTCTAGTGGCCGCAATTATGCTTCTGACTTTGAGTGGATGTGCGGCAGTCGGTCCCGATTACGTTCCGGTGGAGCCCAAGGCGGAGGATGCATGGCACACCGATCTCCAGGGTGGTTTGACCGGTCGCCCGCTGAACCCCGAAACTCTAGCCCACTGGTGGACCACTCTCGATGATTCGGAGCTTTCGAACCTCGAGGAACGGGCGGTCAAGGGTAACCTTGATTTAAAAGATGCTCAGGCTCGAATCCGAGAAGCTCGAGCCCTGCGAGGCATCAACAAAGCGAATCTTTTCCCCACCGTGAATGCTGGCGGCTCGATTACGGAACATCGTCTTAGCGAAAACAGCAACACAGGAGAAAGGGGGTCGCTCTATGCAGCCGGGTTTGATGCGGGTTGGGAACTTGACATCTTCGGCGGGGTGCGGCGTTCGGTGGAGGCGGCCCAGGCCAACCTCGAAGCCACCCAGGAAAACCTGAACAATGTGCTGGTGAGCCTGCTGGCCGAAGTGGCCCTGAACTATGTGGAGGTACGTACCTTTCAGGCCCGCTTGGCGGTGACCGAGGCCAATATAAAGACTCTGCAAGAGAGCTATGAGCTCAATCAATCCCGCTACCAGGCAGGGATCAACGACGCGCTTGCCGTGCAAGAGTCCCTGAGACTTCTGGAAACCTCCCGTTCCCAGATACCCTTCCTGGAGACGGGATTGGAGGCTGCCAAGAATCGTCTGGCGGTGCTACTGGGGGAGCAACCGGGCAAACTTCATGAGCAACTCGCGGCGAAAGGAGCTATCCCGGCAGTGCCGGCGAGCGTGGCTGTAGGAATTCCCGCGGAAACCTTGCGCCACCGTCCAGACATCCGGCGAGCCGAGCGCTTCCTCGCGGCCCAGACCGCCAGGATCGGTGTGGCCACGGCGGACCTCTATCCCAAGTTCCGCTTGTTCGGCACTATCGGCCTCGAGTCCCTCGCAGTCAGCGAATTTTTTAAATACGACAGCCGGACCTGGGGTTTCGGGCCAAGCATCTCCTGGAACATCTTCGATGCCGGCGCCATCCGCCAGAATATCGAAGTGCAGACCGCCCGCCAAGAGCAGGCTCTTATTCAATATGAATCCGCGGTCCTCCAAGCCCTGGAGGAAGTGGAAAACGTGCTGGTGGCCTATGCCAAGGAACAGCAGCGGAGGGCATCCCTCATCAAGGCCGAGGCTGCAGCCCGGCAGGCCACACAGTTGGCCCAGGACCAGTACGAGGCGGGCCTGGTGAATTACAATAATGTGCTGGACACCCAGCGGGCCCTCCTCATTTTGCAGGATGAACTCGCCCAGAGCCAAGGCACCGTGACCTCCAACCTTGTTCGCCTTTACAAGGCCCTCGGCGGAGGGTGGACCCCTGAGAAACCTGCTGCCGACCAATCGAGCCAGATGGAGCAGGACAAAAGGCAGGCGGCAACACAGAGCTTATACAACTGACCTTTATCTCGTCATTATGAGAGATGCGTAGGAGAGATAATGAAGAAAATCGAAGAAAGGTTCGACCGGGCTCATCTTTTGAGAGCGGCGATCAAGGCAAACAAGGACAAGATGGTATACACCGCCGTTCGTGATACTGGCTTCACCTTCAGAGAATGCGCCATGGAGGTGGATGTCATCCTGACTAGATTGGATGGATTTAAAGAGATGCTGTCGACCTTTGCAGAACGGCAGCCCATCTGTGGCCCGGACCAGGAGGTTGCCCTGATATTGCCTTATAACGGCAGTGCCTGGCTTAACGTGGCAATTATCTCCATTTACCTGGTGGGAAATCGGGTGCGGGTAAAGTTCGCCTCCAGAGGTTCCGAGATCGCCCATTTCACCGAATCTCTCTACGAGCCAATCTTTGGTGACGCCATCCGTTTTGACTACTCAAGGGGCAGGAGCTTTCTGGAGAATGTCATTAGCGATAGTCGAACACCGGCAATCTGCCTGTTTGGCACCGATAGATATGCCTGGCAGTATCTGGAATCCACAAGGGCCCAGCAGAAAAAGTTTGTCTTTGAAGGACCAGGTAAAGACCCGTTTATTGTTCTTCCTGGCGCAGATCTGGAGGCTGCGGCTCGGGAACTGGCTTTTACCAAATACCTCTATGCCGGTCAAACCTGTACGGCACCGGAGCGCGTTTATCTACACGAGTCTATTCACGACGATTTTCTGGAGCTTTTTGTTGAATACAGCCGAGCCGTAAAAGTGGGAGACCCGGCTGATCCCGCTACTGAGATGGGGCCGGTGGCAAGCCAGAGAGCTATTGAGACGATCAAAGCTCAGCTTGAGGACGCTGTCGCCCGGGGTGGCCGCATTGTTCTGGGAGGCAAGATTGAAGGTAATCTAGTTTATCCCACCGTGGTGGTGGATGCTCAACAGGATATGCTTGGCATGCAAAATGAGAGCTTCGGTCCCGTTGCTTTTGTCAGGAGTTTTTCCACGGAGGAGGAGGCTATCCAGCTAGCTGATGACAATCGTTATGGCCTGCGGGCTGCGGTCTACGGGGGCGAGGAGGAGGCCGCCAGGCTTGGTACGGAGCTTGTTGGTAAGCCATATTGTCATCCCGTAACCGAGATGACTTTTGGCCGCTTCGGTACGGTGTCTGTCAACCAGCCTCGCTCTGAATCATGGGTAGGCGCTTTCGTTTCCAAGCCTGTGGGGGGATATGGTTACTCCGGCTGGATTTGGCAAACCGTTGACGGCGAGTTTGTTCTCAAACAAGGACCCAAGTTGCTCAGCCTAGAGACCTCTTTGGAAACAACTGGATGAGCTCTGGTGAAACCTTTGCTCACTTAGGGCGGTTGGAGTAAGAGAGGAAGGTTGAACTGGCAAAAAGGGCAGGGACCAATGTGTATCGTCTGCCATGAATGCGCTCGGAGGGGAAGTTATGACTGAACAGGGTGCGGATTCTTCCACCTCGGACCAAAATGACAAGACCATGAATTCAGAAAAGGATAGAGTAAAATTTTTTGCAAGAACGGGTTCTGGGCTTAGGAACATGAGCCCGAGAAGGGCAGCCCTGCTCTTGACTGTAGCGGTCGGAGTGCTCATTGGCGCTATCTTTGGAATCTCCTGGCTTCACTATTACTTTACCCACGCATCCACCGACGACGCCCGAGTCAAGGGGGACCTCATTGCGGTGAGCCCGACTGTGCAAGGCAAGATCCGCTTGCTCCCCATCCAGGAAGGTGATCGAGTCCAGAAGGGACAACTCATCGCCCAACTTCGAGAGGAAGACTACCAAGCCCAGGTAGACGTGGCCGCAGGTATGGTTCAGACCATCGAGGGAGAGCTGAAGGAGTCGGAAGCGGAATTGGCGCTGGTGCGAGAGAAAACCCAAAAAGAGGTGACCGAGGCCACCGCCGCCCTATGTGCGGTGCAAGCACGCCAGGATGAGGAAGAGGCGAATCTGCGCCAGGCCTCTCTTGACTACAATCGAGTCAGAAAACTGCACCAGAGTAAGACCGTGTCTGCGAGCGAGATGGACAAGGTCCAGGCTGCCTTCGACCTTGCCCGCGCTCGCCTAGAAGTGGCCAAAGAGGTAATCAAAGAAAATGAGGCTAAACTCCAGATAGCCAAAGCCAACACTGCCGAGGTGATCTCCAAGGAGCAGCGGGTCGAGTCCCTGAAAGGAAAATTGGAAGAGGCCCGGGGAACTCTTACGGCTGAGAAACTGAAACTAGATCATACCACGGTGAGCAGCCCCATAGATGGCGTAGTGGCCAAAAAGGTGGCTAACATTGGTGAGGTCATCAAGCCGGGTCAGACCATTGCGGTAATCGTGGATCTCAACAATCTTTGGGTGGAGGCCAATCTGGAAGAGACCAAGCTGGAACACGTTCGCCTTGGCCAGGAAGTGGATGTCAAAGTGGACGCCTACCCAGGAGCCAGGTTCACCGGCAGGGTGGTCAACATCGGCGCGGCCGCCACCTCAGAATTTGCCTTGATCCCGGAAAACCGTTCTGCTGGGAACTTCACCAAGGTGACTCAGCGGATACCCATCAGAATCGAAGTCATGAATCCTGCCCACCAGTTGAGGCCCGGCATGATGGTTGTTGTAGGAATCGATATC
>JARRNM010000054.1:0-39935 GCA_037384945.1 Deltaproteobacteria bacterium
GCTGGCTGATTTTTGCCGGTTTGCAAAACTACAATTTTGTGTTATTCCTAATCACCATCCACATAAATGTCAAAAGGAACCGAACATTGCAGAAGATCGAGGAAACTACTTATCTTTATGAAATCGCTAAGGTTCTGACTGAAACCATCGATCTGAGAAAATCCCTTTATTCAGTTCTCGAGATATTGTCCAGATCGCTGGGAATGAGAAAAGGAACCATCACCATCCTAACTCCTTTGCGAGACGAGATACAAATTGAGGTGGCCCACGGACTCTCCAGGAGCGCCATGGAGAGAGGCAGATACAAACCAGGGGAAGGGATCACCGGAAAAGTCATTCAGCAGGGCAAAAGTTTGGTTGTTCCGAAGATTAGTGAAGAACCCTCATTTCTCAACCGCACTGCCTCGAGGCGGCAGACCCAAGAAGAGATCTCCTTTATCTGCGTGCCCATTAAGAAAGGTCAACAAGTTGTGGGTTCGCTCAGTGTGGACCTTCCTTATGATGACAGCGTTGATCTCAAGGCCAGCGAAAAACTCCTCACCGTGATAGCCACCATGTTGGCCCAGTGGGTAATTAATCTCGAGACTTTGCAGATAGAAAAGGAGGCTTTACACCAGGAAAACCTACGATTGCAGGAACAGCTTGCCAGCAAACACCGGATCACCAACATTATCGGCAACAGTAATAAAATGCGGGAAGTATTTCAGATGATCTCCCAGGTTTGCCGCAGCAATGCCACTGTGTTGCTCCGGGGTGAGAGTGGTACCGGCAAGGAACTAGTGGCCAATGCCATTCACTATAACAGCCCCAGAGCCAAACATACATTTATCAAGGTAAATTGCGCCGCCCTGCCCTCAACCTTGATCGAAAGTGAGCTTTTTGGTCATGAGAAGGGTGCCTTTACCGGAGCAAGCAGACAGAAGAGAGGTAAATTCGAGCTGGCAAACAAAGGAACAATCTTTCTTGATGAAATCGGCTCCATCGGCCTCGACGTTCAAGCAAACCTTCTCAGGGTTCTGCAAGAAAAAGAGTTCGAGCGGGTTGGGGGCACCCAAACCATCAAAGTGGATGTGCGCATAATTGCAGCAACCAGCAAAAACCTCGAGCAGGCGGTGGAGGACGATACCTTCCGGGGTGACCTCTACTATCGACTGAACGTCTTTCCCATCTATTTACCCCCTTTGCGAGAACGGAAGACAGATGTGCTTTTGCTGGCTGACCATTTTTTGGAGCTCTATGCCAGAGAAAACAACAAGGACATCCGCCGTTTCTCTACCCCGGCCATTGATATGCTCATGCAGTACCACTGGCCGGGAAACGTACGTGAGCTGGAAAATTGCATCGAGCGGGCGGTTCTCTTGTGCGAGGGAGGTGTGATTCGGAGCTATCATCTCCCCCCGACTCTACAGACCGGAGAGCAATCAGATACCGTACCGGCCCGCTCTCTTGAGGAAGCAGTAGCGAGCCTAGAGCGGGAGATTATTATTGATGCTTTGAAAAACACCCGGGGCAATATGGCCATGGCGTCAGAACTGCTTCAGACCACAGTGCGGATATTCACCTACAAGGCCAAAAAATATGGCGTGGATTATCGGCAATATCGTTGAGATTACGCCAAGCATTCTCTTTTGACCCATTATTCCATCTTTCCAGCATTCCAATATTCCGGCTAAAAGGCCTTGAGCCTTTCGCCTTTTGACCCTATGCCCTTTGCCCTATGCTCTATGCCAAGTCCCAAATTCGCAATCTCCAATCCAGAATCCTCAATTCTCGTCTGTCGTCTGTCCTCCGTCATCTGTCGTCTGGTTTTTGCCTCTTTCACAACCGACTAAAATCACTTCAATAATTACATTACCTACAATTTTGTCATTTGAGTTTCACTATCATGTTGAGGGTTACACGTATAAGATATCGAAATAATTGCAATTTATATCACGATTAGTTCGTTGGCACAGCCGTTGCTCTTGTCTCTCGCGGGATTAAAACCAAGACCTAACCGACATATTTCATCGAGGAGGATGCAAATGATAAATGCGGGAGACACAGCTTTTGTTCTCGTCAGTGCGGCCCTGGTAATGTTCATGACTCCCGGCTTGGCCCTCTTCTATGGTGGAATGGTCAGAACCAAGAACGTTCTGGCCACCATCATGCAAAGCTTCATAATCATCGGCCTGGTCACGGTCATCTGGATATTGTGGGGCTACTCTCTCGCCTTCGGTCCTGACCTGGGAGGAGTAGTGGGCAACCTGTCATGGTTCGCTCTGAAAGGGGTAGGGCTTGCGCCCAGCCCGGATTATGCCCCCACCGTTCCCCACCAAGCCTTCATGATCTTCCAGTGCATGTTTGCCCTAATTACCCCGGCCCTGATAACGGGAGCCTTTGCCGAGAGAATGAAATTCAGTACACTTCTGGTCTTCATTGCCCTGTGGTCCACCCTGGTGTACTCTCCCTTGGCGCACTGGGTCTGGGGTTCCGGTGGCTGGCTGGGAAATCTGGGAGCGCTCGACTTCGCCGGTGGCACGGTGGTCCATATCAGTTCCGGGGTTTCGGCACTCGCCGCGGTTCTTGTCATTTCCAAGAGAAAGGGTTACGGCAAAGAACAGTTCATCCCCCACAACCTTCCCATGACCATCACCGGTGCGGCCATCTTGTGGTTCGGTTGGTTTGGCTTTAATGCCGGCAGCGCCCTTGCCAGTAACGGCCTGGCGGCCGCAGCTTTTGTCACCACACACGTGGCCGCAGCAACCGGTTCCTTGAGCTGGATGTTCGCTGAGTGGATCCATCACGGCAAACCCACCACCCTTGGTGCAGCCAGTGGTGCCGTGGCCGGACTGGTGGCCATCACTCCGGCATCAGGTTTTGTCAGCCCGGTTTCGGCCTTGATCATCGGAGGGCTTGCTGGAGTGATTTGCTATGGAGGCGTGATGCTCAAAGCCAAACTGGGTTATGATGATTCCCTTGATGTGGTGGGAATCCATGGTGTCGGGGGTACCTGGGGTGCCCTTGCCACGGGACTTTTCGCCAGCACCGTGGTGAATCCTGACGGTGCCAACGGCCTTTTTCTTGGTAACCCTGGACAGCTCTGGATTCAGTTCTTATCTGTCGTGGTCACATGCCTCTTTGCCTTTGCCATGACCTTCGTCATTCTGAAGGTTCTCGATTTGATCATGGGGTTGAAAGTCTCCGAGGAAGAGGAGTTACAGGGCTTGGATGTGACCCAGCATAGTGAGGCAGGCTACAGTTTCTAGTATTGCCCTTAGCAAAGCACTTTAAAACAATCTCTCAGACCGACAAACCACCTCAGGTTGGAGGATAAAAATGAAAAAGATCGAAGCAATTATCAAACCGTTCAAGTTGGATGAGGTCAAGGAAGGCCTTATGGAGATAGATGTCAAGGGGATGACGGTTACTGAAGTCAAGGGCTTCGGACGCCAGAAAGGTCACACGGAAATATACCGCGGTGCGGAATACAGAGTGGATTTCGTTCCCAAAATCAGGCTGGAAGTGGTTGTTCCCTCGGAACACGCTGCTAAAGTTGTTGAGGTGATTGAACAACGGGCCAAGACCGGCCAGATTGGCGACGGCAAGATCTTTGTAAGCTCCCTGGAAGAAGTAGTCCGTATCAGGACCGGGGAGAGAGGCAAAGAGGCTATTTAGTCATTGATCGTTGGTTATGTGAGGTCTTTAGTTGTGAGCGGTTTAACCCGGGTTGCCCTTATGAATCCTTTGGATTCTCCGGTCAGCCGGCTGCAAAAAAGAAAGAAGGATTTACTCACTCGTTTTCTGAGGCGAAATGAACCGCATTTCCTAGCTCTTCATGCCGAAATTCTTGACGACTACTTTCATGAGAGTTTCGCGCAAAGTTCCGCCGGTCCTCGCATAGGTATTGACAAGAATCCTTACGCTATTATCGCTCTCGGGGGCTACGGCAGAAAAGAGCAGTGTCTGCACTCCGATATCGATGTGCTCCTTCTCTTCGGGAAGAAAATCCCCAAGGAGGCCGCAGTCCTCGTCCAAGAGATTTTCTACCCCTTGTGGGACACCGGTATGGAGGTAAGCTACGCCACCCGTACCCTCAAAGAATGTCTGAAATTGGCATCCCAGGATTTCGAGGTGTTGACCTCACTGGTGGATGCCCGGTTTCTATGCGGTATTTCCTCGCTCTACTCGGAACTCACCGAAGTAATGCGTCGGAAGATCCGACATAAGAACTGCAAAGAGTTCATCCAGTGGCTGGTGGATAGAAATGAGAGTCGCCACAGTCGCTTCGGCGATTCCACTCATCTTTTGGAGCCCAACTTGAAGGAGGGTCTTGGTGGTTTGCGAGACTATCACGCCATGCTCTGGCTGGGGTGGGCCAAATATCAGATCAAGGAACCGCGAGATCTCGAATATCTCGGCCACCTCTCGCATAACGAATATCAGACCCTGACCGAGGCGCTCTCCTTCATTCGGACGGTAAGAAACTGGCTTCACCACATCAGCGGCAGGAAGTGTGACCAACTCTACTTCGAATACCAGATCAAGGTGGCGGAGGCCATGCATTTCAAGAATCGGAATGGCCAGCAGGCAGTGGAGATGTTTCTCGGCAACTTGCACGCTCATATGGAGTTTTTAAAACAGCAACACCTTCTGCTCCTCAACAAGATTGTCCCTAGGAAATACAAGGGTGCTCGGGGAACAGCCAGGCATAGGATGAACGTGGGCGGCATGGTGGTTGGCCAGGAATCTCTGAACTTTGAGTCTTCAGAGGCCATCCTGGAAAATCCTCAGCTCTTGATCAAGATATTCGAGCTGAGCGCCAAGCTTGGACTCCCCCTGAGTATTGAGGCAAGACGGCTGGTCCGGGAATTCCTCCACTTGATAGATGGGGAGTTCAGAAAGTCCACCGGTATCATTCAATCGCTGCAACGGATCTTACTGGCGCCTCTCCAGCCCTTGGACGCTCTGGACGAAATGTTGACCACAGGAATCCTAACGGCCCTCATCCCGGAAATAAACTGTGTGGTCAACCTCATTCAGTACGACGAATATCATGTCTATCCAGTGGACAAACATCTCTTACATGCAGTCCAGCTATTGAAGGAGTTCGGCAAGCCTGATCTGAACCCTCAAGATGCGTTTTGCGCTCAGCTCTTCAGGGAGGTGAGCCGTCCCGAGCTTCTCCACTGGGCGGTACTACTGCACGATGTAGGAAAAGGCACTGAGGGTAAAGATCACTCCACCCTCGGCGCCGAGATCGTCCAGCAGGTATTCCCGCGGATGAACTTCGCTGCCAATGACGTTGACACCATATCCTTTTTGGTCAGCGAGCACCTGCTGTTAACTAAAACCGCTACCCAGAGAGACCTTAATGATGAGAAGGCCGTGATTCAGTGTGCCAGCAAATTCCGGAATACGGAGGAGCTCAAGATGCTTTATCTCCTCACCGTGGCCGACTCCAAAGCTACAGGACCCAAGGCCTGGAATGATTGGATTGCCTCCCTCCTTAAGGAACTCTTCTTCAAGGTCTATCACATCCTGAAAAAGGGGGAACTGGCCACCCCCGCGGCTTTGGACATTTTTGAGAAGAAGAGGAAGGAGATACTTCAGGAATCACTTTTCAAACCCCTCGAAGATCTGGAGTCACTCTTCGAGCAGATGTCTCCCCGCTATCTCCTCTACACCCCGGTGAAAGATATTCTTCGCCACATTGAACTCTATCAGAGGCTGGGATCGGCCCCCGTGGTTCTGGAGACCCAAATCCCTCCCGGAACCGAGTACCGAACCGTCACCGTTTGCGCCCATGACCGCCCAGGTCTCTTCTCCAAGATATCCGGCGTTTTCACCCTTAATAGCCTGGACATTCTGGACGCTCAGATATACACCTGGCGCAATCGTATTGCTCTTGACATTTTCAAGGTCAAGGCCCCACCTGATACCCTTTTCGAGGATGAAGCCTGGACCAAAGTTAGAAAGAATTTACACTCGGCCCTCAGTGGTGAGCTGGACCTCGGTCTTGTCCTGGATGAAAAGCTGCTAACTTACCAGTCCGCCGCCGTCAAGAGTACAGCCTCACGACCAGACAAGATTATGGTGGACAACAATGGCTCTGATTTTTTCACCATCATCGAAGTCTACACCTATGACTTCCCCGGGCTTCTCTACAGGATCACCGATGCCTTGTTCAGGTGCAATCTGGATGTTTGGGTAGCCAAGATTGCCACCAAGGTGGACCAGGTCCTTGATATATTCTACGTCCGCGATCTTGACGGACAAAAAGTGACAGATCCCCAGCAAGTCGAGGCCATTAAGGCCACCATAAGCCAAGTCTTGACAGCAACTCCTGAATGAAAACTTCCACCATGGTATGCCGTAAATAACTTTAGCCACAGCCCGGATGTTCCCTGAATCGCTTGCTACGACCACAAATATGGCCGTCCTTCCGGGAGTCCTCGGAAGTCGGCTCCTGCGACGTACCGTTCAGGTACGCCTCGGAACCAACACCCTGCGGTTCCCCGGTGGCACGCCCATCTTCATGGTCTCGCGGCAGCACTTCAGGGAACATCCGGGCTAGCAATCTCACCATAAAATACATTATTGTATTTTGTTATCACCTCTAAAACATAATTGTATTTTTATTCCTATATAATTCCTCTAGCTCAGCCATCTCTCTATCCACTTTATATTAATTATATTAAGCATTTGTCTAGTTATTTTGCCAGAACTCTCCTTTTGGCACAACTCTTGAGTTATGTGACGCCAAACTTGTTAAAGGAGGTCTGAAATGAAGAAGATCGAAGCCATCATCAAACCCTTTAAACTCGAAGAGGTCAAAGAAGGTCTCGCCGGGCTTGGGATTAGCGGTATGACCGTTAGCGAGGTAAAGGGTTTCGGGCGCCAGAAAGGCCACTCAGAAATTTACCGTGGTGCCGAATACACCGTTGATTTCGTTCCCAAGATCAAGGTGGAAATCGTGGTTGAAGGCAGCATGGTGGACAAAGTCATCGGGGTTATTTTGGCTCAGGCCAAGACTGGTCAGATTGGTGACGGGAAAGTATTTGTCCGTCCCATCGAGAATGCCTATCGCATTCGGACCGGGGAAGAAGGAAGAAAGGCAATATAATATTTCACCACAATCCTATGTTCTCTTCCATTTTTACTTACCAAAAACAGCGAGCTTGGATGTTTCATGAATGATTGAGAAGACATTCGGGCTGAATTTCGGAGGAACAGAAATGAAAAAGATACTACGAAAAATCCCTTTGTTGGCAGTAATCCTTTTGCTCTTCCCTCTCCTGGCTTGGGGCGCAGATGAAACCGCCTCCATTGCCGGCAACGCCGAAGCCATCAAGGCGGTGCAGTCCAATGCAGATTACGTCTGGACTCTGGTGGCCGCAGCCCTGGTCTTCTTCATGCAAGCGGGCTTCGCCATGGTGGAGACCGGGTTTACCCGGGCCAAGAATGCGGTAAATATTCTGATGAAGAATCTGATGGATTTCGCGATGGGGTCCATTTTTTACTGGGCTATAGGTTTTGGCCTTATGTTCGGTGTCACCACAACTGGCTGGTTTGGGACTTCCGGCTTCTTTTTGAGTGACTTTACTCCAGGCGGTGATCCCTGGGTCCTCGCCTTCTGGATGTTTCAGGCGGTTTTTGCCGCCACCGCCGCCACCATTGTCTCAGGGGCAATGGCAGAACGAACCAAATTCATCTCCTATCTCATCTACAGCGCCGTGGTCAGTAGCTTGATCTATCCCATATTCGGCGGCTGGGCCTGGGGAGGTCTTTTCCACGGCGGCGGCTGGCTGGAAAAATTAGGCTTCATCGACTTTGCCGGTTCAACCGTGGTTCACTCCGTTGGAGGCTGGGTGGCATTGGCCGGCGCCATCGTGCTCGGTCCCCGGATCGGCAAATACACCAAGGACGGAAAAGTCAGAGCCATCCCCGGCCACAACCTTCCCCTGGCAGCCCTGGGCGTCTTTATTCTCTGGCTCGGCTGGTTCGGGTTCAACCCCGGTTCCACCACCGCGGCAAACAAGGACATCGCCATGATTTTCGTCAACACCAACCTGGCAGCTGCTGCCGGTTGCATCCTGGCAATGGTTACCTCCTGGCTGAGGTTCAAGAAGTTTGATGTGGGCATGAGTCTAAACGGCGCTCTGGCCGGACTGGTAGCCATCACCAGTCCCTGCGCATCAGTGACGCCTCTGAGCTCCGTGATAATTGGCGCCATAGCTGGGGTTATCGTGGTATTTGCAGTGCTCTTTTTCGACATGATCAAGATTGATGACCCGGTGGGAGCCATCTCTGTGCATGGCGTCTGCGGTGCCTGGGGCACCCTGTCAGCCGGGATCTTCAATATTGGTGGCACCTCGGTCAAGATCATCGGTGTTCAGTTACTGGGCATTGGCACCGCCTTTGCTTGGGCCTTCACCACCGCTTTTGTGATGTTTAAATTGATCGACTCGACCGTTGGCCTGAGGGTCAGCCCTGAGGAAGAATTCGAAGGGTTGGATTACGGTGAGCACGGTGCCCGCGCCTATCCCGACTTCCAGATTGTATCGCCTACCACCTACGCTGTAGGATCAGGCTCGAGCACCAACGAAGGGGCCTGGAGTTCTGCAACAGTAACGGCGACCAATTAATCTCTCTGGCAAGCCGGCGAACCGACATGAACAGGCGCGGCTGCCCGAGCATATAACAACGCAGGGGCAGGGGCGGGGTTCCCTGCCCCTGTCGCCGTGACTGCGACCGAGGATATGGGCGTCCTTCCTGGCGTCCTCGGGTGTCGCACCCTGCGAAGTACCGTTCAGGTACGCCTCGGGTCCAATCCCGCGTTACCGCGGGACGGTTGCCAGGTGGCACGACCATCTTCACGGTCTCACGACAGCAATTCATGAAACATCCGGGTTAAGAGAATGGCTAGCGATTCGTCATCCCGACCAAACCCGCCTGGGGTGGACGCGAGCCCTGTTGACTTCCCCGCGGCGAAGGCGGGGAACCAGACCAGGTACCGACTGAGGTCATTGCAGTTATCTAGATTCCGGACCTCGTCCGGAATGACGGCTTCGACAAATTGTGGCTTCCTTTCCAAAGGGAGAGAAATTTTCTGAGGAGTCAGGTCTTCAGACATAAAGAAAGTACAATTATGTATTTTGATCTTGTTTAATTATGACAAAATTGTATTTTATTTATTTACAACAATCTGCCCTTCAAGCACAAGTAATTGATAAATAACGATTTTATGAAAGACTATCCCTTGGCATAGCTCTTGCGGATAACAGCCGGTAATCTTACAGGCATCTGAAGCTTTTCCCAGCGGGTCGAATTCATCCAGGAAGGTTCATCTGTACTATGACCTGGAGTGATTTGGCAATCAGGGAGCTGATAAACTCTGAAAAGAAGGAGACAAACTGATGACTGGACCAACAACACCCAAAGAAGTAGTGGAATTGGTGAAAAACGAAAAGGTCGAAATCGTTGATCTGCGGTTTATGGATTTTCCCGGGTTGTGGCAGCATTTCTCTGTACCACCCAGAGAAATAGAGGAGGATACCTTTGAAGCAGGGCTCGGCTTCGATGGTTCCAGTATCCGGGGATGGCAGTCCATCAATGAATCAGACATGCTGGTCAAGCCCGTAGCTGAAACTGCATTCATAGATCCATTCTTCGCGGCCAAGACCCTGGTAATGATCTGTAACATTTGCGATCCGGTTACCGGAGAGGATTACACCCGTGATCCCCGCAATATCGCCCGCAAGGCCGCAAATTATTTGAAGGCGAGTGGTATAGCCGACACCGCCTACTTTGGCCCTGAAGCAGAGTTTTTTATCTTCGACGACATTCGCTTTGATCAAAATGAGCACGAGGGTTACTACCACATCGACTCCGTGGAGGGCCGCTGGAATTCGGGTCGCATGGAAAATCCCAACCTCGGTTATAAGCCCCGCTACAAGGAGGGCTATTTCCCCGTGCCCCCAACCGATAGCCAGCAGGATATCCGGAGCGAGATGGTGCTCACTCTGGAAAAAATCGGGGTGCTCATAGAGACCCAGCACCACGAGGTGGCCACCGCCGGGCAAGCCGAAATCGATATGCGCTTTGCCCCCTTGGTGGAAATGGCTGACAACGTCCTTAAGTACAAGTACGTCATCAAAAACACTGGCCGTAAATATGGCAAGACTGTAACCTTCATGCCCAAACCGATCTTCAACGACAACGGCAGCGGCATGCATGTTCATTTCTCTCTGTGGAAGGACGGGGAGAATCTCTTTGCCGGTGACGGCTATGCCGGGCTTTCGGAGCTTGCTCTTTACGCCATTGGCGGACTGCTCAAGCACACACCATCCCTGCTGGCCTTCACCAGTCCGACCACCAACAGTTACAAACGTTTAGTACCCGGCTACGAGGCTCCGGTCAACTTGGCCTATTCCAGAAGGAACCGCAGCGCCTGCTGTCGCATCCCCATGTACTCGCCCTCCCCCAAGGCAAAGCGAGTGGAATTTCGCTGTCCAGACCCGAGTTGCAACCCCTACCTCGGTTTTGCCGCCATGCTTATGGCAGCCATTGACGGCATCCAGAACAAAATCCATCCTGGCGAGCCCATGGACAAAGATCTGTACGACCTGGAGCCCGAGGAGCTAGCGAAAGTCCCTCAGACCCCGGGTTCCCTGCGCGAGGTTCTGAACGCCCTAGAGGCTGACCACAAGTACTTGCTCATGGGCGATGTATTCACTCCAGATGTAATCGAAACGTGGATCGACTATAAAATGGAAAACGAGGTACAGGCTATTGACCTGCGACCTCATCCATGGGAATTTGCACTGTATTATGACATTTAGGGGTTTGCAAACCTTCCATATCCTTACGACAAGAATGGGGCTGCCTTCTGGGGAGCCTTTTCTTGTCTCGAGGGAATGAAGCCAAGGCCTAAGGAGCGACTTCCTTGCCCTGATCTCCTCGAAGGGGCAACCGCGATGGCCGCGGCACAGTGAAACCCGCATCAGGTCTGAGCACAATCTCGGCCTGAAGATATGCCTTTTTCAGTCTCTTTATGAGTCTTTTCAGCACTGCTTTTGACCTGTGAGAGGCGTGCGTATCTTCAGGGCGCAGCATGCAAGTCAGGGAAAAACCGCTGATTCCATCAAAGACACAGAGCGGATGATACATGTGCTCTTCATAATAACCATGGAAGAAACTTAACTGCCGCTGTCCATGGATGGGATCGTCGGTGGCGTCAATATCGATGACAATCATATCTGTGAGCCCATAACCTTCACCAAGTGGTCTAAGCAGCAAACCACCTGCATCAGAGGTAATATGGCCACCATCAAAATCGGCGGTAATTTGTTTGCCAAAAAGACTTCCAAAACTGAGTTGTTTGTGGAAGGTTGCATTCATAAGGGCGTCCTTGCTAAAGAGCGATTTGTTTAGTCGCAATAGCAAGTTAGCAGACGCCCTTTACCTTTTAAAGCACTATTCATGAAATATGCAGGCTAGTTGTCACTCTGAGGTCTCTACGGTACAATGGTTTTCCAACTCGACTGCCATCTGAGAGGAAGTACGGCTAGATGAGACCAGGTGTCGAAGAGTTTAGAGCGAGCTGTCCCGAGGTAGATGATAGGTTCTTGCATGAACACCTCACCCGTCTCCGCGCCCGCTATTTCGAGAGATTTAGCCACGGGCAGATATGTCAACATCTGAACACCCTTTCTCGACTCTCCCCTGAGAATCCCGTTAAAATCTTGCTGGATATTGGAGGAGACGAGGAACTATGGTTCCTTCCCGACGGCGGACAAAATGACCAGAGTGAAATACGCTTGACGAAAGTAGACTGTACCGTGCTCGCCTTCGACTACCCGGGTCTTTTCTCAATCATCACGGGAGTCTTGGCGGGAATGGGTTTCCACATCCTCTCCGGCGACGTATTCACCTACCTGCCTGCAACGGTCAAACCTCCCATGCAGAGACGGCGAAGGAGATCGCAGCGCCGCAGTTCTGCTCAAGATCTACTGTTAAGACGTAGAATTGTCGATCACTTTTCCGGCGTCATCAGGGCTTGTCCTGCTGGAGATGGGTGACAGCGATTCTGTGGCCGAGGCAAGACACCGGGTCAATGAGATGGTAGTAGAACGTCTAGCCCATTTGCAGACGGATTCCTCACCTGTGCTCTACCCGGTGCGGATGGAAGTGGACAATGAAAGCGGTCCCTTTACTCGGTTTAAGATCCTCTCCGAGGACACCCCAGCCTTTCTTTACTCTCTTACCAACGCGCTCTCACTTCACGGCACCTACATTGAGCACGTGCAAATCCGTACCATTCGGGGACATGTCGAAGACATAATCGATCTGGTGGACTCAGGTGGTAATAAAATAGAGGACCCGGATGCCCTAAGCCGGATAAAACTTTCGGTACTGCTCACCAAACAGTTCACCTACTTTCTGGGACGGGCTCCAGATCCGTATACCGCCCTGCGCCGCTTCGAATATCTTGTGGAAGACATTCTCCGATTGCCCGAAAGCGGCCAATGGCTCGAGGTACTCTCCAACCCCAATTCATTACGGGATCTGGCGAAACTGCTTGGGGCCAGTGATTTCTTGTGGGAGGATTTTATTCGTCTTCATTACGAGACGCTTCTGCCCCTGCTTGAACCCCACGTGGAAGGGCGTAGGTTCAGTGAGCCCATGGAAACCCTCCCACAAAGACTCCGGCAGACCATGGCAACAGCCACCACCCTGGAAGAGAAACGTCAGAAACTAAACGAGTTCAAGGACCGGGAGATTTATCTCATAGACCTGGACCACATTTTGAATCCCAGCACAGGTTTCCGGGAGTTGGCGACAAGGCTGACTTCTCTGGCAGAACAGGTAATTAACCTGGCGGTCGAGATCACCTATGGTTACCTGGTGGAACGCTTTGGTCGTCCCAGGACCGCTGTCGGTCTCGAGACTCGTTACTCCATTTTGGGACTGGGTAAACTGGGAGGTGCTGCTCTGGGCTATGCTTCTGACATGGAATTTCTCTTGGTTTACAGTGACAACGGTGAAACAGATGGCAAAGACGCCATCGCCAACTCTGAATTCTTTGAACGGTTGCTTAAGGATTTGATCAAACTGATCCAGGCGAAAAGAGAGGGGATTTTTCATGTTGACCTCAGACTGCGTCCTCACGGTAGTGCCGGACCCCTAGCGAGTAGTCTTGAAGCTTTTTGTAGCTATTACGGCCGCGGTGGTGCTGCCCACTCCTATGAGCGCCTCGCCCTGGTTCGGCTGCGGGCTATCGGGGGTGACCCGTCCCTAGGTGCTCAGGTGGAAAGAATCCGAGACGAGATCGTGTATGCGTCACAAGACATCAACCTTGAGGACCTACGCGGACTGAGGGAGAAGCAATTCCAAGAAAAAACAGAAGGGGGCAGAGTAAATGCTAAATTCAGCCCCGGCGGCCTTGCTGACCTGGAATACGACGTTCAGATTTTGCAGGTCATGTATGGGAATCGGCTGCCCCAGCTGCGGACACCTCGAGTCCACCAGGCCCTGACCGCTCTGGCCGGCGCGGGCGTCCTCTCGCCCGAGGAGACCGGGCAACTGGTTGCCGCATATGGATTCCTTCGAAATCTGATCAACGCTATGCGTATGCTGCGGGGTTCAGCTAGTGATGTCTTTCTTCCCGCAACTGACTCGATTGAATTTACTCACCTTGCCAGACGTATGGGCTACGTCAGAGGAGACGGACTCTATCCGGCCCAGCAGCTTCACATCGACTACGAAACCCATACCGCCGCGGTGCGTGCTTTTGTAGAGAGGCACTTCGGCCGTACCTCATTGCCGGGTCCAGACATCGGGACTGTGGCTGATCTGGTGTTATCTGATGTCGTGCCCGAAGATCTGTGCGAACGGGTTCTTTCCGCTGCCGGCTTCAGAGACACCCGTCGAGCATACACTAATCTGCGCTACTTGGCAGGAACCGACTCTCGTCGTCATACATTCACCAAGTTGGCGCTCTTGGCAACAGATATTCTCTCCAGGACACCTGACCCGGATATGGCTCTTAACAACTGGGAGCGATTCATTCGGGCACTTCCCAGCCCAGAGTTCAACTACAATTTACTGTTGTCTCAACCCATGCGGTTGGAAATGCTCCTGAGTATTCTTTCCGGCAGCCAGTTTCTCGCAGATACCTTGATAAGAAATCCGGGATTTCTGGACTGGATCATACTTCCGGAAAACCTCCACCAGAACCGGCAGAAAGAGGACCTTGAGAAAGAACTCCAAGCCGCAGCTGAGAGTAGCCGAAGCCACCCAGGCTGGTTAAACCAACTCCGGCGCTTCAGACGACGGGAGATCCTCCGCATAGGGACTCGGGATATGTATCTCGGGATACCTACGGAGGAAATTACCTCGGAGCTATCAAATCTGGCAGAAGCCCTCACCCAAGTTGCCTTGAAGCAGGTCTGGAAAGAGTCAAAGGCTGAGAACAAGCTCGCGGGAAACCTGGAAGAGCTGGAAAATCACTTTTGCATATTGGCCTACGGCAAGCTCGGAGGCAGTGAACTCAACTACAGCTCGGATATCGATCTGCTGGGTCTTTTTGAAATCCCTGGTAGGTTGGCGCCAGAATTTGGTTCCGACACCCTATTACTTAAACGCACTTTCGCCTGGGTCATGGAGAGGGTCACTTCGGATCTTTCTATACACACGGAGGAAGGGTACGTCTATCGCGTCGACCTCAGGCTGCGCCCCTATGGCAGAGCAGGAGAGATCGTTCACTCTCTTGCAAGCCTAACGGATTATTACCGCAAGGCCGCATCTTTCTGGGAGATCCAAGCTGCTCTGAAAATCAGGCCGATCGCAGGCAACCTGGAGCTGGGCCACAGCTTTCTCGCCCAGATTCGCCCGGTCCTCTTGGAGCAGCGCAGCCGGGAGGATATTGTCCAGTCAATCGAAAGAATGCGAACAGCAGCCATCAAGAAAATCTCTCTTCACAGCGGCGTTGACCTCAAGACTGGAGTGGGTGGGTTACGGGATGTGGAATTTTTGCTTCAGGGTTTGCAGCTCTTGTATGCGCCCGACTGTCCAGCCCTGCTCCAAGGCAATACTTTGGCCGGCCTGGCGGCACTTGAGAATGAAGGGCTACTCCCGGAACCATTGACCGCACAATTGCGACAGGACTATATTTTCCTCCGACGGGTTGAACACTATCTCCAGATCCTTGAAGACCGTCAAATTCATGCCTTACCAAAGGATCCCACCGAGTTGAACGCCTTGGCCAAAAGGGTACTGGGAGTTGATGCTGATGCTGCCAGGTTTATGGCAGAAATCGAGGAGTGTGGTAAACGCATACGGCAGGCCTATGTCGATTATCTCCTGGGGTAAGAAACCAGAAAACTCCAAGGGAGATCTGAACTCTAAAATTCGATATCCTCAGCCGCAATCAACAATCCGAATTCTGAATTCCAAAAGCTGCCACCGATCACGCCAGGACACGGTTCATGATATATTCGGGCCAGGGCTTGAATTCACCAGCCGAGAAGAATTAAACTACATATTGGTCTTAGGCACTTAAGACGTTGCCACTGAAGTAATTTTACCTGTTGATCGGAAGATGGATATGGCGAAGGAGATTTCAAGAATAAGCGTTGATCTGGATGAGAAAGGGCTGCTTCAGGATCTGGAAAGGTATAAAGAAGAAGCCATCCGCTTGGGTGCGTCCCGGAGTAGAATTGTCAAGGCCGAAGAGATTCCGGTCGATGAACGGGTGCCGGCGAAGTGTCAAATCCCTCTGTGTTCTAGCTACGGGGTCAGTATCAACTGCCCACCAAATACGGTAAAGCCTGAACAAGTGAAGAGACTCCTAAAGAAATACAGCTGGGCCGTCTTTTTTACCAAGGATTTGCCTACTGAACTTCTGCTGAGAGAGATCACCAATAAAGAACGCAAAGCCGCCTTTCAAAGCATTTTCAAGATCGTCCGGGCGTTAGAGTCCAAAGCCTTCTATGATGGTCATTATCTGGCTACCGGCTTCGCCGCTGGTTCCTGTAGGCGGACATTTTGCGATAAACATGAAACATGTGCCGTACTTGAAGGAAAGGGGTGCCGGATTCCCCTACTTGCAAGGCCTTCCATGGAGGCCGTCGGAATCGATGTCTACAAGATGGCAACCTCCGCGGGCTGGGATATATACCCGATTGGGAGCCATTCGGAGCCGGAAGATACGCCCAGTGCGGTCCTGGCAGGGATTGTGATAATTGCATAGAAAAAGGGAGTGCTGCCTCTGAACTGTCCGCTGAGTATATTTATCTTGAACAACCACTATATGTAGAGACTACCCTGGTTGACCTAAGGACAGGGGTATGCTATGTTCCTTTCAACTGCCGACGAATTTTTATCCCCCAGCCAAAACCCCAAACTATATGAACGGCTGATCGGGATTTTTCAAGAAAATCAAAGCAGTAACAATCTTTCTAGAGGTCAGCGTAGTTGTGCGTTCAACCTTCCTAGCTGAAATTGAAGCTGAAACCCAATTCAGCTCCTGTATTGTGCAGCGAGGCCAAAATGAGACTACATCTGCTTGAGCATGACCCCATTGACTTATCTCGCACCAACATCACCAGGTGGGCGAAGAATAAGGGACACCAAGTCGTCCATACTTATCTCTGCAATGGTGAAGAACTGCCCGAGATCGACGACTTTGATTGGTTGATGGTTATGGGCGGATTCGCCCATGCCTGGGAAGAGGATGTCTACCCATGGCTGCGCGCAGAAAAGGAATTCCTGGCCAAAGTTGTCGATCATGACAAAATGATCTTAGGTGTCTGTTTTGGCGCCCAGCTCCTAGCAGAAACATTGGGCGGCAACGTCTTTCAGAATAAACACAAGGAAATCGGTTGGTACGAAGTCGATTTGACCTCTGAAGGTCAGAAGTCCTTTCTGTTTGAAAATGTACCCCATAAGTTTGTGACTTTCCATTGGCACGCTGATCATTTTTCTTTGCCGCCCGGATGTACTCGACTCGCCTACACTGAACCCAGTGCCAATCAAGTTTACATCCTTGATGGACGTCCCCTTGTCGGCCTTCAATTTCATCCCGAGTATACTGTAGAGTTGATAAGGTACTTTGGCCGCGAATGGAGCGATGGTTGGCAGAAGGGTCCCTTTGTCGCCGGCAAGGAAGCGATCATGGCTCAAACCGAGAGTCTTCCGGAAAACTACTGGTTGATCGCAACTGTACTGGATAACATGGAACGTGAATTCGCAAACACGCGATTCTTTACTATGAGGGTGATAGGCTCGTCAAAAAACTTAGAATAGTAATGATCACCCTTGCTCAGGTTGCTGGGCATTGGCAAGATTGCTACGCCCTTGACCTCGTCATTCCTTCTGGCAGTCTCGTTGAAAGAAGGACAAGGTAATTAGAAGGGCAGGCGAAATACAAGAAAAGAGGAGAGAAACAGTGGATCAGAAGGTGGAATTCTTATTCCTCTCTCAAGAAGAGATGATCGAAGCCGGTGTTTTGGATATGTACAGATGTGTTGAAGCGATGGAAAAAACCTTCAAGCTGATCGGCGAAGAGGATTATCTGATGGGCGGACCATCTGGCAATCAGCATGGCCTCAGATTGTGGTTTCCAAAGGAACCGAAAGGCCCACGGATGCCGGTCGATGCACCAGACCGGCGGTTCATGGCACTCATTGGATATCTGGGCGGAGACTTTCATGTTTGCGGCGCAAAATGGTACGGCTCCAATACCGAAAATCCGAGAAAATACGGATTGCCTCGATCGGTGCTGCTGGTGGTTCTCAATGATCCGGAAACGGGTGCGCCTTTAGCCATAATGGACGGCACCCTGATCAGCGCCGTGCGAACTGGTGCCATTGTCGGTCTTGGTGCAAAGTATTTGACCAATGCAACCGCCGAGGTGGCCGCTATTATCGGTGCGGGGGTCATTAATAGAACCAGCCTCATGGCTCTGGCCGTCGGCATGCCCAATCTCAAAAAAGTCAAGGTGTTCAACATCAACTATGAGAAGGCGGTGACTTTCTCTAAAGAGATGGCAGAGGATCTGCAACTTGATGTACGGCCGGTTGAGACTATGGAAGAGGCTATCAGAGATGCAGACGCCGTCAGCGCTGCCACTTCTCGCCAGCCCCCATCTTATAAAACGGAATGGTTCAAGCCCGGAGCCTTCTTCGGCCTCTCATCAGAAACCCATTTGGCTGATGATCTCTGGTTGCATTCCAGAATAGTGGCCGACAATTGGCCCATGCATATCCATTGGCGGGAGGAGACTTTGAAGGCTCCTGAAGAGATCAGGAAAATGCCGATTCATCAAAGGTTGCACGATCTCATCCTCGAAGGCAGGATGAAGGACGAGGATATCGTGGAATTGGGACATGTCATTGCAGGGTCGACCCCAGGAAGAGAAAATGAGGAGCAACGAATCATTCTGGCCACCGGCGGGATGAGTCTGGAGGATGTGGCCTGGGGCCATACGGTTTATAAGCAGGCCCTGGCAAAGGGGTTGGGCCGGCAGCTGAAACTGTGGGACAAACCTTACTGGTATTGACCGGAGCTACCGGTTTTGGAGAAAAATGCCCGTTGACTTCCTCGGGTCATCAGAACGGATATTCTTCGAAGGGGGGTCTGAAAATGTTCCGGTAGGGATTGCTCTCCGGAGACCAGGCCCTCACGAAGTCCTTGAACCTCGTGTCGACTTCGGGCCAGTCGACCAGGTTCCAGAATGCATCCACATACCCGGCCCGGTCGTTCTTGTAATCCAGGTAATAGGCATGCTCGAAAACATCGAGAGCCATCAAGGGATTGAAAAAGGGATAGGCGAATATATTGTGCTTCTCCACCTGGAAGATGTAGAGCCTGAACGTTACGGTGCAGAAAGCCACGGCAACCCATCCGGAGCCCTCGAGGCTCATGGCGGCCTGAGAAAATTCTTTCTTGAATCGCTCGAAGGAGCCGTAGTCGGCCCTGACCACGTCGCCAAAGGCACCGGTGGGCATGCCGCCGGCTCTGTTAGGCGGCGCCAGGGTGCCCCAAAAGAGGGAATGAAAAAGGTGTCCGCCGATATTAAACGATAGCTCTTTGGCGGCAGCTTTGATATCAAAATCCTCATTTCCCCGTCTCACCCTGTCCAACTTTTCCAGAATCCCGTTGGCTCCATCGACATAAGCCCGATGGTGTTTTTCGTAGTGAATTCGAAACTGCTCCTCCGATATGAAGGGCGCCAGCTGATTGTATCCGTAGAACAACTTCGGCAAATAATAGAGTTTTCCCTGGGGCATGTTTCTCTCTCTTCCGGTTTCACGACGCGGGTGTTAGTTTTTGATCTTCAGCGATACCTATTGCCCATAATAAGACGAAAAAAAGAAGGGGTATCGACTTTGCTGCATCCCGCCTAATCCCAGGGCAAGTAAGGACAAGCTCTACGGCAACAGGGTGTCGTCTTCATGCCGGCGTGCACTCTGAGGCTTTGTTTCTTGATTGCCATCTGGCGGTGGTGATCCTCCTCTTTCTTCGACCACGAGATGGAACAGGCCATCCCGACACCCGACGAGATGACCTCTCATCCCTTGTCCTTTTGGCCCTGGGTCAATTTCTCTGCCAGCTTAAATCCGTCGACACACCTGAGCAGGAGTATTTCGCCTCAAAGGCTGCCGTCTGGTCCTCGGGCAGCAAAGACCCATCACCCTTCGAGCGATTCCAAATAGGAGTTTAGTGAGTCGACATGCTGGCTGGGCTCGAGTTCATCCCCTGACCTGAGATCAAATACTGTCACCTGAACGCCCTCATCCATACTTATGGGCAAAGCCTCCCCGCTTGAGTCGGTGACGGTGACATAGGCACGCTTTCCATTGTATTTGATCCACTTCGTGTAGGTCGCTGTGCCAGCACAGCTTGCCGAGATCCGGAATCCATGCTTTTCCATTATCTCTTCGACGCTCATCTTTTGTCACCTCGATTCTTTTCCTGATGCCTGAGTCGGCTTTTCTGAAAAATTCCCGCGGCAGTTAACGTTCCTTCCACTCCGGTGTTCTCTTATCCAGAAATGCCTTTACCCCTTCCTCCGCATCTTCAGTGCTGCAGTGAGCCGCAAAAAGCTCGCTCAGATGGTCAATGGCCTGATCGTATGGCATATCCTGGATCGCATAGATTCCAGTCTTACCAATCTGCAGCGCCAAGGGACTCTTGGCAGCCAGTTTGTTTGCCAGTTCCAGGGTGGCTTCCTCCAGTTGATCCGCCGGCACCACCTGGTTGACCATTCCGAATCTTTCCGCCTCGGCTGCCGAGATAATATTCCCGGTGAGCTGCATTTCCAGGGCCTTCTTGCGGCCGACGCTGCGGAACAGTGCTCCTGCCGGTCCCAGACAGATGAGGCCCACATTGATGGCGGTGGTCCCGAATTTGGCAGTATCCGCCGCCACCGTCAGGTCGCAGGCAAATGTCAGGCCGGCACCGTTTGCCAGGGCATAGCCCTTGACCGAGGCAATCACCGGCTTTTTCATCTTGGCAATGGTGTGATTGTGCTCATCCATCAATTGCAGAAACTCGCGGTATTCCTTGGGGCTTTTATCCTTGAATTCTGCCAGCGAAATACCCGTGGAAAAATGTTTGCCCGCCGCCCTGATTACCACAACTCGTATGCCGGGGTCCTTCTCCAGTTCCCAGAGGGCGTCATTTAGCTCTCGGGCAAAGGGTACGTTAAAGGTATTCATCTCTGCCGGGCGATTCAGAGTAATGAAGCCGATGTATCCCTCCTTGTCCACAAGTACGTTTGTGTAGCTCATAAATTTGCTCCTTTCTCTATTTATTTGGTGTCCATCGGGAAGTCGGAGCCTCCCGGACATGGCTGTCAGCTAACCGCGACGAGTCTCCCCGGCTCGTCTTAAGCCGCCGTGTTCAGCTCTTTTCTCAAGTGCTCGAGGTAGACGTGCAATTGTGCCGCGGTCTGCCTCCAGACGGCGGGATCCTTGCTTGCAGCATAGAAGGGAGAAGCCCCGTTCAGCGCGATCACAATAAAATTTGCTATTTCACCCAGATCCAACCCCTCTTTCAAGATCCCTTTCTCCTCCGCCTCTTCCAACCAACGACGCAGCAATTCGGAAAAGCCCTTGAAGCCTTTGAGCACGTGGGTGCTCATGGTTGAAGATTGTCCGGAGAATTCCACCAGTGAATTCAGCAAAATACAGCCCCCCTCGAAGACACCCCCTCCCAGATAGTACTTCATACTGTTTCCTACGACCCTTTCAATGCGTTCAAGGGGGTTGGAGATATCTCGCACCCCATCGAAGACGATGCTCTTCCAAATTCTTACGCACTCCGCATAGACGGCATACCAGATCTCTTCCTTGCTTCGAAAGTGGCCATAAAGGCCACCCTTGGTGAGATCGGCGGCTTCGGTGATATCGGCGATGGAGGTATGGAAGTATCCCTTGACAGAAAAGAGCTGTATTGATTTTTCTATGATATTTTGCCTGGTTAGATCCCCTTTGGTTGCCATGATTGAACCTTCATCTCAAAGACGGGAGGAGAAAGAATTTACCCTCCCTACATAAAAATATACCGGTCATTCGTTATTTTCAAGTATAGGTGGACGGTTTGTCAAGAATTTTTTTCTGGTGGCAGTCTTTTCGTTTCTTTGTAGGTGTGGCTTCCAACATTACGGTCAAAAAAGGGCTCAGCCCGATACGCTTTCGAGCCAACGAGAAAAAGCTTCTTCACCGGCGGGTCGCAGTCCGAATTCCTCGCCAGCTTCAAGAATCCCCTGCACGATGTCATGAGCATATCCTCTCGAACAGGTCAGGAGAATAGCTCCATCGACTTCGTTTCTTCCCAGCACCACCAGTTGGCCGGGTATGCGCAAAATTGGTCCCTGGAGCAGAAACGGCACTTTCTTTTCTGGATCTAAAAGATCCAGAGAGGTTAATTTTTCCGCAGTCGAAAATGTCTGTTTGCCCAGAAGCGCCAGGAAAAAGCTAGATTCAGTTGTCTCTGTAAAGGCTGAAAATGCCGACCCCTCAGCCGGGTCGCGCATCTGTCCAGCAAGTTGCCAGGCCGAAGCCTGGCTTTGGTTCATGCGGCTTATCAGCACGCCCTTTTCCAACAGGCTCTCACCCGGCTTCTCAGGAACAGCGACGCCCCAGGGAGCGTATTTCGTAATCTCCCTATCCTGAACATCCCATCTGCTTCGGTGACTCAGGTCGATCAGATAGGGTCCGTCCCCTTCACCTTCATACTCCAAGACCACCGACCAGTCATCCCTGAATTCAGTTCGTACTGGTCGGCCTGGGAATAACACCGGCGAACGTCGTTGAAAGCTGGACCTCAAAACATCCTCCTAGGTCTATGAGGTTTTCACTATCCGGAAATCGGAACTCAGACTGCTTCGTGCCTGGGAAGTTTCGTTTCTTGTACAACTCTGCAAAAATGGCACCCCCCGTCCTGCCTCTGTGGGCGTCACCCTATGGACCGCACCTGACCGATAGTCAGGTGGGAAGTATTTTCCTGGCTTCTCAGTGCTGATCTGTGACACCTCAGATCAAATTCTCATCCTCTTGCCAGCTGGATCATAGAAAGGCATCGACACCACCATGGCATAGAGCAGTCCGCCCTTGCAGTCGTCTTCGAAGACTGCCAGTCTAGTACCAACGGTGGAGAGTGAGTCCTCCACCAACGCCATACCGATAACTTCCTTTAAAGAGTAGCTGTACCGTGCTGTGCAAACGTACCCTCTGATCTTATCGTCCACAATCGGAGAGCCGTCTTTTGGTGCTCTGGTGCCGTCGTCTTTCAACTTAAATCCAACCAGCTTCAAACGACCTTCTTGAGACTCCGTTTGCTTTAGGGCAAAAGCACCGACGGTCTTGGCTTCAGGTTTGTCTCGATACCAAAGGAAACCCAGGCCCAGATCATGCAGAGTAGTTCGTGGTTCTGATTCAGATCCGATGATGATGTGACCTTTTTCCAGACGAAGGGCATTTTGTGCTTCCAGTCCGAAATTCCTGAGATTAAATTCTCTGCCGGCTTCCTCCAGTAGCTCCCACAGGCTTGGCATATAAGAGGCAGGTACGTGCAATTCATAAGAGAGTTCTCCCAAAAAACCCAGACGCATAGCGCGGACGGGGATTTTATCTTGAATCAGAAATTCCCGGTAGCCGGTGAACGGGAAGCCTTCATTGGATAAGTCTGTACTAGTCACCTTCCCTAGAACTTCACGAGCATTAGGGCCTGTTAGATTGATCGCACCGAAACCGTCCGTCAGGTTGACAATATGGAAATCCCAACCGTCATAGCGAGTATGATACCGTATCCATTCAGAGGTGACTCCGGCACGTCCAGTGGATGTAGTGAAATAATAATCGTTCTCACCTCTCTTCACCACCACCCCGTCGTCTTTAATGCAGCCGTCTTCATTGCACATGGCAGAGTACTTCACTTTTTCCTCTTTCAGGTCGGACATGTTCCCCACATAGACCCTCTGGAGCGCCTGCAAAGCGTCAGGTCCGTAAATGCGGAACTTGCCCAGGGTGGAGCTGTCCAGCATGCCCACATTATTCCTGACGTTTTCAATCTCTGCCCTGGCACTCTTGTCCTCGGAGAAATACCGAACACGGTACCAAACACCGACCCGCTCAATTTTGCCCCCGGCTCCCGCCATCTGTGGCTCATGGACGGGGGTTCTTTTGCTGATGTCGCAGTTTGATCCTGCGTAAGTTCCAAGAAATGTGGGAACCAGAGGTGAGCGAATGGTGGTGGGCTTGGGGTCATTGTCGGGCGAGCCTGCCACATATCTGACGTAAAGGGGCAGGTTGTGTCCAGGGATACCACCCTGTCCGGGACCGGTTCCGGCAGCGGTGAAACGCTTGATCAGTTCCGGCACGTCGAAGCCCAACTTCATAGCCTGATCGATGTGTTTCAGGGTTGTGTCTTCATCAAAGCAAATGAACACCTTCTGTCGCGCTCTGGTGGGGAAGATTGGCCTGGCTCCCCGAGCCGGCCCCGGAAGCGATTCTAGCGCTTCCTCCGCATATTTAAGGTCGGCCTCAGCTGGGGCTTCACAATCGGCAGCGGCGCGAAGGCCGGCCAGACGACCGGAAGCTTCTACCGAGAGAGGGTGCTGCAGGCCCAACACTCGACCGGCCGGGTGTATCTTCTCGGGCGTCTTCACCGGAACGAAGAAGCCGGTATGGTTATCATATTGCAGCTTGGCCTGGACCATGGTAAGGGGCCCAATCACCGGGGTCAATCCGGCCGAGGCCACCAGAATGTCGCAGGAAAACCGGCGATGGCGATCTCCGGTCTTGGTACCCAGCGTCACTCCTTTTAAACCTTTGTTGCCTTTTGCCGTAAAGGCAGTCCAGCCTCTCAAAAAAAGAATGTTTCGCTTTTCCAGCTTCGACACAAGGTTGGGGTCTTGTCCTTGCTGGCGGGTGTCGGCCACGCACAATAATTTCAGCCCCAGATCAGACAGATCAATGGCCGCCTCCAATCCCAGATCGTCTCCAATACTGAAAACCGCAGACTCTCCGGCGAGCAGACCGTAAGTGCGGGCCAGCCGGTGGGCACAGGCGACCTGCATAATTCCCGGGCGTTCGTTGTTTTCAAAAAGCAGGGGGCGCTCAATACAGCCGGTAGCCACTACGACGCTTTCCGCCCGAATCTCGATATACCTTTCGTCGAAGGGGTCGGATAGACCGCCCCGCTGAAATGCAGTAATCAAGTTGTTATTGTATATGCCTATCATTGATGTATGCCGAAGGACCCGGATATTCGGCATCTGTTCAACCAGGTGGGCCAGTGCTCTGGCTCTCTCATACAGGGGAATGGAGTTGGCGTATTCCGCCGAGCGATACTCGAAAAACCCGCCAAGCCAGGGCCGGGACTCCAGCAGGATGATTCGCAGTCCCTGCTCCGCGGCTGCCAAGGCTGCGGACATGCCGGCAGGACCGCCGCCGATGACGCAGACATCCGCCGTGGGATAGATTTCATCATGCCGGTCTTTCAGTTCAACATCCGCTGACAATGCCCCCAGCCCTGCCGCTTTGCGGATGAATTTGCTGGCAATAGGCCACAATTTGGCCGGCTTGTGAAAGACCCGGTAATAAAATCCTGCCGGCATGGCCCATCCCAGTTTGTCCATGAAACCCATCAAGTCATTCTCAGGGCTCCCCACGATATTTTGGGCCTTGACCACCATGCCGTTCTGAGCAAGGGTATTTTCCGTCTGCACATTGGGAATACCGTCCACCTCCATCATAGTGTTGCTGCACTCCCCGTCCAGACTGTAAAGTCCCCGGGGGCGGTGATATTTGAGGCTTCGCGAAAAGACGCGGATGCCGTTGGCATACAGAGCGGTGGCGACCGTGTCCCCGGCCAGCCCTTCGTATCTTTCGCCCCGGTAATTGATGAAAAGTTTTTTCTCCGGTCGGATTCGTAATGTGGGCAAGTGATCTAGCCTGTTCATTCTCTCCTCTCTCATTCATCCATGTTCTCAGGCCTTGGCACCTCAAGATTGCACCGGGTATCACGATAGACGGTAAACCAGGAGCCACACCCGTCCCGATGGTACCACCACTCTTTTTGAACACCGGCTTTGCATTTATTCATGTGAACGTAATCACACCAACCCTCTGAAGTGAGGGCCTCTTCGTCAGGTCTCGTCCCCTTGTCCTCGCCGCCGAACCTGAATTCGTAACCATTTCTCCTACCGCATATCGGGCAAGTGATGAGTAATGCCATGGCTATCTCCTCAAACTCGTCTCAAGAGTTGCGTGTTGACACCCCATGAGAATATTTTTATCCTGCACCTCGCCGCTGCGACCACAAATGTGACAGGTTCACTCCCTAGCCAACCCTGTTCAGTTGCTCCGGGCCATAGTCCATGGAAGCCGTTGTCTCTCCCATCAACCGGTGTCGTTCAAAGCGGCGTAGGGTGAAAGGCCTGAGTATGTCGGGACATTCCCCGGTGGCCATGAACTGGGCTATGTATTTGCCGGTCACCGCGCATGACTTGAAACCCAAATAGGCCCAGCCGCAGTCCATGAAATAGCCTGCAATGTGATCATTGCCGTCTATTATCGGCGCCATATCCGGAGTCAGATCTGACAAACCTGCCCAGGCCCGCATGAATTTAATACCCTTGAGGCAAGGCAGAAGTTCCACAAGGGCCTCGGCCTGGCGCTTGATGTAGTAGGCGGTAGACTGGTTGAAACACATGGTTCAGGAAGGGCTTCAGGGGCTGAGTGACCATGGCCTGAATGGTCAATACCTGGATAGGCAGCGGGATACCAAGCATTGCATGAGATATGGCGGCAGAGTACCCTCCGGCTGCATTCAAAACCCGGGGGGTGCGGATTTTTCCTTTGTCCGTGTCCACGGAAACGATTTTACCGTTTTCAACCCCGATAGCCGTAACCTCGGTTCCCTGGTGAATATGGACTCCCTGTTTTGCAGCGCCCTTTGCCAGCCCCCATACCACGGCATCATGGCGCACGGTCCCTCCGGGGGGATGATACATGGCGCCGTGGATCGGGAACCGGGGTCGATCCGAGATATCCAGCTCCGGAATGAGCTCTTTGCACTCTTTGGCATCCACCAGCCGGCTGTCGATACCGTGGAACTGAGCGGAAGCTACATGCAACCGAAAGGCCTTGATCGCCGCTTCGCTGTGGGCCAGATTCAGATTGCCGCAGTTGTGAAACATCAGGTTGAAATCAAGCTCTCTGGTCAAAACCGGCCAAAGCTCGAGAGCTTCCTTGTAAAGGGGCAGGTTTTCTCGGGTTCGCTGGTTGGCACGAACAATGGCTGTATTCCTCCCGGCTCCGCCAAAACCAACATACCGTTTTTCGATCACCGCGACATTTCTCATAGCGTGGTTGCGCGCCAAGTAATAGGCTGTGGCTAAGCCGTGCAGGCCGCCGCCGATAATAACTGCATCGTAACTTGAATTGAGTGGCGCTTTTCCCCACCATCGCCTATATTTTCCGAGCATAGAACCTCCCAGCTGATAACAATCTATAGTATGGAACACAACGCAGAGAGTGCAGAACCAGCGCAGTGGCATAGATTATAGGAAACCAACTATCAGGTCAATAGTCTCCAACAGGAGTCCGATAATTGCTGTCCATCCGAAAACGGCAGTCTTCGGATGCACCTGTCCAGCGATCAGCTTTGAGCTAAATACATATATATCCAAGCCTTCTGACGTGGACAAGATCAAAATCAGCTTGCGGCCGGACAATTTTTGAGGGTTTAAGTGAAAAGTTTCATTTTTCATTAGATGAATAATTTTTTCATTTTGCTCTTGACATGCTCGCCAACATATCATAAAGTGCCACTCTATATCAGGTATGTCGCGACCAAACCGCATCTCCAAAGAAGTTGAATAGATTTTCTAATGAATTCAAAAATCCTCACCAATCACCACCCTTGAAGGAGGCAGTCATGTGCTCCATCGTCGGAATGCTTTATAAAACGGACAAGCGACTCGACATCTCCATGGGGCAGGCGTTGAGCAAAATGATGGAGGCCACCTTACACCGTGGCCCCGATTCAGCCGGCTGGGCCCTTTACAAGGAGCCCCATGAGGGCGAGTTGCGCTTGCGCTTTTTTACCGCTCGGGATGAACAGGGCAAAAAGGACGTCGCGCGGATCAAAAAAGCCTTGGACGAGCAAGGCGCCGAGCTCATCGAAGACGAGGCCATCGGCTGTACTTATGCAGTCAGGGTCAAATACAGTGGCGACATCCAGCAATTTTCCTTTGCCATGAAGCGCGCCGCTGAAATCGTCTCACTGGGTACTCGCCTGGACATCATTAAAGATGTGGGCCAGCCTGCCAAGCTTGTGCCCTATTATCACATTGGCGATTTCGATGGAACTCATGGCCTGGCACACTTGCGCCTGGCTACAGAATCCGGGGTTTACCCCAATACCACCCATCCATTTTGGGCTCCCGGCTTCGCCGACATCTGCGCCATTCATAACGGCATGATCACAAATTACTGGATCTCCAGGCGTCGTCTCGAACGGGAGGGCATGGAGTTTCAATCCAACAACGACACCGAATTGATTGCCGTTTACCTGGCTTACAAAATGAGCCAAGGAGTTTCACTGGAAGACGCTCTCAAAAGTTCTCTGGATGATTTTGACGGTACCTTCTCCTACCTGGTGTCGACTCCTAATTCCATTGGCTTCGCCAAGGACAAACTGGCATCTAAACCTTGTGTTGTGTACGAGGATGACGACCTCATCGCCATCTGTTCTGAAGAAGTGGGGCTGAATGCCTTGTTCCCCGGAAAGGCCCTCGATACAACCGAAATGCCCCCGTATACTTACGGCCTATGGTCACTGACCTGATATGGAGGACGATTTAGGGAATCGACTCCTCAATCGTTTTGATCCTGCTATCAGATCCAGGACACTAGAGCCCCACGGAATAACATGTAAGTCGTTATTCCAGTTAATCTAAAGTATGGTTGCAAGCTGGGGACTTCGTTTCCCTTAACGAAACTGTTGGGGCGGCGGGCGCGCGTTTCCCTAACTAAGAATAGCAGAAAGGGCATTACCAAATGGAAACGATAGATCTATCCACGATGTCAATTCGTAAAGCAAATGAGATCATTAGGGGCTTTGGATCCACCAAGCTAGACGTTGAAATCGTTAACCCCGATGCCAAACATTATATTGCGGTGGGACTCATCAGCCCCATCAGGGTAAGGATCCGTGGCTCGGCTGGATATTTTTGCGGCGGCCTTACCGACGGTCCTCATATTGAGGTTGAGAAGAATGTGAGTTGGGGTGTGGGCGACAACATGTTTCTCGGATCTGTTGTGGTCAACGGCAATGCCGGTGCTATAGCCGGCGAAGGCATGCGGGGTGGCGAGATTGTGGTGAAAGGGAACATAGGCTCCCGCGCCGGCCAGGTGATGAAAAAGGGCACGATTTGCTGTGCAGGCAGGGCAAACTTCATGGCCGGCTACCTCATGTATGGCGGTCGCTTGATCATTCTCGGCGATTCAGGTCCTCGGGTTGGCGAGGACATGGCGGGCGGCGTCATCTTCGTCGGCGGTAAAGTGGAGTCCCTTGGGAACTTTGCTGAGGTTGTCGAGCCGACGGCACTGGAGATCGACAACATCATGGAGTTTCTCGACCGTTACGACCTGAGGTTCAAAGGAACTTTCAAGAAGATCGTTACTACAGGCAAGCAGCTCAAATACGGCATCCCGGAACCGCGTATTCGCAACATGCCCTTTTACTCCTTTAGCGGCAAGACCGTGGATTACTGGAACAAGAGGATCCAGCAAGATATTCAGGTCAAATCGGTAATCGGGCGTTACCGCATTCGAGGATTTGGCGCCAGTCGGCACTTGCCCCACTTTCCAGACCTTGCTTTCAAGAGTGATCTGTCCAAGGTAGGGACAGACCCGGATGTAGTTTCCAAGGTGAATCTCAGGACCTTTTTCGGTGACAGGCACGGCGGCAGGAATGTCGAGTTGAGCATGCCGGTCATGATTGCGCCGATGAGCTTGGGGGCCCTGAGCCCGCAAATCAAAGTGGCACTGGCGATTGCTTCTCGCTTGTCTAACATCGCCCATTACTCCGGTGAAGGCGGCATGTATTCTCCGGAGCGGGCCGAGGCCCGGGTACTGATCATGCAGTGTCTGGCGGGCCGTTTTGGCTTCAACATGCATGATCTGCATCGTGCGGATGGTATTGAAATATATGTATCTCAGGGCGCCAAGCCCGGCCTCGGCGGTCAGCTTATGGCTGAAAAGCTGACGCCGGAAATCGCCAAGATACGTGGTATTCCTTCCGGCATGGACCTCATGTCTCCCTCACGCCATCCGGATATTCTGGGCGGCGACGACTTCAGGATGAAAGTTGACGAACTTCGGGAGGCGGTTGGCGGCCGAATTCCAGTCAGTGTCAAGCTTGGGGGCGGTCGTACCCGCGAGGACGTCAAGATGGCCTTCAAGGACAGAATCGACTATGTGTCTTTAGATGGAAGTCAGGGGGGGACCGGAGCATCAAACAATGAAGTGCTGGAATACATGGGCATCCCAAGCTTGGCCGCACTCCAGGAGGCAATGGACGGAATGGAAGAGATCGAGGCCGCGGGCCAGATGCCCATAATTTTAATGGGTGGTATCCGGGATGGTGTCGACGCAGTCAAAGCCATTGCTCTTGGAGCAACGGCCGTCTCTCTCGGGACTTCTATGCTCATGGCTGCCGGTTGCATCGGCTGTATGCAGTGCAGTGTCGGCTCCTGTACCATGGGCGCCCAGACTCAAGTTCGTGAGCTCACCGACCGTTTCGATGTCGAGACCAAGGCCAGGAGAATCCATCGGTATCTTGAGACCTTTCGTTGGCAAATGGCGGCCGTCGTAAACGGTTTGGGCTACAATGATATCCGTCAGCTGTCACGCGATGATCTCGTCGCCTTGACTCCGGAAGCCGCAGCTTACACTCGTTTACCCTATGAGCCCGATCAGCGTGATCGCTTACGTCAGCAAATTGAACAAGCTAAGGGAGGTTTACGGTCATGACTGGGATAACAATGCCCCCGGTAGATTTGGAAGACTTATACGACGAGTACCATGAGTCTCACTGGATTCCGGCACCGTGCCAGGAAGCATGTCCGGTTGGCACCGATGCCCCCTCTTATATAACCCTGATCTGGGAAGAAAAATTTGAAGAAGCTTTCCAGGTGATCACCGCTACCAACCCCTTCGCCTCGGTGTGTGGCCAGGCTTGTGCCATGCCCTGTGAGACCATTTGCCGGAGGGGCGAGGGCGGCGACCAACCTGTAACGATCCGGGCCCTGAAACGATTCGTCATGGAGAAGCTCGGCCATGATTACCGCCTTCCTCCCGTCCAGGTCAACAAGAGCCAGACGATCGCTATCGTTGGGGGTGGACCCACCGGCCTGACCGCCGCCCAGGATCTGGCCGAAGCGGGCTACGAGGTGCACGTTTACGAGAAGGGCAGCCGCCTTGGCGGCATGATGTATGTCATCCCGGAATGGAGGTTGACGCGAAGCGCGCTTGACAACGACATCACCCGGCTGCTTGAACATTGCCCCGGCATCAAGGTTCATCTGAATAGTGGACTGGGGGATGAGGTCAGCCTGGAGGAACTCAAAAAACGCCATGATGCCGTACTGTTGGCCGTCGGCTTGTGGAAAGACAGACGGCTCGGCGTTCCGGGTGAGGGCGACGAACTGGAGGGACTTTACGGCATCGATCTCTTGGTAAACCTGAGTCACAACAAGCCAACCATGCTGAAGGGAAAAGTGGTTGTGGTAGGCGGCGGCAATGTCGCTATGGACACGGCCCGGACGGCCCTCCGACTAGAAGCCCAGGAGGTCCAGCTTTATTGTCTGGAAAACCGTAAGGAAATGCCGGCATTTTCTTACGAGATTGATCAAGCCGAGGAAGAAGGGGTAATTATCAATAATAGCTGGGGTCCCAAGCAAATCCTCACTGACCAAGGCAGGGTGACCGGCGTTGAGTTCATGCGTTGCCTATCCGTATTTGATAGTGAGGGCCGCTTTAATCCTAGTTACAATCCAAATGAAACTTTAAAGGTGGATGCTGATTCGGTGCTGGTGTCCATCGGCTTGCAGGTTGAGTGTTCCGAACTCGACGGCCTCAACATGATGGACCGAGGGCTGGTAAAAAGCGACTTTGAAAATATGCGTACGGCTGACCCCAAGGTATTTTCCGCCGGAGACGGTTCCTTTGGCCCATCTGCTGTGGTGTATGCCATGCACCATGGTCACAAAGCCGCCTATTTCATCAAGGCATTTCTCGAGGGTTTGGAAAAACCGCTCCCCTATAAAACCCCCTGGCGCACCCGCCAGCTTCCGTTGCCGCAGGATCCTGCTTGGGAGACGCTGCCTCGGGAAGAGCAAGCCTTTCACGGCATTGACCTTACTTGCCCCTTTCCAAGACTGTCTCAGTGTGAATCAGCATTCGACCTGGAAACTGCAAAGCGACAGGCGGCTCGATGCTATCGTTGCGACGCAGAGACCGGTTCAGCCCAGTATCAGAGGCGGGACCGTGAACACATCCATATGATGGCCAAGATTGAACCTGGCGATACAGCCCAACTCAGGACGATCCTTCTCGGACGTTTAAGACCGCGGGACAACCCCTTTCCGGAGGATCGTCCAGGTCAACTAGACGATATCCATTTTCTGCCAGCGGCTCTGACACGGTTGGTGATTGACCCATATCGCGAGGCATGTGCCACCAAGACGATGATCGGGAAGTGGCTTGAACTGGATATGCCCTATTTTGTTACCGGATTTGATCAAGCTCCTATAGAGATACGCCGGCCTTTGGCTGAGTCCCTCCGGGCGCAGAGATGCGGTTATATTGGGGGCCAGGAACTCATAAGCGCAGCCGAGGCCAAGAGCTCTGCGAAACTCCCTTGGCTGCAACTTCTCGTAGCCGGCGATTCGGAGCCTCGTGCGGATGCAGACGGGCTGGTACATGTCATCGGGCGGGAATTTCAGCCGATTCGTCAAGAACGGCTACATGAAAAACAGATGCTGGGCTTAGCCGTTGCCGCACCGGCGCTGGAAAAGGCTATCCCTTATGCCCTGGAACAGGGATACGACCTTTTAATTCTGGATGGCACCGAAGGAATAGAAAAACCTTGGGTAGAACTTCGCGGCGCACCTGATATCACGGTCATGCGCGATGCCATCCGCATATTACGCGAGCATAACAGCGAGGAAAAGATTGCCCTCCTTTATTTCGGGGGTCTAAGGAGCGGCACCGACGTGGCCAAAACTATTGCCATTAATTGCAACGCCGGGATCTTCAGCGTGGCGCCGGCAATCGCCATGAGTGGACTTATTGCCGGCGATCACATGGAGTTCGACAGTAGCATTACCCAGGAGGAACGGAAAACGGCCATTGACCACTGGTTCAGGGCAACCATTCAAGAGACTGCTATCGTTACGCGGAGCGCCGGCAAGACAAATATTCACAACCTGGAGCCGGAGGATTTGCGCAGCATCACGATTGCCACCTCGGAGGCACTAGGAGTTCCCCTGGCAGCGGGTATGGAAAAAAGGATAGGATATTAGGGTCCTATGGGAGATAGACTACCGTTTTCTTCCCTCAGAGGCAAAGGTAAAATCTTTACAGCTTGGCGAATCTAGCCGCAAAGCCACATCCACCACGAGCTACCTTGAACAATCTGTCGCCCCGAGGGGCTAGAAGGGCTCGTAGCCATCAAAGCTTGCTGGCAGACGCCGGAAAAGATAAAGGGAGTTGTGGGGCCCTACAATCCCGAAGGCAGACGGTAGGAAAAAAACAACTTCCCGTGGGTCGGTGCCCGATCTCAGAGTGATGACTTCTGGCAGCATTGGTCTTGAAGAGAAGAAGCCGTCACCATGCCAGTTGTGGTAAGTCCTGGCCTGCAGATCGTTCTGTAAGTCAAACACCTCAAAGTCCGAAAGGAGGCGAACATGGCTGAGCAAAAAGTGGCAGAAACGCCAACCACCACGACCGGGATGCAGAGAAAGGCTACCTGGCTAACGGGCTTTCTCATGTCCATGGGTGTGGTAATCCTCATTCTAGCGTCGGCGGGACCATTGGCCGCGCAGGTAGGCCCAGTTTCCATTGCCATCTGGGGGGTTTCCGCCCTTCTCGGAATTCCGGGTGTCCTCATTTACTCAGAACTCGCTGGGATGTATCCGGATTCTGTCGGCGGCATGACCGTGTGTATGGGGGATGCCTTCGACAAGTTCACCAAATGGCCCAAAATTATTACCATGTGGTCCTACTGGTATGGCTGGGTTCCCGCCATTGCCGTCATGTCCCTGCTTATTGGCGACTATGTGAACCAAATGTTCGGGACCCATTTTACTTCATACGAGGCAGCCACTGCCGTCCTGATCGTACTCTTTGTTATGAACTATTTCGGCATCGTCCTGAGCGAAAGAATCCAGTTGGTCATCGCCTTGCTGACCGTTGCTCCCCTCGGGATTATCACTATCGCGGCCTTCTTCAAGGGGGTGATTCACTTCGGTAACCTGATTCCCTTTCGGCCTTATGGAGATTGGGGCCCGATAAAAAATCCCGCCGGGCTTTGGACTTCTGGCATAAGTTGGTTAGGCATCGGAGCGGCCTACTACGTGGCCACCTGGTCGTCACTCGCCTTCGAGTGCATTACCGTCTACGTGGGTGAATATAAGGACCCGGTGAAGGATACGGTTAAGGCGGCCTGGACCTCGGGAATTACCGTCACCGTGTTCTACACCCTTGTTGCCCTCGCTCTGGTTGGAGTCTTCGGTGTTGCTGGCTTTGCCGAAAATGCGGACTATCCGTTTTTTAAGCTTTGTGAAGCTGTGATAGGCGGAGGCGGGGCAAAGGTTGCTATGCTGATTCTCTGTCTGGGCTTGTTCATGATGGCCAATACTTCATTCAATGGCACCGCCAGAATTTTGTATGGTATGTCCATGGACGATCTCAATCTAAAGCAGTGGCTGAGACTGAGCCCCAACGGCTTTCCCTGGGTAGCCGCACTGTTCAACGTAGCCGTCACCTATGTCTTGTTGAGCTTTGAACTCCCGGTGAGAATTATCGCCGCCTCCAATCTTGCTTACATGATCTGTATATTTATGCCGATTTTCGCTTTCATCATTTTGCGAAAAACGCGCCCGGATCATCCACGTCCCTATAAGTTAAAGAACTACTATATCCCCATTGCGTGGTTTCTGGGCATTCTCTACATAGTCATCATTATTCCCGGGGCAATGCTTTACGGTACCACGGTCATGTTGACCGGATGTGTCATTACCCTGGGTATTGTGCCGCTCTATCTGTACAGAAGATTCGTACAGGACAGGCGTGCAAAAACTACTGCGTAGGCGGTGACCGAATAATAATCAAGCCGGCTGGCCGCATCTCATGTCAACTATCAGGAGTCTGCCGGAGTATCTCTTTCGACAATCTTGCTCCGACAGACTCCTATTTCTGAGCTCGAAAAAGTAAACAACAGGACAAGTCAGTTGGATAAGCTAGATCTCTACGTATTGTGGACTAATGGTAATCCCATTACAGCGGAGAAGATGGTTTTCATGTATACCATCAATTCGCTCAAGCATGGTTGGTGGGAAAATGTCACTGTCATAATATGGGGGGCATCGGCCAAATTGGTCAGCGAGGATGTCAATATTCAAAAGAAGATTAAGGAAGCATTAGATGCGGGTGTTAACCTAACCGCATGTAAATGGTGTACAGACGAGCTAGGCGTAACCGAAAAACTTGAAGAACTAGGAATTGACGTAAAGAATTGGGGATCTTTATTAACTGAAGTTTTAAGAAACAATGAACAACTTCTAACGATATAAACCGGTTAACATGTTTTGTAACTGACTGGTGGTCCGCCTGAACGAGAAGCATGAATCAGGATTAAGAGATGTCGCAAGACAAGGCTGATGGTGAAAAGGTCGTGATTCGTGGCCTGGAGGCCGTGGTCGCCGCCGAGACCAGCAATTCCTATGTGGACGGCATCCACGGCCGCCTCTACTACCAGGGTTACGACATCAATGACATCGCCGAGAAGATAAGCTTTGCGGAGACGGTCTTTCTGTTGTGGCATGGTCGGCTGCCTAGTCGTGCCGAGAACGACCGCTTTCAAGCAGAGATTGTCAGTGAGATGCGTCTGCCCAGTCAGGTACTGGAAATGTTGAGCCTCACTCAGCGCAGTAGCGACCCCATGGCTGTCTTACGGACTGCAGTGAGTATGCTGGCCAACTATGACCATGAGGCCAACGATCTCTCCCATGAAGCGAACTGGCGCAAGGCCAAGCGACTGCTGGCTCAGATCCCAACCATCATTGCCAACCTGCAGCGAATTCGGCAGGACAAGCCGCTTATCTCGGCAGACCCCAGCTTTTCCATCCCCAGCAATTTTCTTTACATGTTGCGCGGAACTCCTCCTGATGAAGTCGAACAGTCGGCCATGAATCTTTTGATGGTACTGCATGCCGACCACGGTCTCAACGCCAGTACCTTCACGGCACGCGTTATCGCCAGCACCCTCTCCGACATGTACTCGGCCCTGACCGGTGCTATCGGCTCTCTGAAGGGGTCCCTTCACGGCGGGGCCAACCGGCGGGTCATGGAGATGCTTTTCGAAATCCCCACGGTGGAGACGGTGCAGCCGTACATCGAGGGCATGCTGGAGAACAAGCAACGCATCATGGGCTTCGGCCACCGCGTCTATCGCACCGAAGATCCTCGGGCCAGGCCCTTACGCAAATACTCCGAACTGCTCTGCAAACGCAGCCACCAGAGCCATCTTTACGAGATTTCCCGTCGCATCGAGCAGATGGTGATCGAGGCCAAAGGAATTTACCCCAATGTGGACTTCTATTCCGCCACGGTCCAGCACGCTTTGGGGATTCCGCCCGAGTATTTTACCACCGTATTTGCCGCCTCGCGGACGCCTGGATGGATTGCCCACATTATGGAGCAGTACGCCGACAACCGGCTCATCCGGCCGACATCCAAGTACGTCGGTGAAATGGGTCGGGCGTTTGCACCTTTTGAAGAGCGGGGGTGATGAGCCTTCTCTCTCAGGACCGACAAAACTCGCGCCTGGCGGCTTGTGGCTTTTCCGGTGCACCCAAGAGGCAAAGAGGAACAAGATGTGGTCAGCTGGGATCAGCAGAAATAGCTTGTCATTGGAAAAGCTGTTGTGTCAGTAACTTTTATTTCTGAAAGGAGGGTACTAACCGTGACTACCCCAATTAGTAAAAACGACGTAATTGCTCTGATTGAAGAACATGACATTAGGACCGTACAGATAGGATATGCGGATATCCAGGGTGTGATGCGTGGGAAGTATATTCCTGCAAGATTTTTTGTCGAATCAATTGATAAAGGAGTTGCCTTCTGTGTGGTTGCCTTGGGATGGGACATTCAATGCATGATCGTTAACGGACTCGATTTTTCCTCCTGGGCAAACGGATTTCCGGACATGTTGGCCAAACCGGATCTTTCAACCTTTCACATCCTGCCATGGCGGGAGAAAACTGCCTTTGTGATCTGTAATCTAGTTACCGAACATGGGGATCCCTTCGTATACTCCCCCCGTTACATACTCGAGCAGGTTGTAGAACAAGCCAAGGCCTCAGGGTTTACTCCCTTTATGGCTTCCGAATTGGAGTTTTACCTCTTACGAGAAGATGCGAGAACGCCGTTATATGGGGGAGTTCAATGTTACAATGTCTACAAGGGAGGGGAGGCAGAGTTCTTCTTGGGGGAATTAAGAGAAAGCATGGCCAAAATGGGAATTTATATTGAAGCATCCAATACGGAATATGGCCCGGCCCAGTTCGAGGTGAATATCCGCTACTCGGATGCAGTGGATTGTGCGGATAAGGCGATGGTATTCAAGAACGGCACCAAGGAACTCGCCAGAAATCATGGCCTGTACGCTACTTTCATGTCGAAACCTTGGTACGTAGAATCCGGCAATGGCTACCACTGTCACCAAAGTCTCTGGGATTTGGAAGGTAAGAAGAATCTGTTTGAAGGCTCAGGCCACGAAATGAATGATGTGATGAAGAACTATCTGGGCGGATTGTTAAAATACGCCCGGGACCTTCAAGCATTGGCCGCCTGGTCCATAAATGCCTACAAGAGAGTTGCCGAATACAGCTATGCCCCGACAAGAATTAACTGGGGAGAGGATAACAGAACCACCGGTGCGAGGGCTATCATGGGAGGAACCGCGAGCCGATTAGAGTACAGAGTGGGTGCTGCCGAGGCAAATCCTTATCTCTATTTGGCTGCCAACCTTGCAGCCGGATTGGAGGGCATCAACAGTAAGCTTTCCCCGCCGGAAAAGATCGTTGGCGACGGCTACGCCGAAGGAACAGGCGAACTGTTATGTACTTCACTTGATCAGGCGGTGAGTTTTTTTGAAAAAAGTAAACTTCCCAAGAACTATTTCGGAGAGAAATTTGTAGACGCCTATGTGACCATCTGCAAACATGAACTCGACGAGGCCAGAAAGTTCGTATCCGAATGGGAAAGAGAGAGGTATCTCGAATTCACCTAGACAGGAGGAAACCTCTACCCGTCGATCTGCGCCTGCTTCTTGCTTATTTGCGACTGGCAAGATGCTTGACGACCGCAGTGGAGGGTGGTGCTCTGACAACTTAAAGTTTGAACTTGCCCTTGGCAGCTTCGTTTCTAGGGGCAAGGTCACTCCAAGGGCGGGGGTTTTTCCCCCGCCTTCTAACAGTTCTAACAATTGGTTGTCTGAGCCTTTTGGCAAACCGCTCGCCGGACGGCGCGAATTCGTCCCTGGGACCAAACAACAGTCTCCACGAGTAGAAACGGTAGTGTTTGCCCAGATCCTCCCGACCTCCTGGAGACAACGGCAGCTTAGAACCGGAGTGAATCCATTTCTCTGCAGGATTAGAGTGTCATATGCAACGCAGGTTCTTTACGAAACAGGATGTTGAGGCAATGATCGCCGCCGGCGCCACCGAATTGACGGTGGCTGACAGAGACGTGGTGACCGCTGAGGCTCTGGAACTGGCAACAAAGCTTGGATTGCCCATTAAAAAAGTCATAAGAACAGAGCTCCAAGAAAGCGAATTGGAGCAGAAACTGATCTCCCGGATCCTGGCCCCGCCAGAAAAGCGTCTATTGGAAAAACTATTTCAGCCGATCAGCATCGGAACTATGAGGGTAAAAAACCGACTTGCCCTGTCTCCTATGATGACCAATTATGCCGCCGAGGATGGCTCCGTCACTGAACGGTTGAAGGCATATTATCAAGCCAGAGCCCGGGGAGGCGTCGGCCTGATTATCGTCGGAGCGACGTTTGTTCATCCTTCGGGGAGAGGTTTTTCTAATCAGCTGGGTATTCACCAGGACGGACTCATCGACGGGTTGAGGGGTTTTGTCGAGACGGTTCATAAATGGGGCGCCAAAATAGCGGTTCAACTGCATCACGCCGGTAGACAGACCTACGAGGAACTTACCGGCATGCCTCTGCTGGCACCTTCACCTATCCCTTGCCCGCTATGCAGGGGGTTGCCGGTCGAAATGACCAAAAAGGATATCAAGCGTATCATCAACGCCTTCGGAGAGGCAGCTCACAGAGCAAAAGAAGCCGGCTTCGATGCGGTGGAGATTCACGGTGGCCACGGATACCTCGTTAGTCAGTTCTTCTCCAGGTTCAGTAATAACAGAACTGACGAGTACGGCGGCTCGCTGGAGAACCGGGCTAGATTCCCTCTGGAAGTCCTCAGAGGAATTCGACAGAAGGTAGGAGATCAATATCCGGTTACCTATAGAATAAACTCGGAGGAGTTTGTTCCGGGGGGAGTTACCATCGAGGAGTCAAAAACTCTTGCCCTACTGCTGGCCGGTCAGGGAATCGACCTGCTTAATGTCTCCGGGGGTGTCTATGCCTCTGCCTATGCGTTTATCCAGCCTGCCGCCCTGCCCCGTGGTTTTTATGTGAAGAATGCGCATTCTATAAAGCAAGCGGTTGGCAGCAAGGTTCCCGTCATGGTCGTCGGTCGCATTAAAGACCCAGTGTTGGCCGCTGAAACAATTAATAGCGGTAAGGCCGACATGATAGCAGTGGGCCGGGCACTTCTTGCCGATCCGGATTTTCCTCGCAAGGTCGAGCAAGGAAACACCCAGGAAATCAGAAAATGCATTGCCTGCCTCCGATGTGGGGATAGGGTTTTCGAAGATCAACCCATTTGGTGTTTGGTTAATCCCATGGCAGGAAGGGAATGGCGCTACGATCTTGACAAAAAGGCTGACAAGATAAAACGCATTTTGATTATCGGTGGCGGCCCGGGAGGCTTGGAAGCCGCGAGAGTGGCGGCGTTGCGGGGTCATAGGGTGTTTTTGTACGAAAGAAGCCGGGAACTGGGTGGCTGGTTGAAGGTG
>JARRNM010000055.1:0-13698 GCA_037384945.1 Deltaproteobacteria bacterium
GAGCTGCGCTATCTGATGAGCGAGTAAAAACATTCATCGGAGACGAACCTGTTCGCAAGGTGGTAGTGGTCCCGGGTAGACTAGTTAATGTGGTGGTGTAGGTCTATTAGATGACGCGGAGACAGGGAGAGACGGCGACACGGTGAGACGACGAGACGGAGAAAGGGAGAAACTGACCTGGGATGAGACGGAGGGATGGACTCTGACCGGATTGCCAGCCACAATAGATGTCTTTTTCTCCGTGTCGCCCTTTCGGAGGTTCGCCATATCGCTCAGCCCTAGTTTGCCCCGGCGATTAGCGCTAGCCATTTTGCCCCTTGTAATTTTTTGTTTAGCAGCAGTGGGCTGTGGTTATCACTTTGCCGGGACCGGAGGTCAGGCCCCTGGTGATATTAAGAGTATTGCCATTGATGTCTTGCAGAATAATACAACCGAGATCGGGCTGGAAAACGTATTTACCAATGCCATTATAAACCAATTTGTCCAGTGGAAAAGACTGCCGATAAAGCCGCGCAAGGAGGCAGAGGGGGTTTTGGGCGGTGCTATAACTGGAATCAACACCCAAGAGGTAAGCCACGTCGACTCTCAAAAGACTCTAACTACTCGGCTGATCATAACCCTAAAAATCACTCTTAAGAGTGTTGAGACAGACGAGATTCTTTGGCAGAGAAACTATAGGTACTATGATGATTATGTTGAGACGGGGAATGCCCTGGACACTGCCGTACTGAGGCGTCAGGCCTCTAATGAAATAGCGGAGTATCTGGCCCAGAAAATATACCTGGATATGTTTGAAGAGTTTTAGCCCCGATATTTAAAGTGACATCTCATCAAATATCCGGGCTAAAAGTCCGTTGTCCGTCGTCAGTAGTCCGTTGTGGGAAACTCGCAAAGATGATGAAGGGTGGAGGCAGGAGGTGTCTCAGCCGCTGGAAGTCGGCGAGAAGGATTTAGATTATCGGATATCCCGTTAGAGGTGAAGAAAAGGGAAAGACCTTGGTTATGGGGTAGGATGCTTGTCCTCTATCTACCATATTTACGAAGAGCATAGATACAAGCGACCACGGACAACTGGCGCTATTTCCCCTCACCACTCAAAGCGTGGACCTGTTTACTCAGGCGTGAAATCTTGCGAGCCGCAGCCCGATGGTGCAGGCTCCCCTTGGATGCAGCCTTGTCAATCATAGGAATGGCCTGCTGAAGGGCCGCTTGTGCCTCCTCCAAAGACTTATTATCTAAGGCTGTTCGGACCTGTTTTACTGCAGTCTTTACTCTTGTTCTTCTGGCGCGGTTGCGTAACCGTCGCGCTTCGTTCTGTTTCGCTCGTTTGATTGCAGACTCATGGGTAGCCAATTACATTCCCCCTTATGACTTCCTCTTGAAATAATAAGCTTGATCGAAAGATCGAATTCTATTTGAAATCGTAATGAAGTGGATCTTTTAACATTGCCTGTCCAGAGAAGTCAAGGCTTTTTGTAAACTTCTATTGTTTTAGCTACTTCCACAGATTAACCCCTTTGGTCAGATTGGTCTTTCTGCTGTCAACTGGAACGACTGGTTGAGCTGTTTAGCCGGGCCGTCTGATTAAATGTCTCGGCTAGCATTGAGTAACAGAGAAATGAAGGCAAAACAAGCAGGATTCATCCACTCAGCTACTGTCATCAGCAGTTTCACCCTACTGAGCAGAGTCCTCGGATTTGTCCGCGATATGGCTATTGCCTATGTTTTAGGAGCCGGTTACCAGGCGGACGTGTTTTTTGTAGCCTTTCGGATCCCTAACCTTTTCCGCCGTCTTTATGCAGAGGGCTCCCTCAGCCTTCCCTACATGCCTGAAATGGGCAAAGCTTATGCCCTTGGTGATGATGTCGGGTTCAGTAGGCTGGCCAACAATCTGGCTGGCTTTGCAGTCTTTTTCTACCTGGGCTTGACCTTATTAGGAGTGACGGCGACTCCTCTTTTTGTCTCCCTTTTGGCGCCTGGCTTTGTTGGCAGCGGGGCTAAATGGCATTTGACCGTGAAACTTACAAGGTGGTTGATTCCATATGTATTTTGTATTGGGGTTGCCGGTTTCGTTATGGCGCTGCTCAACACGCATGAGCATTTCATCGCCCCTGCAGCCGCACCAATTTTGCTAAATCTGAGTATTCTCGCACTATTGGCAATTGGGGAATATTTTAGATTGGCTCCAGAGCGGTCCCTTACTTGGGGAGTTCTTTTGGGTGGGTTTCTTCAGGTGGCTTTTCAACTCCATTGGGCCCGGCCGCTGGTATTGAGATGGAGTTTGACCCGCTGGTGGCGTTCCTCTGAGGTGCCTGGCGTCCTTAGACTGCTGGTGCCTACAGTGCTTGGCGCCGCTGTTTATCATCTTAATATATTCATTGCCACCCTTTTTGCCTCCTTTCTCACCGTGGGGAGCATTTCTTATCTCTACTATGCGGAGCGCTTGGTCCAGTTTCCACTAGCCCTTTTCGCTGGTGCCATATCTACCTCTGTATTGCCAGGTTTTACTCGCCAGACCGCTCTGGGAGAGTGGGCCGCTTTTCGCCGGCAGGTGGTCGAGGCCCTCGAGCTTGTCTGGTTCTTAACCATTCCCGCCGCAGCTGGCCTATGGGCGATCAGGGTGCCTCTCATACAGCTTCTTTTCGAACGTGGCGAGTTTAATGCAACATCCACCCTAATGACGGCGGACGCCCTGGGTTACTTTGCCCTTGGTCTCTGGGCGGTAGCTGGTTTCAGGTTGTTGGTAGGGGCCTGGTATGCTCTAGGTCGCGCCTACGTAACCCTTTGGACGGGTGTAGGAGCTCTGGTTATTAATGTCTTGTTGAGCATATTTTTGGTCGGTCCTCTTGGTCACAGTGGGTTGGCGCTGGCTATATCAGTAGCAGCAATTGCCAACCAGCTTGGCCTGATTATCCTCCTTGGCAAACATCTTGGAGGCCTACCGGTTGGGCGGTTGCTCCTAAACGGCGCTCGTTGCTTGAGCGCAGCAATAATCATGGCCGCGGTTGTCCGGGCTCTGGTTCGGTTCACTTACGGTGCAGGGTTGGCTGAAGGGGTTTTGCTCATACCTGGCTTGGGAACCTGGGTGCTCGCCGGAATGCTAACATACCTCGGAGCCATTTTGCTGATAGGTTTGCCTGAAGGGGTCAAAAAGGCGTGGAAGGCCAGGAAACACAGATAAAATCTCAGATTACAGATTGTAGATTGCAGATTCAAAGGAGCTGAAAGCAACTGCACCTTCAGGCTAGTTGTTGAATCAAAAGAAGGAAAGGAATTTGAGATTTGCTTTCACTTCAGAGTCGCAAGATCCTTGCGAAGTTCCTCTATGTAAGCCACGGCCCTCTCCAGTTCATTGGTAAGATGTCTAATCCTCAGAGCAGATTTTACCCGAATGGAAATCTCAGCCATGTCAAAAGGTTTGTTAACAAAGTCGTCCGCTCCTACATTGAGGGCTTCGATCTTGTTGTCATCAAAACCGGTTATAACTATGACAGGAATAAGTTTGGTATGCTCTTTCTCTTTTAGTCGCTTGCAAACTTCCAAGCCATCAAGGCCAGGCATTTTTATGTCGAGTACGATTAACTGGGGACTTTCCTCTGTCGCCAGTTTTAATGCCTGATTTCCATCGGCGGCCAGAACAACTTCATAACCCTGGCCTCTCAAGAAGTGGTCAAGTAAATTCCTGATTTCCGGCTCATCATCGGCCACTAAAATTTTTTCTGTCATGGTGCCCCCTCCTGAAAGTGTACAGTCTAGATTTGATCAAAATCGGATTTGATGCCACACAGCGATGCGCCGACTAACAACCAGTTTAGCCGCTAGGATAAATGAGCACTGGTTACAGTGCAAGAAAAAAAGACTCGACTGGGAGTTTAGTGTTTAGCCCGGACATTTCATGAATTACCTGCTGCGACCGCGGACCTGGGCGTCCTTCCGGGCGTCCTCGGGTGTTCCTTCGGCAAGCTCAGGACAAGCTCACCTTGCGACGTACCAATCAGGTACGCCTCAGGTCCGACACCTTGTGGTTGCCCGGTGGCACGTCCATCTTCACGGTCTCTCTACGGTGATTCATGAAATGTCCGGGCTAGGGGAGGGTGAGAGAATTGTCGGACAACCTCAATAGGTAAGATTGTAGTCTGATAATAAAACTTATGTAAACTTCAGTTAAGTTTTAGGAAACATGGCCCTCCGGGGTAGGTCAAGTTTCAATTGAAAAATCACCATCACTAAGGTGTCAGGTTTCGGGTGTCAGGTGTCAGGAGAAGAAACACAAAGGGTACAACCTGAAACCTGAACACTGAAACCTGAAACCCGGAAATTTGGTGCTCAGAGCCGGGATTGTTTACTCTTTAACTAAGGTCTCTTTAAGCAAGATAGAGGCAAAGAAGGCAATGAGTGCGCATATAAAGAGTGCAAAAAAAGCCTCCTTGTAGCCTGTTAAAGTGAAAGCATCTCCCGCTTTTCCGGGACGTTCAAGAAGGTAGCCGAGAAAAGGTTGAAAAAGGGCTCCGCCTGCAAAGGGGAAGATATTTACCAATCCTGTGGAGGTTCCAGCAATCTGTACAGGAAAGAGCTCCTTCGTTGTCGTGAAGCCAATCACTACGATGGCGCTGGAAAAAATACCTAGAACCAAGCAGAAGAGGTAGAGAGTCGGTACGGACAACTGGTCTGTATAAAAGGCTAGGAGAGCAGTGAGGCAGATTACAATAAAGCTCGAGAGCACGAGCACTGGTTTACGCCCACGGAATATTCGGTTGGAGAGGAAACTGAGAAAGGGGCTCCCCACTATCATCCCCACTGCAAGCATGGAGAGGATATGACCTGCTTTGGCCTTTGAAAGTCCGTAGACTTGCATAAGATAGGGGCCACCCCATAATCCCCCGAAGGAGAAGAAGATGGCGCAATCGAAAAAGAACCAGATGGCAATAGGCCAAAATCTAGGGTAGCTGAGAACCCTCCTCATACCTTCCATTAGACCGATTGCAGAGGGGCCGGCCGCGCTAGGTTCTGCCGGTGATGGCCAGCCGAGGTCTGCAGGTCGATCCCGGACAAAAAGCCACACCAGAACAGCCATCAGCAGGGTGAAAACTCCCACAGCAACAAAGGAGAGCCGCCAGCCGATCCAGGTGCTGAGGATGGCTAAAGGTGAGGCAGCAGTGAGAGAGCCGAGTCCGCCCATGACCATGAGAATGGCAGTCATAGTGGCGAACTCTCCGACTCGAAACCACTCTGCCAGTATTTTCATGGTAGGCACGAAAAGCATGGCGACGCCCAGTCCGACAAGGGCGCGCCCAACCAGGGCCAAAGGCACAGAGGGGGCCAGGCCTAGCATAACGGAGCCGATAGAGGCCAAGAGGAAAAACAGAGAAATGGACCGTCTGGGGCCCCATGAATCCGAAAGAAGACCAGCGGGAACTTGCATGAGAGCGTAGGGATAGAAATAGGCTGAACTTAACAGGCCGAGCAGGGCGCCGGAAGTCTGTAGATCAGCCATCATATCCACGGCGACTACCGCAGGACAGAGGCGGTGGAAGTAGACCAGGACGTAGCTGAAAGCAAGAATCCAGAAAATAAGCCAGCGGTACCTGAGTGCTTTATTCAAGGAATCGGACTTCTGCCTCAACCATTACCCCTGCTGTAAAATGGACTATTCAAAAATGGACCATTGTCCGAGAAGAAATGGACTTAGATTAAGTCTCCAGGTCCTTACTTTCACTGAGGCGGGAAAGGGGTTTCGAATCCGGAAAACGGCGATGAGCACCAGTGAAACATAGAGATAATTACTTATATAAGATGACAAGATCGTTTGCTTTCTCAACCGAATCTCTCCAGAGCTGATGCCCCTCATTATCATTTAGCCTCACCATTTTCAATCAAAAACAGGCACAATCTTGGGCACAATTTCGCCTTGCAGCCCCTCAAGGGAAACTGAGAGGTTGCCACTCGACCGGGGAGGTTGCCTCGATCCTCGTCATTACTATTCATCCCGCTACGATCCCTGCCGCTGGCAGCACCACTACTGCCTGGGCAGTGCAGGGGGGGAAATAAAGTGTCCCTTGAAAAGGATGGATCTGGTATAAAACTTCGGTACTTACAAAATATCTGCGACATTTTAGGAAGAACAGAATGTGGTCATGCTCTCCGCAACCGCTAGCCCGGATGTTTCATGAATTGCTGTGGCGAGACCGTAAAGATGGCCGTGCCAGAGACTCCCTTGGCTTTCAATTAACCTCGTTCTGAGACTCTTATCGCCCGCCCAGTAGTATCAAGATCTTGGAGTGGGCGCTTTAGTTTTGCCTCTCTCACAGATTTTGTGTTAGGCTGGATTTTGTGAATAGTTGGAGGATGGTCAGATCTTCACCCTCAGTAGGGGAGGTTGCTCATGTCACAATTGATTGTTTGTCGCAACAGGAACGGTATCGTCCTGGCAGCAGATAGCAAGGCCTTGGAGTTTGTTCCCCCAGAAAAGGTGATGGAGGTGGAGGTAAATCGACTCCTGCAGCTGAATAAGCAAACAGCCATTCTCACAGGGGGAGCTGTGGAAGGCTTACAGATGTGTAAGAGGCTAAAAAGTTTTATTGAAGATGAGAAGCTGAGTGATATAGATGAGATTTATAGGGCAGCTTTACCTTTCCTGGGTTCAGAGTATGAGATGTTTATGCGCAAGGAATGCGAAACAGTACCATTAGATCCCTTGCATCATGTCCATTTCATTCTCGCTGGACTCTCAGCTGCTGAACAGGAGAGCCCCTATCGCCTTTACCTACTATGGACCAAAAAGAAGCTGCCTCAGCTCGATGGTGATGGGATTGGCCTCGCCTACACTGTGCCTCGCCGCATAGGCTTGGAGTACAAACTCAATCAACTGTGTAAGGACAACTCTCAGCTAAAAGAAATCCTTCCCACTATTAGAGAAACTTTGGAGCAACTCGGACGGAAGGAAGAGGAAGTTGGCCCGCCGTACACCTATGCTTTCATCAGCGAAGAGGGCTTCAAAGCAGTCGACTAGCTATTGCTCTAATTGTCTTCCTCTAGTCGCCTAACCTTGCCCGGTATCTCCAAAACCTGTAAACTTGAGCACACCAGACTAGAATGAGGAGCCTGAAAAGTGTGATTCCAAGGAGGAAAAGATGAAGGTCCGAATCGATTATGACTTATGCATGGGTGACAGAAACTGCAACAAGGTTTGTCCGGAAGTCTTCGAGTACGACGAAGACCAGATGATCTCCCGTATCCTGGTGGATGAAGTTCCAAAACACTTAGAAGAGCGCGTAAAACAAGCTGCAGACGAATGCGCACCAAAGGCCATAGTCGTGGAAGAATAGTTTCCTGTGTCGAGGGAGGAACTAATTAGTGTCCATCCGGAAACTTGTTTGTCGGTTGTCGTTCTGAGGAGTCCTTCGGCAGGCTCAGGAAAAGCTCAGCGACAAGGAGTTTTGGGGCTATTGGGTGTCGGAAGATTCTTCGCGGAGCTTGTCCTGATCTCGGCGAAGGGCTCAGAATGACAAGGTTGAGCTTCCGGATGGACGCTGATTAAAGATATAGAAACCTGTAACTCATACAAATGATTGGGCGGTTTCTATATGGGTAATCTATTCTCGGTCCAAGTAAGCCAGCAAATGTATTCATGTACCTTTTATATCCGGACTCGGCGGCCTGATAGGAATTCAAGTTTAACCATTGTGAGCTGAAATTCTCTACCAATGGTTTCAACTGCAAATAACACCTTTCCGAGATTTTTGCCGCCTCCCTTGATCCTCCCAGATTTTGACACGGGTGATCTCTTTTTCCTGCCTTCCCATGATTGGGGCTAAGTTCAATCCGATGACACCTCGATTTCAGAGGTTAAGTGAAGTCACCTATTGGGATGTTGATATTTACCACTAATTTTTAAAGGAGGATTTCGATGAAGTCTAATAATCACATCGTCCTGAGTCTGCTCGCCCTGGTGGTTATTGCCGGCTGCGGTTCAACAAAGGTCACCAGTCGCAACGAACTCGTGACCGGACTAATCCCACGGCCAGCTCACATCTGGGTGTACGACTTCGCTGCCACGCCCGCAGATGTTCCGGCCGAATCCGCCCTTGCCGGCAAGTATTCCGAACACAGCGCGCCCCAAACTGCCGAACAGATAGCGACCGGCCGGAAGCTGGGCGCTGAAATCGCGGCAGAATTGGTCAAGGAGATCCGCGGTATGGGCATGCCCGCAGAGCAGGCGGTCGCGGCAACGACACCGCAGATCAACGACATTGTAATCCGGGGCTATCTTATTTCGTTCAAGAAGGGCAGTGAGGCCAAGCGCTTCGCCATCGGATTCGGGTCCGGTGCCTCCGATTTAAAAGTGGCGGTCGAAGGCTTCCAGATGACAGCCCAGGGATTACGTAAACTCGGCTCCGGCACAGCAGAGTCCGGCGGCAGCAAGGCTCCGGGGGCGGACCTGGGGGTCCTCGGCTTAATTGCCACCCACAACCCGGCGGGACTCATCATCAGCAGCGGGATGAAAGTGTACGGGGAGGAGAGTGGCAGCAGCAAGGTTGAGGGCAGGGCCGAGGCGATCGCCAAGGAAATCGCCGATGTGCTCAAAAAAAGATTCCAGGAACAGGGCTGGATCAGTTGAGTGGGCGGATCGTCGCTGAGTCCGACTTCTTCGAACCGATGACCCTACGACGTTGCTCAGGACCGTGAGTCTGTCGAACGGCCTGACGAACGGCAGATGATGCCTTGATGGTGGATCAGGATCGGCATGAACCCGTTGACTTCTGCCTATTATATGACTAGAGTACTATTTAGTGGCAATGGAGTCTGCCGCAAACCGTCCCTTTCTTAAGGGGGCTGATGACTCCTACTGAGGCGAGCAGACCTCGGTGGGAGTTATGGTTGGTGAAGGTTGGGAAAAACTCCCACCAGGTAAAAAGTGGTGGGAGTTTTTTTGTGAAGCGGTCGAAGCCTCTGCCTTTTCTTCGTGTATCATGCCTCCAAGACATGCGGGTTGATATAGGTGGGTTGGGACGGCCTGAGTGTTTTCACCAACGGCAATTAAGAGACAGCATTACCGCAGAGTTGTCAATGTTCAGGTCTTTTGGGCTGAGGGTTTGAGCAACCTCAACTGAAAGTTTTGGTCAGGCGTGAGGCGATGGCAACATTCTTCTGTCCAGGTTGTTGGCACGACTTCGCAGAGGACCTAGTCCGTTGTCCCAACTGTGGTTTAGTAATACATGAGTTCTGGAATTCAAAGGACTATCTTGAGAAGCTCATTCTGGCTCTGCACCACCCCGAACCGACTACTCCTATACGGGCCGCATGGCTACTTGGGAAGCTGGGAGATTCGCGAGCGGTTGAGGCCCTGATCGATATTGTAAAGGAAACAGAGGATCTTTACCTCGCCCGGGAAGCGGTCAAGGCGCTCGGTGCAATTGACACGCTTCAAGCACGCTGCTTCTTACGCACCCTCGCCAACCACCCTGCAAGAATGATTAGAGTGGAGGCGTCCGCGACCCTATCCACGAAAAAATGACAGAGTTGAATGAAAGCCATAAAGGTGCGCTGCTAAATCACTTTCACTACGCGAATGGTTTACTTTGCGAGTTGGAGCCTGCAAGGGTGGAGCGATAGACCCCAAGAGTCTGATTGCGGTAACCTGGGGTGGGAACGCTAAGAGTGAAGGATCAGTGGACGGGGATAAGCTCAAAGAACGGGCAATTAATTATATTATGGCACGGCGTTGTCAAGGAGGTGGATTCTGTTTTTACCGGCTGGAAGAGCCTAACGGTTCAGATACCTACTACGCTTTATCAGCTCTTTCTCTACTTAGGATGGACATGCAAGACTATGACACTAGGCAATTTCTGGAAAAGGTACAGGAGGATGATGGGTCGTATGCCAACATCTTTTTGGCCTATTATGCGATCAAAGGCCTAATAGTCTTGGCAGGGGAGCCTAAATATGACCCAACGAGCTATCTCAGCAACCTTGTCAAAGATTGCCTTGTTGATTCCCGTGAGCTGCCAGCATGGACTGTTTCAAGGTTCAACAGCTTGTACTGTTTAATTGATCTTTGTTTATCTCTGAAGATAAGCTTAGAGCAAGAACTAATGAAAGACATTGTTGCTTCCATTTTAGCCTCCATGAAAAAGGATAAAGGTTTTGGCGACATCCGCTCCACCCTACTGGAAACATCACAGGCACTGGCGATACTAAAGCAATTGAATTATTCTGTTGACAGGTTAAATGTGGAGAATTTTATAAAAGAATGTGAAGACCAGAATTCCGGTTTTACCGGTGTACCCAACACATCAATGTCTTACCTGGAACAAGTGCACGGCGGTCTGGTGGCCTGCCGTATTTTGTCCTATAAACCGCGTTACCTGGACCAATGTATTTCTTTTATCAAAGGGTGCCAGAACCATAATGGCGGCTTTTCAAGGCAACGGGGTATCTCAACCCTGGAGGACACCTATTATGCAATCCATTCCCTGTCTATGTTGGGGGCATTGAGAAATGTATGAGTAGGTGTCCAGGTTTGCAAACTACGGACAGGTGACCCAAGAAACGGCTTTTGTCCAGGCGGGTGCAACTTTTCTCAAGATATAAGCCGGGTGGGCTATTATTCCCATAAACGGCGGTGAGGGCGGAGGGTCCATGAACTTCAAGCAGGAACGGGCGCGGGTCGCCTTTGGCGACCAACCTGCGGGCAGGCTGAAACGGGCGCTTAACAGGTTTCGGCCGGTGCGCTCTCCTGAAAAACTCGGCTATCCTGAACTGGTGCTCTTGTCTGCCCTGAGAAAAGAAGGCTGTCCCATCTGTCACACAGTGAGCCGCTCAGACAGAGAGTATTTCTTCAGGTTCTTTTACGAGAGTCACAGAGAGACCGAGGTGCTCAAGCAGCTTTCTTGCTCACTCGGTTTCTGCAGGTCCCATGCCTACTACTTGTTAGGTAGGGGCAACGGCCGTTCTCAGTTGGCCACTGTACACAAGATTCTCGCCCAACAGCTCAGGACGAGCTTGCTGAAATACCGAAGCGGTAAATCCTGGAAGGCCGGTCTTGGCGGCAGCAGCGGGAGTTCAGGTCGCTGCCCAGCTTGTAGGGCACGGGACGAAAGCGTGGAGCGGGCTGTCTTTTTTCTCGCTAAGTTGATTGAGGACCAGCGTACCGCCGACCACTATGGCGAGCCTGGACTGCTCTGCCTGCCTCATCTGCGGCTCATTGCACCTCATCTAGGTAACGTCGTCCTCGAGCGTTTGTTGACCATCCACGAGGCGGCCATGGCGTCGACGCTCTCAGCACTCGGGAAAGTGGATGTGATTGAGCCCTTGAACTCCGAGAGCGTATTTACCTCAGCCCTGCAACTGGCGGTGGGCCATAATCGAGGGTTGGGTGGATTCGCGCCCCTCGTCGACGGAGAGCAGATTTCTCCGCCAGGTGATCCGGTGGAGCGTTTCCTAGGGAACATAAGTCGGACCGATGCTTGCCCCATCTGCCTGGAAGTCGGACGGGCCTGGCTCGATTGGATTGCCTGGCTCAATATGGCCGCGCAACGATCTGACAACATCAAGGACGTGCTGCCGAGGTGCCCGGAGCATGTATGGGCCATTCTGCCTTTTGCCAGACTTTCCCTGGCACGCTGGGTGGCGGAGAAAACGCTGGAGGTTGCCCTGACCCGAGTCCGCTTCGTCACCAAAAAGTTCCGGGAGAAGCCTCCGCCGCCTGACTTTAAACGGCCAATTCAAGCCTTGATGACCACAGTGCGAGGGGTTAAACCTTTTATCCGGGTAGGGCGTGACACCCTGGCGCGAGATTTCCATTGCCCCTTGTGCAATCTCCTGAATACGCGTAGGGATAGCACTCTTCTTCTGCTGTTTAGGTTGCTGGAGCAACGGCATGTGCGAGGGAGGTTCGAGACAGGATATGGACTTTGCCTCAAGCATTTCGCCCGTGCCTTTGCCTTCGAGCTTGATTCGTCGGTGGGGGAGTTCCTGTGCCAAGTGCAGGCGGCGAAGCTCGGTGTGCTTGAGTGGGAGCTTGAGGAATATTCGCGCAAATCTGCCTGGCAAGCCCGTCCGGAGCCGAAAGGAGCGGAATTTCATGCCCATCTGCGGGCCCTGCGTCGCTTTTCGGGTTGTCTGAAACCAGATTCCAGTGGCCCGGATATTTCATGAAATATCCGGGCTAGAGGAGGTAAACGGGGCGGTTGAAACCAAGACTTCTCAGGGCAGCGCCACCACTCAAGTTGAAATTAGCCTCAAAGGCTGTGGTCAATTTTCCTGAGGTTATGCTTTCGGTGGAGGACGCTCCCGCTCCCGAGACAAGGACAGGGCCTCTTTGCTCGATGCAGGTTGCTGGAGTAGTGGGTGGCGGCTTTTTGTCTCGGGTATTTGTTCAAGGGAGCCCCTGATTTGAGATCGGCAACTACTTAGAATGTGAGGAAAACATGGCACTCAATCCTTCTCAAAAGAGGGCCCTGACGGTCCAATTAAGAAATCTCGAGCAATTGTTGTTTAGAGTGGACCATTGCATCGGCGAAAGACCCGCAGAGGGTCTTCTCACTCACTATATCCCTGTTCCGGAGACCATTCGTCCCCGAGTTGAATCCTTAACTGAGCAAATGCGCGAGGAGGTCGCGCTCCTTGTCAAGGAATATGAACTGCAGCCCAAGGCATTGGACTCACGCAGTTATATCGATGCAAAGATGGCTTTGACCTGGGCTGGTCTCAACGAAGTGCTCTCATCTAAGCTAAAGCGTTATGGCGAGGTAGACCCGGCCCTCTCAGAGAACCTCGATCCTCGTCTCAACCGTCTGATTGACCTGGCACTCCAGACAGCGGAAGTTGTGAGAGTTGGTAAGTGATGCCCCGGAAGCCGCTGCATTGCCGCAAAGAAATGCAAAGCAAAAGAAGCTCCCCACAACTCATCGAAGCACGTCGTCATTCATTAATGTCCATCCAAGTTTGTTTCTGGATGTCATTCTGAGGAGTCCCGCTAACAGCGGGACGACGAAGAATCTCGAGATCCTTCGCTGCGCTCAGGATGACAGGGTGGAGGTTTCTTCACGGAGCTTGTCCTGAGTGACTCGACCTGAGGACTTCGAGTGAGCCTCAGTCGAACTCCTCGTCGACAGGTCTCGGCGAAGGGCTAAGAATGACATTGGGGAGTTTTCGGATGGACACGAAGTAGACCCGCATGAGTTCAAGTGAATGGGCTGCGGAGTTCCCCTGTTCCCCAGCCCCTTATGGGCTCATTCAAAATAGCCCGTCACTGGCTCTTTTTTAATCGTATACGATCTCCCAGTGGCCATGAAAAGAGCTGTCGAGAACGCTATAGCGGTATTCCATGGTCTTTCCGGTTCCTGGAGAGTCTGAGCTTTCGGGTTGCCAGTATCTCAAGTAGACGGCCGGAGTCGGCCGGGACTCGTCTTTCTTGCCGGCCTCGTGATTCAGCCAGACCTCCTTTTCCTCGATTATTTTCCATATGGTCCCGTAACGTTTACTCCTGATTCGTTCACCCACGTGGGGTAGCTGCAACTTTTCACGAAGGATTTTGAACCCATAGGAAGTCCGCCTTTCTTCCTCCAGGATGGGCTCACCCATGAGCATGATACCTATTGCCCCCAAAGGCGCTGTCACAAGAATGCTGAGTACAGCCACAGCTAAGATAACCTCGCCACCCGTCACTCCAGCCTCCAAAGGTACTGCACCTATAGC
>JARRNM010000056.1:0-16568 GCA_037384945.1 Deltaproteobacteria bacterium
ACAGAAGGCCGATGTTAAGATTGACTAAGGCGATAGAGGGGGCGATGGGGACAACGGCGAAGGACATGAGAGTAGTGACCACTACCACCGCCGGGGCGATGACGAAAACCGGCCGGTCGGCAAAGGGTGGTATCCAGTCCTCTTTGAAAAGGATTTTGACCATATCGGCCATCACCTGCATCAGGCCGAAGGGGCCGACGCGGTTGGGTCCGTAGCGGTCCTGCCACAGTCCCAGCAAGCGCCGCTCGAGCCAGATTAGACCGGCACTGATGCTCAGCATTACCACCAGCACTCCCACCACAATGATCAGTGATCGGATTATCTCACTCATCTTGCTCCGCCCCCACCGCCACCAGCAACCCCTTCAATTTTGCCCACTGCCGGCAGCTCAATGTGTTTTACTCCGGGCAATCCCACCGGTAGACCTGCAACGGACCGAGGTAGACCCGAAAGGAATATCCCTGGTAAGCGCCATACACCACTACCCATGGTCAGCTCCACCTGTTGTTCCTCGTAGAGCTTGAGTCTCGCTCCATCTTCAGGGTTGAGGGCCAAATACGGTTCGGGGGACAGTTCAGCAATAGGGGCCGAAAAGACGCTCAACTCCTCCGAGCCAAAGATGTGATGCATGGGCACTATCAGCCACTCGTCGGCGCCTAGCCGTAAAGCTGGCGGGACTTCATGGAAGTAAGAACCCTCATCGGTCTGCGTCGGTTCAATAAGGCGGTTGCCCGGATCGCCTCCTTGCAGAGGACCTCCCACCTCGCTCTGGAACTTGTTGAGTGCCTGCACCGAATTCCAGCCGGGTGCCCAGAAACGGGGGATGAGTGACGGCGGTGGCATTCCCTGGTATCCCTCCATGGAAAAGGCCAGAGGTGAGTCGGGATCATCCGGTGGTTTGGGCTCGTGCACCGTGATGTTGGCCACCATGGCAGTGCGACCGGTAGAGCGATGAGCTTGACGGGCAATCTTTTCACCCACAAGTCTAAAGGTTGCCGATGGTGCCGCCTGGCCGACCTTTTTGAAGATGGGTAGTGCCTCGGTCAGAGCAGAGACGAGTTCATCCAGGCTTGGCCATGTTTCCCTCTGAGCATTAGAAGCCGTCCGGTCCAGCTTTTCCAGCCAGCGCCAACTTGCCTGCACCTCGCCCTCGGGCACGAAAACCTGAAAGAACCGTTGGGCCCTCCCTTCATTACTCACCATGGTACCCGATGCCTCAGCAAAGGTGGCTGCGGGCAGCACCACTTCTGCTTTTGCTGTGGTACCGTTGGCCAGGTGATCGATCACCACCACGTGCTCTACCTTGTCCAGCAGTGCGTCCACGGCAGCGCTATTTCCCCGCCTGTAGAGATCGTTTTCCAAAACGATCATGCTGTCCACCGCTTCTGCCTCAACCGCCTGGCAAGCCGCTCCCAACCCTTGACCTCCCAAAAGAGCCAGGCCGAGACTGTTGCATTCGGGCACCACCAAACTCAGCCCTGCGGCGGGATTGACCGCGGCCAGGGCCCAGGCCACGTTGGCGGCCGCCCGGATTACCGCTTCACTGCCGCATCCTGTTCCTGATATGACCACGGGTCGTTCTGCCTGGGCCAAGATCTGAGCAATCTCTCCAACCAGGGGTGGTTCCTTCTCCTCCATTCCCTCCACCGCGGGTGGTTCGGGGCTCAAGGCCCGGGCCACGGCGAAACCCAGACGAGCCACTTCATCGGGACTGGCCCGATAGGTCTTCATTGCTACTTCGTCAAGCTTGGTGGCCGTGGAGGTGGCGATGACCAGGGGACCCTTTCGATCCTGGGCAATCTCCCGGATAGCGGCGTCATTCCAGGGGGGGACTCGCAGTGTGGCCGCATCTTTTGCAGCAGTGGAATAAACCATCTGACGGACGGCCAAGGCCATGAGCGGCGCCGTGTTGGTAATATCCTCGCCCAGTACAAACACCGCATCGGCCCCACCTATCTCCCTCAAAGAGACCGAGCGCGCCGGGCCCTGTTGCAGGACTTCCAGGACAGCACTCACCAGCTGGTGGTCCCGCTCAGAGATTCCGAGATAAAAGCGGTCCGGGCCGACCAGAGCCCTGAGGGCGAAGTTGGCCTCCAGAGAAGCTCGGGGAGAGCCGATACCCATAAGCCGACTTCCAGCGCTCAAAAAAGTGGTCAGGTGTTCGACTGCCTCCTCTCTGGTAACCGACTTGAGTTTGCCGTCCTCTTGCACCAGGGGCTGGCGCAGACGGTGCTCGCTGTTGACGAATTCGTACCCGTAGCGGCCACGATCGCAGAGAAAGTAACCGTTTACCTCATGATTGTAACGATTTCTGTAAATCCCACTTGCGAGTGTAGTGTTGTTTCAATGTCTTGTCGGTGAAAACGCCGGTGGGACATATCTCCACCAGGTTGCCGCTGAATTCATTCTCCAGAGTGCCCTCCCGGTGCCGGCCGAAGTAGACATGGTTATGGCAAGCGAATACGTTGAAGTCACGGCCGCCGGCATAGTTATGATAAAAGCGAAAACAGCGGTAGCACTGGATGCAGCGGTTCATCTCGTGGTTAAGCAAGGGCCCCAGATACTGGTTGCGAAAGGTGCGCTTTTTAAAACGAAATTCTCGGTAGGCATGGCCTGTCATCACCGTCATGTCTTGCAGGTGACATTCACCCCCTTCGTCGCAGACCGGGCAGTCATGGGGGTGGTTGGTCATCAGCCATTCGATGACGCTCGCCCGAAACTCTCTGGCCTCTGGATCGTCGATGGAGATACGAGTATTGTCTTCAGCCGGGGTCATGCAGGCCATGACGATCTCGCCTTTCCGGTCATCCTCGTCCTTGAAACGCTTCACCGCGCACTGCCGGCAGGCACCCACGGAGTGGAGGGCTGGATGCCAGCAAAAGTAAGGAATATTGAACCCCAGGGAGAGACAGGCCTGGAGCAGATTCTGCCCGTCTCTAACCTCATAGGGCCTACCGTCTAGGTAAATTGTCGCCATTTTCTAGCTCCATGGGCAGCGCTTGTCGCGAATATGGCGCTGGAAATCTTCGCTGAAATAGTGCAGTGCGCTCTGCAAAGGCTCTACAGCACCAGGGGCCAGCGCACAAAAGGTGTGGCCTGGACCGAGCAATCGGCAGTGACGTTCCATTGTCTCCAGATCCCCCGGTTCACCCCGGCCCTGTTCCAAGGCCTGGAGAATCCGGGCCATCCAGGGCAGGCCATCCCGACAGGGAGTACACCAGCCGCAAGACTCCTGGGCAAAAAAACGCAGCAGGTTGTGCACCATTCCCACCGGGCAGGTTCGGTCATCGAGGATGATCATGGTGCCGGTACCCATGCGGCTTCCCACCTTCTGGATTGAGCTGAAGTCCATGGGCACATCCAGATGCTCCCCCACCAGAAAGTCGGTGGAAGCACCACCGGGTAGCAACCCCCTAAAGGTGAAGCCTGCGGCCATGCCCCCGGCGTGCTCCTCCAGGAGCTCTCTGATAGAGGTTCCCATGGGGAGTTCCCAGACTCCCGGCCCCTTGACCCTGCCGCTCACCCCGTAGATCTTGGTGCCTCGGTCCTCGCTGTGGCTCAGCCCCCGGTACCACTCCAGACCATGGTCAACAAGGTGGGGTATGTTGCACAGGGTTTCCACATTGTTCACCACGGTGGGCTTGCCCCAAAGACCAACCACCGGGGGGAAGGGCGGTTTGGCTCTGGGAGTTGCCCTTTTGGCCTCCAGGGCATTGAGCAAAGCGGTCTCTTCCCCGCAGATGTAACGGCCGGCACTGGTGTGAACATGGATGTCCAGGCTGAAGCCCGAATCCAAGATATTTTTGCCCAGATAGCCTGCCTGGTAGGCCTCGCCCAGGGCCCCGGTGAGCAAACCGGCGGCACGCTTGTACGCCCAGCGAAGAAAGATATAGGCCACCGGGGCCTGCACCGCATAGGCAGCGATAATCACCCCTTCGATGAGCTGATGGGGATCGCCCTCAAGGAGAAAGCGGTCCTTGAAGGTGCCCGGCTCCATTTCATCTGCATTGACAACCAGGTACTTGGTCCGCGGCGCCTCCTCTCCCATGGGCACGAAACTCCACTTCATGCCGGTGGGGAAGCCGGCACCGCCCCTTCCGCGCAAATTGGAATCCTTTACCAGTTTGGTCACCTCTTGGGGCGCCATGGTCAGCAAAGCCTTGCGCACCCCTTTATACCCTCCTGCCTTCTCATAGTCTTTAAGGTTCAACGGCTCCTTGCCGGGGCGGATATTCTTGGTGAGGGGTCTTTCCATGGTCACTCTCTAAGTGTACTTCTCCAGAATCTCGTCGATCTTCACCGGGTCCAGATTGCCGAAAAGCTCGTCGTCCACCATCATCGCAGGGGCCTGGTCGCAGGCGCCGAGACAAGGAACCGGCAGCAGGGTAAAGCGGCCGTCGGCAGTGGTCTCCCCGAAGTCGATTCCCAGTCGATCCAACAGATGGCGGCGCACCTCTTCATATCCCATGATCCAGCAACTGACACTGTCGCATACCAGGATCAGGTGTTTGCCCACCGGCTTGCGAAAGATGAGGTTGTAAAAAGTCGCTACCCCATCCAGTTCATCGGGGGTCATCTCGAGGAACTCGGCAATCTCCTGAATGGCCTGGTCTGAAACCCAGCCCCGATGGTGTTGGACGATCTTCATCGCCTCGATACTGACACCGCGCCTCTGCTCGTAGTGCGGGAATTCCGCTGCGATCTCATCTCTTTCCTGTTGCGACAGCATCGCTTGCTCACTCTCCTCTTTCGTCCAACCTTGGACAAGGGACTGGGGACTACTGAACGCTCAGCGGTCCACATCCGCCATAACGAAATCAACGGCTCCCAAAATTGCCAGGAGATCCGGCACCATCAAGCCGCGACTCAAGAGGGGCACCATCTGAACGTGCGGAAAAGATGGTGTGCGGATGCGGGTGCGGTACGAGTGGATGGAGCCATCGCTAATCAGGTAGTAGCCGTTGCTGCCCTTGGTGGCCTCGATGCCGACAAAGGCCTCTCCCGGCGGGATGACAGGGCCCCAACTCACCCCGAGAAAATGGGTAATCAGGGTTTCAATGTCGTGCATAGTCCGTTCTTTGCGGGGCGGAACGGCCAGGGGATGGTCGGCCTTGTAAGAACCCGGCGGCATCTGCTGGAGACACTGTTCGATGATCCTAACACTCTGGCGCATCTCTTCAACCCGAACCAGGGCCCGATCGTAACAATCTCCGTGTTGCCCGGTGGGAATGTCAAAGTCGAACTGCTCGTAACCCGAGTAGGGTCGTTGCTTGCGAAAGTCCCACTCCAGACCACAAGCCCTCAACCCCGGCCCGGTCATGCCCCAGTCGATGGCTTCTTCCAGGGTCAAGGTGCCGATTCCCTGAGTTCTTGCCTTGAAGATACGGTTTCCCATCACCATCTTGTCGTACTCTTTCAGACGACGGGGCATGTGGCCGACGAAATCTCCTACCAGCTTGTCCCAGCCTTTGGGCAGGTCATGGGCAACCCCCCCGATGCGAAACCAGCTGGGGTGCATCCGGCCGCCGGTGATCGCCTCAACAATGTCGAATATGCGCTCCCGGTCGTTGAAGGTAAAGAAAACCGGCGACAGGGCGCCGACATCCTGGGCGAAAGTTCCATACCAAACCAGGTGGCTGGCAAGGCGAAAGAACTCCACCATCATGACGCGGATGACCTTGACCCGGTCGGGCACCTCGATGCCCGCAAGTTTTTCTACCCCGAGCACATAGGGAAGGTTGTTCATTACCCCACCGAGGTAATCGATTCTATCGGTGTAAGGGATGTAGGTATGCCAGGTCTGGCGTTCCGCCATTTTTTCCGCCCCCCGGTGGTGAAAGCCGATCTCCGGCACCACATTGACAATCTCCTCTCCGTCAAGCTCCAGCATGAAGCGAATGACCCCATGGGCTCCGGGATGCTGGGGGCCCAGGTTGAGAAACATGAAGTCAGTGTCCTCCCCTGTACGTTTCAACCCCCAATCTTCGGGGCGGAAGCGTAAGGCCTCTTGCTCTCTTTTCTGTTTATCTTCAGGGAGCTGGAAAGGGCCCATTTCCGTGGCCCGGGCGGGGTGCTCCTTGCGCAAGGCATGACCCTCCCAGGTGGGCGGCAGTAAAATCCGTCGAAGGTGGGGGTGGCCGTCGAAGGTTATGCCGAACATGTCCCACACCTCCCGTTCATACCAGTTGGCCGAGGGCCAGATATTGGTTATGGTCGGCAAGGAAGGAAATTCACCCTTCAACCCCACTTTCACCCGCAGATCCTCGTTGCGCTCGAAGGACAACAGGTGATAGACCACGGTGAAGTCGCTATCAGGTTGATCCGGCCGGTTGGTCCGCAACCGCTCATCTATTGCCGTGAGGTCATAGAGCATGGCATAGGACCGGTCCACTTCTGTTTTGAGGTAATGCAAGACCTCATAAACTCTGTCTTTGGAAACCCACACGGTGGGAAATTCGTCGCGGGTGGGCTGTTCGCTGACAGTGGCTCCACCGAACCGGTTCTGCAATTGTGCAACCGTGTTGGTCGATCCGTTCATATGATTCTCTGGAGATTAGGTGGATCGGAATGGGCCTCAGATCTCTTCCGGAGAGCGCAACACCGTGGCCTTCTGGCGTTCGGCTCTTTTAATGTCTCTCATGGAGAGAGGGGGTGCTTTTTCCACCTGTTGCGGCCCCAGCACCCAGCTCAAAGGACGTTTTTCTTTACCCACCGCCTGTTGAAGCAGGGTTAATCCTTGCATGAAAGCGCCCGGACTCGGTGGGCACCCCGGGACATAAACATCCACCGGCAAGATCTTGTCCACTCCTTGAACCACACTGTAAATGTCATACATGCCGCCCCCATTGGCACAGGAGCCCATAGAAATAACCCACCGGGGCTCCATCATCTGCTCATAGAGGCGTTTGATTATTGGCGCCATCTTGACGAAGGGGGTGCCGGCGATGACCATAAGGTCAGCCTCGCGCGGCGTTCCCCGGATCACCTCGGCGCCGAAGCGGGCTATGTCATAGCGGCTGGTCAGACTGGTTGCCATCTCCACATAGCAGCAAGAAAGGCCGAAGTTAAAGGGCCAGAGGGAGTTCTTGCGGCCCCAGGCCAGAAGATCCTGCAACCGGGAGAGAAGCACCTTCCTCCGGACCATATGGACCAGGGATCCGTCAGTTGGATCTGAGGAAAACGACATCCTCGCTCCGCTCAGCCACCAGCGCACTGTTATCTTCTCCCCTCTAGTGCTGCCCTCTAATGTATTTTTGCAGCTCCTGGATGATGAATTCCTTGTGGTCCATGATGCCTTTGACTACGTCGCCAATGGAGATAATCCCGATCAGCCGCCCCTGGTCCACCACGGGCAAATGTCTGACGCGCTTGTCCGTCATCAGTTCCATGCATTGTTCGAGATCGTGATCCAGGGTCACAGTCACCGGTTCCCTGGTCATTATTTCACTCACGGGAGTGTTTCTGGAGAGTCTTCCTTTGAGAACTATTTTTCTGGCGTAGTCCCGTTCCGAAATCAGTCCCACCAGGGTTTCTCCTTCGAGGATCACCAGGGACCCCACATTTTTCTCGGCCATTAGGCTCAAGGCTTCATACACCGTACCAGCAGGCGAGATGGTGTAAACCTCATGTCCTTTGGTCGCCAATATGTCTTTGATGATTTTCATGAAGCCCCCTGTCTCCTCCGGTGCATTTTATGTTTCTTTGTCCCCCACTCCAGAGCACCCACACGGTAAAGGTAAATCAGGGCAACCATTAGAATACCGATGAATACCAGGATCTCTGCATAGCCGATCCAGCCGAGCTCGCGAACCGCTACGGCCCAGGCGAAGATGAAAACCGCCTCCAGATCGAAGACAACGAAAAACATTGCCATCAGGTAGAACTTGGCATCGAAGCGCATGCGGGCTGAACCGGTGGAGACGATCCCCGATTCATAGGGTTCCCCCGTCGACCGTTCCCGGTGCCTCTGGCCCAGGACAGCCGAAAGCACCAGCATGAGAACAACCAGCAGAAAAACCAGGACGGAGAACAGAACGAACGGCCAGAATGTATGGAGCATAGTGTCCGACTCCACTACAGACATCCTTGTTGTTGCAGAGGTTTGCCAAAATTTACCGGGGAAGATACTCGTTTGGTATTGGCTAGATCCTAATTTTAATCTGGGAGTAAGGATATACGGCAAAACCCTGATTTTTGTTGTCAGGACACCGTATCTCCCAGATACATTGAAAAGACTTCAGAATGAACAGCCTCTTCAGTTTTCCCCCTTTTTCTGGTGTCCGGGTGCTTTCCCCGCAGATGAAAGGTCAGAGTCTCCAGCTTCTTTCCTCTCCTGAGGAGCTGAAGAGAGGGGAGGGTAACGATTTTCAATCGCTGTCTCCTCCCTAGCCATTAGTTTGTTGAGCTTTGTATAGCCCTCTTCGACGGATTTTTCCATCACCACGATCTGTCCCTGACTCATGATAACCCGCTGGAGTTTGGGTATTTTTATCTTTCCGCTGGCCTGAAGGTAAACGGGTTGGATATACAACATGGTATTGGCCACCGGTAAAATGATTATTATGCCTCGCACAACTTGAGAGCCGGCTTGATCCCAGAGGGTAAATTCCTGCGCAATCTTCGGATTCTCGTTGATCAGGGCGGAAATCTGGGAGGGGCCGTAGACTAACTCACCTTTGGGAAACTCATAGACGATAATCTTACCATAATGCGGCTGGTCGCAACCGGCAACGGCCAGAGCTCGCAAGTTATTACGTTCATTGGGAAGCATGGGCAGGAGCAAGAGGAAGTCCAGCCTGCCCGGTTCTATCAGATCCAAAGTAGCGTAGTAAGATGGATCAGAGCCGATTTTATGATCTCCCCGGCTCCTGGAAAATTTCCAGACGTCCTCCTGTTCATAAAATACTATGGGGTCGGTTTGGTGGTACTTGGCATAGATGCCCATTTGGATTTCAAAAAAATCTTGAGGATAACGGATATGCGCTAGGATATCGTGGTCCATTCCACTGAGCTCTTTGAGCAATCCAGGGTACATTCTATCGTAGGCCCGAACGATGGGGTCTTCGGGGTCGGCTATGTAGAAATCCACCGTACCGCTGTAAGCGTCCACCACAATCTTTAGCGAATTTCGAATGTAATTGATCTGCCCCTTGTCCGTATCGCAAGGCGCCGCATTGGGGAACCATGAAGATGTAGTGTAACCATCTTGAATCCAGTAGAGCCCTTTTTGGGTGACCACTGGGTAGGGAGCTTTATCTAGGACGAGAAAGGGAGTCAGCCTGCGAATCCGGTCCCTCACATTGCGCCGGAAGAGAATCTTGCTGCCCTTCTTGGTTTTGGTAGTAAAAAATATGTCTTTCTCCCCAAAATACAAAGCAAACAGGAGCTTTCGCCAATCTGTCGAGAGGGAAACACCCCCCTTTCCGTGGTAATCTGCCATAACATTGTCGTTTCCCTTGGGATAGTCCATCTCGCCGGCGTCGTTTGGGGAGATTGCATAGGTGTAGGATCCCAATCCATAGTAAATTCCGGGTTGCTCCATGGTGAAACCATACTCCGACTGGGGTGGGATTCCCTGGAGGAACCAGGTCATGGGCTCTTCTGCCCCTTGACTCGCCGGAGTCATCACCGCCCCGTATCCGTGGGTATAGGAGAGATGTTGGTTTACCCAGTTGTTTGCTCCCCCCGGTAGTTGTTGGTAATCGAGTTCCCGTGCCGCCAGAAAGACCTGTTGCTTTTTTTGCTCTTCTCGGTATCTTCCCACGTTGATCTCGGGGAATACGTAATAGTTTCGCAGCTCTTGCAGATCCCGGAAAACCTCGGCAAGAACTTTTTTGTCCCAAAGGGGGATGTTGCGCAGAACTCCCCGCACTCCGGGGGCGGTAATATCTCTGGGCAGACGTTCGGGTTTAAACTTCCTGATTTCCACCGCATCCAGTTTATACCCTAGTAGAGTCGCTCGGATGCTGCTTTCAATGAAAGGTTTTTCTCGGGAGATCTCACTGGGTTTAACCAAATATTTTTCCACAATCCTCGGCACAAAAGTGGAATGTCGGCCGGCCAGGGAAAGGACGAAAAGCACGGCGAAGACAGAGGTTAACCTCAGACCTCGTCTCCGAGATTTTCCCCTGTTGATGACATAGATCAACGAAAAGGCCGTGGCGCCCAGAAGAATCAGGGTCTGCCAGATCAACGGCAAAACTATACGCATCTCCACGAAACCGGGACCGAAGAAAAGTGGTTGATGACTGCTGCCGTACAGCAGTGAGTAACGCTGGAGGAGGAAGTCCCAAATTTCAATCAGGAAAACAAGCAGTATCAAAAAGCTGAGATGCCATTTGGCACCGACCGGGAGCTTCCTGCCCATGCGGGTCAGCAATCTGTGCTCAAGCCAGTAGATCAAGGCGAGTCCGAGGAGGAGGACGAGAAAGGCGAAGAGCAGGCGACGCTGAATAAGGGTATATATTGGATAGGAAAACAGGTAGTAGGAGACGTCTTTCCCATAGACGGGATCCGTGATGGTTGCGTCGGGCCCAAAGACGTAGAACAGGAAACTTTCCCAATGGCTAAACAGAGGAAGAGCGATAACGATACCAAGAATCAGTGCCAGAGGGTTATAGAGCCAGGGGGATCCCCTACGGAATGCTCTCGCCAGCTTGTGGTATCTTTGTTGTTTCTCCCCTGTGGCCGCTGACGGACTGGCTCTGAGATAGCGCAGAGCAATGCGGAAATTAAGGAAGAAAACAAGAAAAAACACTAGAGTGATGAGGCCAAATATGAGGTATCGATAGAGCAGCCTCTGCCAATAGTAAAATCCGTAGCCCAAGGAATCAAACCACCAGAAATCCACCAGGTAGTTCAACCAGACAATACTGAGCACTACCAGCAATGCGGTTATGCCCACCGCAACCAAGGCCACAAGAATCAGTCGCTGCTTCAAATGGGAGTGCACCTGTGTTCACCATTGTCTGTTGGTTATGGATAGGTGCCAGTTTTATCAGAACTTTGCGGGATAGATCACTGGGGTAAACAGAGTATTCTTTTTAGCGTAAGGGAGTATCTCTCTTTGTCTGCTCAATTTGGCTCTTATTTCTTTGACAAAAGCTCTGTTGCCAATCTTGGCCTCAGACAATACTGTGGCAGACCTGGTGAAAAACCGCAGCCGTCGTGGGAGTGTACCCGGAGGACAGCGCCCCCGGTGCCGGTGACCACTCTCCCTTGTCAGGACATCCACTCCAGAAGCGAATTGCCGGACACCCCTGGAGTGGATCCTCGTCATCTCGTCAAAATGAGCAATTCTGCCGCGAAGGGTGAGGTCTTATGCTTTGAACCGAAACATCTCCTCTTGCGAGGTTTTGCCCACCACCACTTTCCGGGTCTCGGTCTTACCATCATGAGTTGCGATGATGGTGTAATGACCGGCAGGTAACTCGGCGAAAAACCACGGGCCATTAGCAGCCCTTTGGATCAGGCTTGCTCCATTGCTGTTCTGAATGTCAACTTGGACATTGGCGAGGTAGGCTCCGGCTGGGTCGGCAAAGACCAATTTCAAATTGTAGTTCTTGGCCATCTGCTCCATGTGAGCTCGTTCGCTCAATCCCACACCGCCAGTGAGATACTTGACGCCGTTCGTGTTCCCCATGGCGTAATAAGCGGGACCGGTATCAGCCATACCGTACCCCGAGCTCAAAAATACCATCATGCCGACAGCCAACATGAGCAAAAGTAATTTTTTCATTTCTTTCACCTCCATTTGTTCGTCAAGGTCATAGCACCGGATGTGATGCTGCACCTTTTTGTTCAAAAGTAAATCGCCAAGCCCTTTGTCGGTATCGGCGGCTGTCTGATTCTGTTGTAGGAATCCTCCGGGTTTTCTTGTCGGTATCCGTCCTACAGAAAAGGAGGACGCCGGAGTTTCCTTCAACCCTCGGGCTTAATTTTCTCTGTAAGACAAAGACCGACAGAGGAAAGATTTTCAGTCCTACAAGAAAATCAGACAGACGCCGATTCAGCTTTTGAACGGTGGGAATTATGATTTGTCCAAGAGGAGACTTCAATACCCACTTGCCCCCAGGAGAGCTATTCTGCCTGTGGCAAGAGACTGAGGTGGTGCTGAGCAAAGGACTGGTTGCTCCACCACGGGGATAGCAGAAGAAAGATTCGCTATACGACTGAGAGAAGATGATAAAAGGCGACCATAAGCACAAAAAACTATACATTGAGACACTCATTAATCTTCCTTGGCAATCAGGGGAGGAAAAGGGCGGGCAGCATGAGTGGACGGACACGGAAAGGTTGTTGTGGAATACTCTTGAGGAGCTGAGCCTCCAGTTGTCAAACCGCACTAGCGAACTGCAGACGGCCAAAGTCCATCTGCAACAGGAGAGAGGGAAACGCAAGCGATTACAACTGACACTCAGATCCCTCGCCTCCGAACTCGTTCTGACCGAGGAGAGGGAGCGGCGGAGCCTGGCCAGAGATCTGCATGATTCGGTGGCGCAATCCTTGGCGCTGTGCAAATATTATCTCGAGGAACTGGAGAGCGTGCCAATAAATCGGACTCATCAAAGAAAACTCGGCGATACAGTGGCTCTTATCGACCAAGCTTTGGAGCAGACGCGCTCACTTATATTCGAACTCAGTCCTCCCATCCTCCACGACCTGGGCCTCGAGGCAGCCCTGCGCAGTCTCACCACCCGGATGCAGCACCTACATGGTATCAAGATCGCCTACACCTATGACGGAAAAGGCAAGAAGCTCCCTGAAGATCTTTCTGTTCTTCTTTTTCGGGCTGTCCGTGAGTTGCTCTTCAACATTGTCAAACACGCCAAGGCCACGCAGGTGACCATCTCTTTGGCGAAGAATCATGATCAGCTGCAGATTGAGGTTGTAGACGACGGCATTGGTTTTGATCCTGCTCAGGCTGCTCGTCGCCTGCGGAGAGGCAGCGGCTTCGGCCTTTTCAGTGTGAGCGAGCGCTTACAGCACCTGGGGGGATCTTTCGATATCACATCCAGACCGGGCTCCGGCACCCGGGCCCTCCTCAGAGCACCTCTTGGAGGGAATGAGATTTCCTCCCGCTGAAGACTGGCCCAGCGGCCGGGGTATCCCTAGCTCGACGGAGGGATGGATTATCTTGCCTTCCTTTGGGAAAGGGTCGCCGCCACAAGAGACAAAGAGAGTTATCTGGAAGTAAATAGGCCTTTTGCCTGAGAGCAAAAAATGATAGAAGAATTTAGAGACCGCTATGCCCTGTTGTTTGCTGGGATTGTAGAGCTATTACCATAATGACGCCCAGGGACCTGTATAGGCCGGTCCATATTTCACCTGCCTGGCCGACTTTGCCGCTCAGACTTTGCCGGCAGACTATGCCAGCCAACCTTGGTAGCGGGGGAGTTTTGACCAACGATTCCGACACTGAAACATCGGCCCGACGGTTGGTATACTTGGCCGCGGAGCGTACTCTTTTTGCCTGGATTCGCACGGCCTTAGCCTTGATGGCTCTGGGCTTCGTGGTGGACCGCTTCGGCCTATTTTTGCGTCAGTTGACGGCCAACTCCGGGGGGACCCTAGTCCAGCCCAGATCATCTTCTTTGTGGGCAGGCACGGCCTTGGTGATTATGGGAGTTTTGATGACGGTGGTGGCTGGGATACGCTACAGTTCTTTTGCCCTTCGTTATCGCCGGGAGGGAAGCACTGAACCTGGTTACGGTCTGTCTCTGGGGATTCTTTTTACCGTGCTCACGGCCATCGCTGGTATTGCAATTGCCCTCTTCTTGCTGACAGTTAGCGCTTGAGCACCCCATAACAATGAGAGCACTGTTCCGCATCACCCATTGGCTTGCCGCGGCTGGAACGGTTGCCAGGAGGTGCATTCCACTGTTGGGACTCCACGTATTCTCTCGGTTCAATAGAGAAAAGGCCAGGAGTTTCCTCGAAAATGTCTCTGTGATCTAGGCCACGGGGAAGCTACTCCACAACGGACATGATTCGCGTCATCTGTTGGCAGGATTCCTGTTTAGTGAGCGCCATATCTTCATGCAGACCCTCTCAAGTCTGAGAGAGTGAAGATAGGTGGCTCAGATGCTCGTTGCTTCGCAGCTTCCCCTTTTGGCCTTTGCTCATGTCTCTCCCTCACGAGGAGGTGACAGGGGGAGCTCTGGAGAAGAGCGCATCCGGAGCATCCGCTTGGTACCGCCCAGTGGAGTTCGGCATCCTCAGGGTAGCACCCCGGTAAGATGAACTTTACCACCAAGACCAAGACTTCAATTATAAAAAGGACAGCGACTATGCGCTCTGTGTAAGAGCTTTCCCTGTCTTTGGGCAAAGGCGGCCGACCACAGCGAAGCCAGAAGTCACTCCACCGCAGCAGATGAGCCCTGGCCTCCGGCCCAGAGGGAACGGCAGAAGAGACATCAGCAAGGACGCTCTCATTTGCACAACAGAGGTAAACTGACTCATGCACATAGGTTACAATAATGATCCGTTCATTCTTTGGGAAAATCTTGAAAAAAACAGGCCATGGTGCAGAGTAATATAAGGAGAGTTTTTCCATGAGCAAAAATGCTTGCCCAGCCATCGGCGACTATGGCTACATCGCTGACTGCCATTCGGCGGCCTTAGTCTCGAGTTCGGGCTCCATTGACTGGTGTTGCATGCCGCGCCTCGATTCCAGGAGCTGCTTCGGTCGCATCCTGGGATGGCAGACGGGAGGCTACTGTAAAATTGCTCCCTCATCCGGTTTCAGTGTCTCACGGCGTTATCTTGAGAATACCTTGGTGCTGGAGACTACCTTTCAAACCCACTCCGGCCAAGCCCGCCTCCTGGATTGTTTCACCATGCGAAAAGGAGGAGAACACGATCCCCACCGGCAGATATTGCGTATTGTTGAGGGTGTCACCGGCCGGGTGACCTTCGGTCTGGAGCTGGTTGCCCGTTTCGACTACGGTGCAGTCAAGCCCTGGATTAGAAAAATCCAAAACGGCCACTATATCGCCATCGGAGGAAGTGACGGCCTGTTTATCTCCGGCGATCTTCCTCTCGAAATGAAGCACCGGCATGATCTCACCGGGACCTGTACCGTGGAGGAGGGGCAACGGCTGCGACTTTCAATCCTCTGGCGAAGGCCCGAGGATCTGGCCGAGGGCTTGGTGCAGCCTCCGGAGGGCAACGAGTTGGATCGCCGCCTTGAAGAGACCATCGATTGGTGGCTTTCGTGGGGAAAACGGGGGAAAATCAGCGGCCCTTACGGTGACTACCTCCACCGCTCCGCCATTGTCCTCAAAGGGCTTACCAATGCTCCCACCGGCGCCATAGCTGCGGCGGCGACCACCTCTCTCCCGGAAGCTCCAGGGGGCTCCCGCAACTGGGACTACCGCTATTCCTGGATCCGCGATTCCTGTTTCACCGTGCGCTCCCTGGCCGAGGTGGGCTACATAAAAGAGGCCGACGGCTTTCGCCGGTTCATCGAACGGAGTGCCGCGGGCAGTGCGGAGCAGCTGCAGATTCTTTACGGTATTGGCGGCGAACGCCGTTTGCAGGAGCTGGAAATCGACGATCTCGAGGGTTTCCGCGGTGCCAGACCGGTGAGGGTGGGCAACGCCGCCCGGGACCAGGTTCAACTGGACGTTTACGGTGAGCTCTTGGACCTGTCTTGGCGCTGGCACTCCCTGGGGTATTCTCCCGACGATGACTACTGGGAGTTCCTGGTGGAGCTGGTGGACCAGGCCTTTTGTTGCTGGAGAGAAGCCGACCGAGGTATCTGGGAGATGCAAGGCTCCTGTTGCTGCCTGGCGGGAGGCACGGGATGAAGTCCGCCGGGCAGTGGAAGAAAAAGGATATCATCCCCAGCGTGGCGCCTTTGTCCAGGCCTTTGACCACCCGGTTATGGATGCCTCCCTTCTGCTGCTGCCAACGGTAGGATTCATTGCCTATGACGATGACCGCATGGTCCGTACGGTAGAGTTGATTCAAAGAGAGCTGGGGGAGGACGGACTCATCCGCCGGTATCCCGTCGGGGACGACGGCATGGCTGGCAAGGAGGGTGTGTTCCTGGCGTGCTCCTTCTGGCTGGTTGAATGTCTCGCCCGTCAGGGTCGCCTGGAGGAGGCCCACAAAGTTTTCCAGCGGGCCCTGTCAACGGGCAACGATCTCTTGCTGTTCTCCGAGGAATACGACACCCAGGCTGTTGAAATGTTAGGAAACTTCCCCCAGGGTCTTACTCACCTCTCATTGATTACTGCGGCAGTGGCCCTGGCTGAGATGGAGGATGGCAAGCCTTAAAGTCCCACAGGATTTTCCCCAAAAATCAGTGGATCGTTCTTCTAAATTGTGTCTGAGAGCCAGTTTGCCTTGAGTTTGCGAGTGAAGTGGCCTCTGCTGATGTCTCTTCTGTCGTTCCAAAGCTCACGGTCTGGTCACTTCTAACCCAGCTGTGGCCGGGGGAAGGCGCCCCCTCCCTGTTCCCCGTTCCTGCTGAACGGGGCCAGGGGCTCCCCCAACCACACCCGGGGAAGTGACACAGACCTTCCGTCAGCCCTGTTGAATTCCGCTACGCGGACCCGCCGAAG
>JARRNM010000057.1:0-35706 GCA_037384945.1 Deltaproteobacteria bacterium
TACTGAATTATACTAACTATTGGGATTGACAATGGGGTGTAACACTTCACCGACCAGACTAACGCGTAAACGGTACGACCGTTTGGCACCTTTCTACGATCTTTTAGAGAAACCGCTGGAGGGACTCCAGTTTGCTCAGTGGAGGGCAAGACTGGCGGAGCGGGTAAATGGGAAACGTGTTCTTGAGGTTGGTGTGGGAACCGGGAAAAACATGCGCTACTATCCTCGAGGTGCACAAGTCACGGCTATCGACATCAGCCCGCGCATGCTGACACGAGCTAGAAGGAAAGTCGAAGCCTCAAAGGTAGAGGTTGATCTTGCTGAAATGGACGTGCAAAATCTCGCCCTCCCTGATCACAGTTTTGATACCGTCTTGGCGACCTTCGTTTTCTGTTCCGTTCCTGACCCGGTCCGGGGCCTCAGGGAACTGCTCAGAGTCTGCAGGCCGGGTGGTAGACTTTTCTTGCTCGAACACATGAGGCCGACAAATCCTATCATCGGGGCGCTTTTCGATCTGTTTAATCCCTTGGTGGTCCGAATGATGGGCGCCAACATCAACCGTCTGACCGTGGAGAACATCCGACACGCCGGCTGGAAAATTGTCGTCGAGGAAAATTTGTTCACTGATATGGTCAAGTGGCTTGAGGCCGAGCCGTAGCACTCATATCGTGCACTCTCTTGGCTGAACTATTTTTTTAGCATTGCCGGTTTTTGGGGATGAATATACAGATCGCACTCTATCGCTCAGCAACCAATTGCGCCTTATCTCTTCTAACCCTTTTGGGTGGATAGAGATTTTTAAAATACCGCATTTTTCGCCCTTTCTGGGGGTTCTCTCCGGGTTTGAGAAAGTTTAAACTTCTCACCATAGAAACTTCCTTTTTGAGCTTTGGTCGGCTTGAATTTGCTCAGCGGCGATATTATATTGTCCGAGCGTATTGATTTCAGGGGTCACTGTAACAATGGGCAAGAGAACAATATTTTCAGTGGATTTGAGTTGTTCAGGATAGGCCTGGATAATCTCTCTGAGACTGCTTGCTAGGCTTTCCAGCAATAGAAGGAGATACGATTATGAAAACAGGGAGAATTAAACTCGTAGGATTGGCGATGATCCTTGGATTGATCATGCCGGCTCTGATTGTCGCAAATGTCTTGGCGGCGGAAGTTATGGTTCAACAGGTGCCGGTGGAAAGAGTCAGGGTAGTTCAGGAGGTGGTGAAGACCGCGGATAATATCGCTGTTCTCTTCGATGCCTCAGGCTCCATGCAGGATATGTACAAAGATACAAACAGGAAGAAGATTACCTTGGCCGAGGAAATTTTCAAGGAGAGAGCCGCCCGAGTGCCGGATCTGGATTGGAATACCGGGCTGTATCTGTACACGCCGTGGAAGGTCTTCTACGAGATGCAGCCATTCAACAAAGAGAAATTTGCTGCCGCCATTGATGCCATGGACTCTTACCAGCCTTCGCTCAGTTACGAAAATCAGCCCTCCCCACTGGGAGAGGCGATCATGAACCTTGATCCCATCCTTGCCAAGCTTTCCGGCAAAACGGTTGTCTTTGTTTTTACAGACGGCCAATACACCCTGGGCCCGAGCAAGGTAAAGCCTGTAGAGGCAGCCAAGGAGATAGCCTCCAAATACAATGTCAATTTTTATGTGATCAGTTCGGCCCAGTCTCCCAAGGCGGAAAAACTGGTGAATGATATCGGTTCAGTGAACACGGGCTCCCGGGTGGTAACCTTTGATGCCATGCTCGAGCGACCGGAATATACGACCGGGGCCATTTATATGGTCGTAGACAAGGCCATTGTTGAGAGAGAGCTGGTGAGCAAAGTGGTGGGCGTACAGCTCGACAACATTTTGTTTGCTTTTGACAAGGCTACTATTAATCCGGAGTATGACGACAACTTGGATGCCTTGGCGAAGTTTTTGGTGGAAAATCCTCAAGCATACCTGGTCATCGAAGGTTTCACCGACAGCATCGGTAATCCAAAGTACAATTTAGAATTGTCACGGAGGCGGGCTGTGAGCGTGGAGGATTACCTGATGAAAAAATATGCTATGATGGCAGCCCAGCCTCTCACTCCTAATATTACTGAGGAGAGGTTTGTGACCATATGGCATGGGAAAGCCCTGCCGGTGGCCAGTAATGATACGGCTGAGGGGCGCCGCTTGAATCGACGGGTGCGGATAACCATAAGGGGTATATAGTAACTGGGGGCATAAGCAGAATCTCAGCCCTAGACAAAGACAGCTTAAGTAACCAGGGCAGGGCAAGCAATGGCCCTGCCTTTTCTTTTGGCAGACTTCAGATTAAATACTTCTAGACTCAGCCACCTTAAACCTGTAACATTTCTGAAATCAGAGAACCCTTGCGAAATTCCTCCAACCTCCTTGTAGAAAGGGTACTTCGGGGATTCTCGTGGGCAATGACTCCAAGAACCTTCTCCCCTGAAGCGAGGTGGGGACGCTCTTAGCCCGGCCCTGTTAGCTTAGTAGAGGCTAGGCTTTAAGGTTTGAGGTGTGAGGAGAAACTAGCGTGAGGGCATAGGGCATGGAGCATGGAGTACAAGCATTTCGAAATTCGAAATTATTAATGCTGAAACCTGACACCTGAAACCTTAATAACTATGAATATGGGAGGTGAATGTTGTATCTGGATCTAGCCATTCTGGCTCTCTTCATTCTCGGTTACAGTTTAGTAGCTGGGAGAGTCGAGCGCACCTGGGTGAGCGGCCCGATCGTCTTTACCATCTTTGGTCTGCTCATAGGGCCGGTTGGTCTGGACCTGCTGTCGTTCAAAGCGGACGGGGAAACAATCAGAACCCTGGCGGAGTTGACCCTGGCGTTGGTACTGTTCACGGATGCTGCCGATGCCGACATGGATGTGCTGAGAAGGACGGAGACACTGCCCGTCCGTTTGCTCCTGATTGGCCTGCCGCTGACCATAGTTCTCGGTTTCGGGGTAGGTGTGCTCCTGATCGAAAAGCTATCCCTATTCGAAGTGGCTCTCCTCGCGACCATGCTGGCGCCCACTGATGCTGCCCTCGGTAAAGCGGTGGTAACCAATGAAGCGGTGCCCGATGCCATCCGTCAGGGGTTAAATGTGGAAAGCGGCTTGAACGATGGTATCTGCGTGCCAATCCTTTACGTGTTCCTGGTTCTCGCCATGGGAAAGGGCGGTGAAGGGGGTCCCTGGCAGCTTGCTGTGGTGCTGGTAGTGAAAGAGATCGGCATCGGTCTCGCCGTTGGTCTGGTACTGACCACCTTGGCGGCCCTACTGTTGAAGTATGCCATGAGGCAACAGTGGCTCACCCACACCTGGATCCAGGTCCCGGTCGTGGCCCTGGCCTTTGGCTGTTTTGCCATTGCCCAGTTCCTGGGTGGCAGTGGCTTCATTGCCGCCTTTACCGGCGGTCTTCTCTTTGGCGCACTGGTAAAGCCACACCGCGATGAATTTCTCCGTGCAGCCGAGTCCACCGGCGACACCCTGGCACTGATTACTTGGGTGATCTTTGGCTCGGCAGTGGTGGGGAAGGCGGTGGGTTACTTCAGCTGGCTCGACCTGCTCTATGCGGTGCTCAGCCTCACGCTGATCCGTATGTTGCCGGTGTTTCTGGTGCTCAGCGGTACTGGGATGAGCACCGAGGGCAAGCTTTTTATGGGCTGGTTCGGACCACGCGGTTTGGCCAGTATTGTTTTCGGCGTCATCGTACTCAACGCCAACCTGCCAAACAGCGGTCCCATCGCTATGACCGTGGTGTGCACCATAATGCTTAGTATCTTGACCCACGGAATCACCGCCAACCCCTGGGCAAAAGCGTACGGTGAGCGCAGACGACTGGCAAATGGAGACTCCCTAACGGGAGCCTGATCAACACAATGGAGGTTTCAGTGTTCAGGTAGAATAAAGGTTTCAGGTTTTTGTTTCTTTGTCCTGACACCTGACACCCGAAACCTTAAAGCCTGACACCTCAGGTAAGGTTATCTGAAGTTCCCGGTTTCTCCAGTTTTATGGTTTTAGGGAATATCATGGACAGGACAAGATCGCTTTTTTTGAGACAAGTTTATTTCAAGCGGCGCTTCCACATTCTGTTTGTCTCGCTGCTGGCAATGATTCTCGTCACTCCTCTGGTTCAAGAATTTGTCGGTATTCACATGGTGTGGAACATTTTCCTCTCTGCGATCCTCCTGTCGGGGGTTCATGCTGTCAGTGGAAAAAAGCGGAACGTCTTTATTGCTTCGTTCCTTGCTCTGCCCATGCTGGTGTCAGTCTGGTCCGAATATATTGTGAAAAACAATTATGTGGTGATTGTGGGGACCCTTTGCGGTGTGGCGTTTTTTGCCTACATGATCGTGAATATTTTGCTCTTTATCTACGAACAAGATAAGGTCACCAGAGACCTTATAGTTGGTGCGGCTGTCGTTTATCTGCTCATGGCCATGATGTGGACATTCATCTATAGATTGGTAGAGACGGTGCACCCTGGATCATTCGCAATTTCAACAACTGATATCCATGAGCGAGTGCGTCTTACCTACTTCAGTCTGGTCACCATCACTACCCTGGGTTACGGTGATATTGTTCCCACCACGGGCCTGGCAAGTTCTCTGGCCACTCTAGAGGCGGTTGTCGGCCAACTCTATTTGGTGACGACGGTCGCCTGGTTGGTGGGTGTCCGCGTTAGCCAATCAAGAGAAAGGAAATCGGAGTGAACCAGGCTTCCTCGCTGCCGCTTCGCGGCAGACGGGATTTCCGCCGATCCTACCACCCTGGTTCCGGACGAGAGGCTGGAACGGCGGCAGTACCTGGGAGGAATCATAATTGAGAGGAAAAAGGATGAGGCGAATTCTTTCAATGGCATTGCTCGGCATGGTGATTGTTGGCTGTGGTGCTACCTCCGGTCTGCCCGATGAGAACACGCACAGTACGGATCCCCAATCTGTTTTGAACAAGACCTGGCAGTGGGTATCAACCATCACCCCGGTGAAAAAGATCGCAGTGTCCAATCCGGAGCGTTATACGATCAGGTTGACAGACGAGGGCACGCTTCAGGCCCGATTCGACTGCAACCGTGGCGGCGGGGAATACAAGATTTCAGCGGGCAAGTTGTCCTTTGGGCCGCTGCTGTCGACGCGCATGGCCTGCCAGGAGGACAGTCTGGACGGACCCTTCATCCGGGATCTGCAGCGGGTCACTTCCTTTTTCGTACAAGATGGATTGCTCTACCTGGAGTTGCCTTACGACAGCGGCACCATGATGTTTCGCCCCGAAGGTTGACATTGAAAGGACGGTACAGTGTGGTCGAATTAGACCTTCCTGGTGAGGGGACAAAGCAAAAGGAGGAGAAGAGATGAGGTCTAAGACTAATCCTGCATGTTGGCTTGCCTTATTGTTGACAGTAATCTTCGCTCTTACGAGTTGTTTTTCCAAACGAGTAGCACCACCACCCGCGGGCGAGGCCTTGCAAGTGCCCTGGGGAGCTGTGCCTTTGGAAAGATGGGACCCGACCTTCAAAAACACCTTCGAGCGGCACCTCATCGAAGGGTTACAAATGCGTCTCCGAGAGCATCGCAAGGAAGCACCGGGAGAACCCATTATGCTTCGGGGTCTGGCCCTTTCCGGGGGAGGCTCTCACGGCGCTTATGGGGCCGGAGTTCTCATTGGCTGGACGGCCGCCGGCACCCGCCCTGAGTTCGATGTGGTCACGGGTATTTCCACCGGAGCTTTGACGGCCACCGCCGTATTTCTCGGGCCGGAGTACGACGACTTCCTCAGGATGTACACCAAGGTTAGCAACAAGGACATTTTCAAGTCTCGGGGCCTTCTTGCTGTTTTGCTCAAAGACAGCATGTACGATTCGGCACCGTTGAAAGCGCTAATCGCCAAGCAGATCGACGCTGAGGTGCTGCAAGCGGTTGCCCGGGAGTATGCCAAGGGGAGGAGGCTCTTTATAGGGACCGTGAACCTTGATGCCCAAGCCTTCACTATCTGGAACATGGGTCTTATTGCCTCCAGCAACCGGCCGGACAAGCTGGAACGCTACAGGGATGTCATCCTGGCCTCGGCGTCCGTACCGGTGGTCTTTCCTCCCGTCTATATTCCGGTTGAGGTGGGCGGAGAGACCTACCGACAGATGCATGTGGATGGCGGTGCCAGAGAGATGATTTTCTTCCCTCAATTTATTCAGAATTTTGACAAGGCCCTTGCCGAGGCTGGCTTCAGCCGTGCCGATGTACACGGCGAGATCTATGTGCTCTTTAACGGCAGGATTGCGGCAAGGGGGACGTATAAACCTGTGGCGCCTCGCGCCTTGTCTGTTATGGAAGTGGTTGCCCGTACCTTTCAGAGGGCGAACACCATCAGCAGCATTTACCAAATCTGGGTAGGAGGGTTGACTCGCGGACTGGCCATTCACATTACCGATATTCCACCTGAGTACGAGAATTTGCAGAAGGATATGGAATTTAACCGAGATGATATGAAACGTCTCTTCGACTACGGGTACAATCGATCTGTCAAGGGGGAGGCCTGGTGGACTCAGCCTGCGGTCAACGATTACCAGGAGCTCATCAGGAAGATCAATCCCTGGAATGTCATCGGAGAGATAGAAGCGAGGCCCGAGCTGCATCGTCTTGAAATGTGGCGTCCTAAAGAATAGAATAGGCGGGCATCTGTAGATTTCCCCAGTAAAAAATCCCATCCAGGATATTCCAACGAAGGAGCGATGGAATGACTCGAAAACTGCTCTGGGTTTTTGTTTTGCTTGCGGCGGTTTTTTCTTTCGGACACAACGCTTTCGGCCAGAGCATCATGGTGGGACCCGATAAAAAATTCGAGGAGCAAGTCCTCAGCCTTCCCTACGCTTTTTACAATGAGAATTTTGGTTTGGCCGGCGCCTACGTCTACGCTGTGACCGGATACCCCCAAAAGCAGGCAGCGCTGATCTCCACTGCTATGGCCGGCACCAATGGCTCGGCGATGACCTTTCTCATGGGCAGAGACCTGCAGATGCCACTCCTCGATCGATTGTTTCTGGATGCCATTGCCCAGGTCGGCTACTTCCAGGACTCTGACATCTACACAGACGGCAATCCTCATTATGCCAACGAGCGCGCCGGGAGCAACGACTCCGACCAAAACGACTACGTCACCAGCGACGGCGGGTTTGACAACTTCTTCCGACTCCGGTTCAAATATCTTCTCCCCATGGGCCACGGCCGTGACACCATTATTGCTACCCAGGTTGTTGACCGGGGCATGCTCGTTGACGGGGCCACCGGTGGGCAGTCCTGGAACCCCTTTACCAGCGGGCTAACTTACATAGAATTGCAGCCCTTCTACCGGCTTCAGCAAATCCACAGCGATGACCTGCGAGAAAAGGTGAAGACCAACGGTCTCATGGTTTCCCTGTTCCGTGACAACCGAGATTTTAGATTCAACCCTTCGAAGGGAAGCGCCATTCGGCTCAAGTATAGGCGAGATTTTGGTTGGTTCAACAGCACGGAATCCTATACTGCCGTCGATACCGAGATGACCAAGTACTTCTCACTGGGGGAGTCGGATTGGTTCCGCCAGCGTGTGCTTGCCTTTGATTTTTGGACGGCCTATTCACCCACCTGGAACCAGAAAGACAACGGAAAGATCGAACATCGCCCGCCGACCTTTGCGGGGGCCACCCTTGGCGGGCTCTGGCGTCTGCGGGGCTATCCCTCCCAGCGATTCAGCGATAAGGCGGCTATCTACTATGCGGCGGAATATAGGATGATTCCACGGTGGAATCCCATTGAAAACTGGGACTGGATACAGAAATATGTCGGTGTCCAGTGGTTGCAGTTTGTGCCTTTCGTGGAGGTGGGGCGCGTGGCCCCCGATTGGGGCGTCCAGAGGCTCAATAGAGACATGAAGTGGGACGCGGGTGTAGGCTTGCGCTTGTGGGCCAAGGGGATCGTGGTTCGAATCGATTCGGCCGTCTCCGATGAAGGATATGGCGTGCAGATGATGGTCTCTCAACCTTTCCAATTCTAGCCCCCATTATTTGTAAAAGAGCGTAAAAATCTCCTAAAGGTCATCTTGCAACCAATCAGTATTATTATCTAGTGCGATCTTTTTTCTTATCAACTTGGCTCGCACTTATACTATCTGCTATAGGTCTAAATTTACCACTTAGAGCTGCGAGATTCTTCGGCTAACGGTTCGGAATAACGTTGTCGGACCACCTCATAATACGTTATATAATCCTAGCCCGGATGTTTCATGAATTCACGCCTCGGCGTGACTGCGACCGTGGATATGGCCATCCTTCCGAGCGTCCTCGGGTGTCGCACCCTGCGACGTACCATTCAGGTACGCCTCGGGTCCAATCCCGCGGTAGAGCGGGACGGTTGCCCGGTGGCACGTCCATCTTCACGGTCTCGCAACAGCAATTCATGAAACATCCGGGCTAGGCGGTTTAACCATGGCACACGAAATGCGTAGATCGGACAGGGAAATCTCATCTGAAGAAGCCCTCCGTATTCTGCAGAAAGCAGAGTATGGGGTAATGTCAACTGTATCTGGAGACCGATTCCCCTACGGAGTACCCCTTAACTTCTGCGTCATCGACGATCACATCTATTTTCATAGCGCTGTAGAAGGCCGCATAATTGACAACATAACCGACAATCCCAAGGTTTCTTTCTGTGTGGTCGGCGAGACCTGCCTTTTGCCGGCACAATTTGGCACCAAGTATGAGAGCGCCATCGTTTTCGGCACCGCCGGTGAAGTCTTTGAACAGGAAAAACAGATGGCCCTCGAGGGGCTGCTGTTAAAATATTCCCGGAATCATTATTCTGCAGGGCTAGAATATATCCAGTCTAATTTTGAGAAAACTAGAGTCTTTAAAATATCAATCGAGACCGTTACAGGCAAATCCAGAAAATGATGTTACCTTCTTTTCCAGGGTGACCGAAAGCGCTCTTCATATGATCAGAATGCGGTCCGTGAATTTTCTAAAAAATTGGCGGCGGCAGGGAAGGACGATGTCGGCGTTAAGGCCTATAAAAGCATGGGTACTCCCATGATGGTTAAAATCGTCAACCAAGCCCGGGCCTTCCCAATTCGCTACTGGTCTGAGGGGAGTTGTGAGCGCTGGCAGAAGATCATATGGACGAACCTTTCAAAGAAATAATGACAAAAACTTCCCCCGAAGCTAGGAATCTCAAAAGGTAAACCAATTCTCATGATAGCAATAGCGGGAGGCGGGTTCGCTGGTGCGCTAGGCAATTTCGCTGCCAGCTGCCTCCTGCCAGCTGGCAGCTGACCCTACCTCCTTTCCCAAAAAGCAAACAATACCAGTAGTAGCAGAGCCCCGACCATCAAAGAGCAATCCAAAAAAGTGAGGTCATACTGCCTCCGTGATGACCTGCCCTTGCGCCCGAATCCTCGCGATTCCATAGCCACGGCCAGTTCGTCAGACAAGACGAAAGATTGAGCCAACAAGGGCATGAGCAATGCCATGAAATTGCCGACATTTCTTAATCTTGGCCTGAGATCGATGCCCCTGGAACTCTGAGCATCGATAATGTGTCTGATCTTTAGCCTTATCAGGGGCACGTAACGCATGGCGGTGGTTAATATAAAGGCAAAACCGTAAGGTAGCCCTAATTTATTCAGAGTCGCACCCATCTCTTCTGGAGTGACGGTTCGAAAGAAGACGAAAGATACAGTCAACAGATTGAATAGCCGCGTGGCAAGCAGCAAGGCCGCCTGAAGGTTAAAGGAAAAGAAGGCGATGACAAATACCAGCCCCAGCATGGGCCAGAAGTACCGAAAAGAATGGGCCCACTCTTTTCCCAGGCCCAGCAGTGGCAGAGTAGCCAATAAAATAATTGACTCGACAACGAGCGTTTCCGGTTTCCTGGCGACAAAGACAGCCGCCATAGCCGTCAAACCCAGGGCGAGTCTTGTTCTCGGATCCAAACGACCCAATCCGTTACTCCTATTTTAAATGTTTAGAAACCGTTCAAGTCGTTCAAGTCGTTCAAATCGTTCAAATCGTAGAAACCGTAGAAACCGTAGAAGTCGCCACGGCGACTCATGAGGACAGTTCATCCGTATAACGAATAACTAATAACGGATAATGACACTGCTTGCTGTCATCTGTCGTCTGCCCTCTGACCTCCGATCTTCTATCCCCGTCTCCGCTTGTAAGTTTCTTCCGGGTCATTCCTCTGTGCTTAGTGCATAGTCCCTAGTGCCTAGTTAGCTGACTCGGGCGGGGGCAAGGCGCCCAGTTGAATCAATCCTTGATCGCCCCAAAGAGCTTCAGGCGAGCCGTCGGCAACCACTCGACCATTATGTATGACTATCCACCTGTCAGCGATTGCCCGGGCAAACTCTAGGTCGTGGGTGGCAATCAAGAGAGTGAACTGGGGATTTTCAAGTTTAACCAGAAGGTTAGCCAGAGCCTCTCGAAAGCGGACGTCTTGTCCTGAGGTCGGCTCATCCAGGACAAGAATTCGGGGGTCCATGGCCAAAATTGAGGCGAGAGACACTCGCTTCTTCTCGCCTTCGCTGAGGCGGTAGGGGGATCTATCGAGGAGTCCGTGAAGATCGAAGACTTTCCACATCCCCTTTATCCACTCGCGATTTAGTTTGTCTATCTTCTTGGGCCCTACCAAGATCTCATCTTTTACTCGGTATTTGAAAAACTGGTCGTTGGCATTCTGGAATGAGAGCCCCACATGGGTCGCCATCTCCGAGGGTGATCTACCCCGGATGTCTTCCCCGAGAAATGTGACTTTTCCCGCCGAGGGCCTCAGCAGGCCATTGAGGTGTTTCAAGAGAGTGGTCTTTCCCGAGCCATTTCTTCCGATGAGGGCAACCGACTCTCCCCCTCTAAGATCAAAAGATACACTCGTAAGGATTTCTTTTTCGCCAATTCGAAATGAAAGGTCCCGAACACTGAGAATCGGCTCATTTCTCGGTGCCTTATTTTCCCTTTTGGGGTACTGAGGCAGAAGGCGCACTCTGGAAAGTGCCTGATGAACGTGTTGCGCTATTCCCTGGTACATAACCTTCCCCTGATCCAGGATGAGAAAGCCAGTGGTATCCTCAAGAAAATTCTCCAATAGCTGCTCTATGACTATGACGGTCTTGCCAGTTTGGTTTATCTGCAGGAGGGTTCGGCGAACTTTTTTGCTGGCGGCCCAGTCGAGGTCGCCAAAAGGTTCATCAAGGAGTAGAACTGATGGGTTCAGGCAAAGCACCGAGGCTATGGTCACCAGACGCTTCTCGCCCCCCGAAAGAGTCATAGGGGATCGACCAAGAAGGTGTTCGAGCCCCAGAACAATGGAGATTTCCCTAATCTGCTCGGCGATCTTCGGTCCTGGCAGCCCTAGGCTTTCCAGACCAAAAGCAATTTCGTCTTCTACCGTGCTGTTGAAAAGTTGAGCATCGGCGTTCTGCAGCACAAGACCCACGTGAGCAAAGAGGTCGCAAATCTTCTGTTCTAAGGTATTAAGGCCAGCAACGCTAATGAAACCCTGAAGGGTACCCCCGAAGTGGTGGGGAACGAGACCATTGAAGATATAGCCAAGGGTGGATTTTCCAGAGCCATTGCCACCTCCAATGAGGAGATAGTCGCCATGGTCCACCGCAAAATCGACTCCTTTCAGTACCCACTCGCTCCTTGGATATCGGTATCTTATCCCACTCAAACGGATCACGGCTCCCAAATTCCCCCTTTGCTGAGAAGATGCAAGGCTATGACCCCGATAATAGTACCGCCTATAGTGCTCACACTGAAGGCGATCATCAGGGTGGCAAGGGCCATAGTCTTACCCATGAAAAGGGGAGCAACGATCCAGACGCTGGCAAGAGAACCCAGGATCCCGGTGCCTACTATCTCCCCCAATCCGGCTAAATAGATATTCTTGGATACTTTGTAGGCAAGGCCTGCCAGCAAAGCGCCGAACATTCCGCCGGGAAAGGCAAGGAGAGTTCCGAGACCAAGAATGTTTCTGATTATAGCGGCGATGGTAGCGATGACCACGGCATAACCAGGTCCCAGCATCACCGCTCCAAGGACATTTACCATGTGCTGGGCAGGAAAACATTTTGAGATGCCCACGGGGATAAAAAAGGGGGACAAGGCCACCGCCACAGCCACCAGGATCACTGCCCGGGCTACGTCCTTCGTTTTCATGGCCCTTTCACCTTGTCTTTTGCCGCAGAGGATGATACAGCTCAATTCACTCAGAGGCTATCATAATACATTAAATGGGTGGAAACAGAATAGTACTGGGGTCACATATTTATGTATCTTTGATAATTCTACTGCGAAGTTTTGGACTGATTTTTGAATAAAAAACTGAGATGTGACCCTAGTTACGGATATCGAACAGTTTGAATTTGTGTTATAGAATCCCAAAATTTTAAGAAAATTGTAGCGCAAATCGTTATGGACCAAAGGTTTTGCTCTCAGAGATAAAAGGTGAGTCTGGTGAAGTGGAAATCCCTACTCTTGTTGAGCGCAATTATTCTGTCTTTTTCACCGGCTTATGCGGATTCCCTGGAACCTTCTAGTTTCCCCTCGCTGTTAACTTCTATCAAGCTAGATACGGTTCCTGACTTTTGTGGTGAGGAAGTACCCACTGCAAAGCAGGAGGTCAAGGAGAGACTTGAAAAAGAACTCCTCCTATCCCTGTGGAACCGGCCTCAAGTCATTCTCTGGCTGAAGCGTTCAAAAAGATATTTGCCGCCCATCGAGGAGCTTCTGAAAAATGCGGGGATGCCGGACGATCTGAAATATGTTGCCATCACTGAGAGCGCCCTGAGACCTCACGCCCACTCAAGAAAAGGAGCTGTGGGCTTTTGGCAGTTTGTTAGTTACACCGGGGAAAAGTACGGTTTGGTTATAAATGACCGTATCGATGAGAGGCGTAACGTTTACGCGTCGACCAAGGCGGCAATTAGGTATTTCAAGGATCTCCACGAGATTTTCGGCTCATGGACTCTAGCAGCAGCAGCTTACAATATGGGGGAGGAAGGGCTCATGGCCGAAATTCTCGAGCAGGGGAACAACGACTATTACAACCTTCATCTTCCCCTGGAAACCCAGCGGTATATTTTGAGAATTATAGCAATAAAGCTGATCTTAGCAAATCCGGCCAAATATGGATTCTCCCTTGTCGAAGAGGACTACTACCCTCCATTGAACTTTGATCAGGTTAGCGTTGAATGCGCCGACGAGACGCCAATCCGGATTATCGCCCAGGCAGCCAGAACGACCTTTAAATCTATAAAGGAATTGAATCCCGAAATCAGAGGACACTATCTGCCAGAGGGAAGTTACCGCATACTGATTCCCAATGGCGACTCAGAGGATTTTCAGGTTCGATATAAGAGCCTCATGAAACAGTGGTCCTCGAACCCGGAGGAGCGAATTTATTTTGTAAAAGAAGGTGACAGCCTCACCGCCATTGCCGAGCGATACGGTGTCCCCTTGGCCTCGCTGATCATTTGGAATCGGCTGAACCCCAGAACGACCATCCATCCGGGCGACCGGCTCATCATCTACCCCCAAAAACCTGTGTATGTAGACATTGACAGCGAAAACGACGACAACAATGGACCTCCTCTCAACGACAATTAATCACCCTGGCCTGCCGAACCAAATGTCTAAAATGTTCTAAAATGCCTAAAATGTTTAGAAACCGTTCAAGTCATTGAAGTCATTGAAGCCGTCAATTAGAAAATTAGTCGATTAGAGAATGAATCAATTCGTCAACGCCTAAAAGGTAAACCGTGAGCAGCAAGGATTACCCTCCTAATTTTCTAATTTGAGACTGTTTAATAATTCAGTGTTTAATTGCTTTACAGCACTGGCCTCACTGGATCCCCGCCTACGCGGGGATGACTGGCGATGGCAGACTTCCGTCATTCCCGCGATAGCCCGCCTCATCTTTTCCCCGTCTCGCCCGTCTCGCCCGACCTCCCATCTCGCTCTTCCCTATGCCTTCCGCAATCCCCAATCCCTAATCCCAAATTGCTCATGCCCCTTGCTCCATACTCTATGCTCTCTCACCTCCCACATCCCATATTTCAAATCTCTCCTTTCCCTAGGTCGCATGAAAGTTGCATTAAACTTGCCTTCGCAGCACCTAGCCCGGATGTTTCATGAATTCACGCCTCGGCGTGACTGCGACCGTGGATATGGCCGTCCTTCTCTCCGAGCCGGAGGCCCGCTCGCCTCGCCCGTCTGCCTCGGCGAAAGCCTCGCGATGCCGGGCAGACACATCCATCTTCACGGTATCGCGACAGTAATTCATAAAACATCCGGGCTAAGGGACAGTGAATGCATGGTAGTCATTGCCCCCGATTCTCATCGCCGAAAAATGAGAAAATATTTTGCTGCAGACGAGTAATGACAGCACAAAAACAGCTCACATTGTGGGTCTTAAGCCTTGCCTTATTTCTTTTTCTAAGCTCAAGGGGCTGGGCAAGGGAAATCTCCGCGGCTGATTATCGCTCCAAGATCCAAGACTATATTGCACTCTTGGAACAAAGTGAGGGGAAATTGCAGTCTGAGGAGATCCATGAGTTCAACCAGAAGTTTCCCCCCGATCTAGTGGTGCAAGACCTTGCGGGAGAGGGCTACCTCATTGATCGTGAGGATTTCTTGCGCTGGATTCAAAAGGGTGAAGATAGCCCAAAAGGGAGGGATGAGCTTGTTGCGTATCTGAAGACTCTGTTGAACCAAATTTCCTGGAAAACTGAAGGGAGATTGCAGAAAGAAGGGAGCTGGGAGAAATGTAGAACCCTTCTCGACCGGATATACGAGGGCAAAGAGTTCAGCAAACTGGTCAACCAAAGGACTCCAGCCTGGCAAAAATACCTGAGGGAGCTGTTTGCCGCCTTGAGAACATGGCTTGATGAGCATCTGAAGTCTATCGGCGGAATCAAGGGGAGATGGATTTTCTTTACCACTTATCTGACTCTGCTTGTGCTGGCCACCATTCTGATCATTCGGATAGTTCGCCAGTTCGGTCCAGTGAGTTGGCGCTGGCGACGGCCGAGGGTAGCCCTCCCGACCTCGAGGCAATCGTTCTCAAAAAAAGGCTGGAGGGAATGGCGGGATCAGGCTGATAAAAGGGCTCAGCAAGGAGCCTTCCGGGAAGCCATTAGATTTCTGTTTATTTCAGTGTTGGTGGAAGGTCAGCAAAAAGGCTGGTGGCTCTATGAGCCAGAGACCACCAACAGAGAACATCTCGCCCGAGTGGAAACCACCAGCGAGAGACGTGAACCACTGCAAAGATTGATCGAAAGCTATGAGCTAGCCTGGTATGGGTTGAGGCAGCCGGGTCGGCAAGAGTTCCAAGAATGTAAACACTTGGCTCAGCGCATGGAGGTCCTGGCATGAGCAGGGGAGGGCATACCGATTGGTGGAAAGTAGGGGGTCTGGGGATTTTACTCTTCCTTGCTCTTTACGGACTTGCCGCTTTGGAGTCCGGCGCGATAAACAAGAGAAATGAGCGGAGGACTACCTACAGCACGGCTGCCGGGGGATACAAGGCCCTTTATCTCTGGCTTGATGAATTGAGTCTACCAGTCAAAAGATGGGAAAGAACACTCAACGACCTTCCGGCGAAAGCGTCGGTGCTGGTGTTGGCAGAGCCCGAACTCAGTCCAACTAGAGGAGAGCTGAGATCGCTCAGAGAATGGATTGCCAATGGCGGGACTTTTGTTCTCATAGCCAGACAGCCAAATTTGTTCTGGTCGGACTTGGGGTTGGAGTTGGAGCCCGTGTTTGTTATGCAGCACTTGCAAGACAAAAAAGACGGTTCCAACCAGGACCATACACTCAAGGGATTAGAACCCTTAACTACAATAACCATGCTCGTCTAAGTTCATCACGGCCGCAAGGGATTGTTCATGTAAGGGGCGCTGGGGGCGGACTCCTTATGGTTTTAAATGAGGGCAAAGGTAGGGTGATCGGCCTTAGCGATCCCAGTCTATTCGCGAATGGATCCTTGCGAGAAGGGGATCACGCTCGGCTGGCTCTCAATCTGCTGCTGGCCCACAGAGGCAACGGCGAATTGCTCATGGATGAATACCACCATGGGTATGGCAGGGCGACCTCTGTACTGGAGCATCTCTTCAGCTCGAGAGCTCTAATACCTCTGCTGCAGGGAATATTCATTCTTTTTGTACTATGGCTCGGCAAAGGAAGGCGTTTTGGCCCCCCGAGACCACTGCTACAGATAGAGCGGAGTTCTTCACTGGAATATGTGAGGGCAATGGGGCAACTGTATCAGAGGGCCAAGTTGCGAGCATTGGCTTTAAAGGCTGTAATGCGTTGGATTGAAGAGAAAGCCAAAGATATCCTGGTCCACAGGGACCGTAAGCTACGAAATAAATTACTCAATGCAAAGCAACAGCTTGCAATACCTGGCACCACCGAAAAGGAGCTTCTAAATCTCTCCCGTGATCTTTACTTGGCCTTGGAGGAGGCGCGCAGGAGAGCTATGGGTACCAGCGGGCAGTAGGCAGCTGACAGCTGGCAGCAAGTAGAACTCAGGGGTCAGAAATCAGAGGTCTGAGGTCAGACGACAGATGACAGAGGGCAGCAAGCAGTGTCGTTATCCGTTATTAGTTATTCGTTATATGGATGAACTGTCCTCATGAGCCGCCGTGGAGACTTCTACGGCTTCTACGATTTTTACGATTTCTACAATTTGAACGACTTCAACGACTTGAACGAATTGAACGGTTTCCAAACATCTTAGGCATTCAGTGCCACGGAGTGGAAAATGCCGGCAGAAGTGCAGAAATTGGCAGGTCGTATCTCAGCTGAGATATCCAAAGTGATTATGGGGCAACAGGAAGGGGTAACTCAATTGCTGGTGGGTCTCCTGGCAAAAGGGCATGTCTTGATGGAAGGGGTTCCCGGGTTGGCCAAAACCCTCCTAGCCAAAACTTTGGCTTACATTCTCAGAGCAGAATTCACCCGCATTCAGTTTACTCCTGACCTGATGCCCGCCGATATCTTGGGAACGCAGGTTTTCGATCTGCAAAGCAGGACCTTTCAACTTCGCCAGGGTCCAATTTTCACGGAGATCCTGTTGGGCGACGAAATCAATCGGGCACCACCCAAAACGCAGTCGGCCCTTCTCGAAGCCATGGAAGAGAGACAGGTAAGTATTGACGGTAAAACTCTGCCCTTGTCTGAGAGCTTTATGGTGGTGGCGACCCAGAATCCCATAGAACAGGAAGGAACCTACCCCCTTCCGGAGGCACAACTGGATCGCTTCCTCATGAAAATAGTATTGGATTACCCCGCAGAGGGTGAAGAGCGTCAGATCCTTGCCAGATACGGGACCACGTCGGAACCGCATGACCTATCGGGTGCTGGACTGGCGAGGCTGGCAGGGGGGGAAACTGTTGGGCGATTCAGGCAAAGGGTCAGCAAGGTGCGAGTGGAGGAGGGTATTGTGGCCTACGTTCAAGGGTTACTAAGCGGGACGCGACGTTCTCCTCATCTCCATCTCGGAGTTAGCCCCCGGGGAGGAATTGCTTTGCTGAGGACAAGCCAGTGTCTGGCTGCCGTGCGGGGGAGGGACTTCGTTGTTCCAGACGACATCAAGGAGATGGCTTTGGCTGTCCTAAGACATAGGGTGATTCTGAGGCCCGAGGCGGAACTTGAGGGACTCACCCCTGATCGGGTTATTTCCCAGATTCTGGATGGGATCCCAGTACCCAGGTAGGAAAGTGGTGAAAATGTCTAAAGTGTCTAAAATGCCTAGAATGTCTAAAATTAAAATATGTTGAGTGTAGATGGCTGATCGCCTAAGAAATGAAAATTCTCAAAGATTGTGGGAGAGATTTCCCATTCCCACAAATTTTACCCTCTGCCTACTGATCCTGGGCATTGGAGTTGCCGCTCTATTCAACTGGAAAGTCGTCTTGGGGCTGGATCTTGGAATACTGGTGTTGTCCTTAGTGGATTATGTGCTGACATTCAAGGGTGGCGAAATCCAAGGCGAAAGGATCTGCCCGCGTCATTTCTCCATCGGCACCGAGAACCTGGTGGGAATTCGTTTGCAGAACACCCTTCCCTCAAGCAGGAGAGTGCGGGCGCGAGATCAAACTCCGCATGAATGGGCGGCTGCGCCGGTGCTTAAGGCTGTGATTCCGGGGAAATCTTCTCTGAATCTTGACTATCCAGCCGTTCCACCGGAAAGAGGTCGGTATGGCTTCGGCGACATATTCATAAGAGTAGAAGGACCTTTGGGCCTCATATCCAGACCAATGAAAGTCAGTACACCGGAGGAGGTAAGGGTCTACCCCAGTCTTCAGTCACTGCGTTGTGCTGACCTGGCCACCTATAGGCGTGTCGCCCATCAATGGGGACTGAGGCCAACCAGATGGAGGGGAGAGGGCAGGGAGTTCGAATCTCTTAGGGAATATGTTGAAGGTGATGACCCTCGCAAGATCCACTGGAAAGCCACAGCCAGGTTTGATCGGCCTATAGTCCAGCAGTATCAAACGGAAAAAAACCAGATAGTAATGATATTGCTGGATGTGGGACGGTTGATGAGTGCGGTATCAGAGGGGAAGACAAAGCTGGATCACGCCCTCGAGGCGGCCCTACACCTAGCCCACACTGCCCTTGTGGGAGGGGATCAGGCTGGCATTCTGGCCTTTGCCGACCGGGTGATCTCCTTTGTCCCCCCCAAAAAAACGGCCGAGCAATTGCAGTTCATTTTGGAGGGAACCCTTTGCTTGCGGCCCGTTCTGGTGGAAGCCCAATACGAACAGGCAATGCTTTGGGTCCGGGCAAGGGTCCGGCGGCGCAGCTTGGTGGTGATTTACACGGATCTTCTGGACGAAGTAGCTTCTGAGAACCTTCTGAGTGCGGTGTCGCTGCTGAGGCCAGTTCATTTACCCTTGTGTATCGCCATCAGGGAGTCGGAGTGGGATGAATTGTTGAACGATCCGCCCGCCAAAATAGAAAACGTATACGAGAGAGCTGTACTACAAGAGCTCCTTCACCAAAGGAGCAAAGCTTTAGGGGGCCTGGTGCAAAAGGGGGCCTTGGCCATGGACCTGCCCCCGTCAAAGCTCTCAATAGGAACAGTGGAGCGTTATTTGGAGGTGAAAAGACGGGGCTTACTGTAATCTGCAGGAAACATGAGATAGCAAAGGAGAAGGACAAAAAGCAAGCCGGCTGTGAGAAACTTGAACCAGGGAGGCAGATGAGCGGGAGAGAAAAAACCTTCCACAACTCCCGCAACGATAAGCAGAGGGATGCAGCCAAGAATAAGCTGGACAGATTTTCTGCCCCGTTGAATTAAAGCCTCTTTTCTTGACAGGTCGCCAGGCACAGTTAAAGCTGAGCCAAGCAATAGACCTCCTCCTCCGGCTATAAATATGGCGGTAAGCTCAATTACCCCATGGGGAAGAACAAAGGACCAAAAATCTACGCTAAGACCGTGAAGGTGGCACAAGGCAGCCAGGGTGCCCAACAGAAGTCCGTTGAAAGCCATGATGTACACGGTTCCCAGGCCGAAAGTTATGCCGAGAGCAAAGGCCAGGAAAGTAACAGAAATATTATTTCTCATGATAGCGCTGGAGGCTAGGGGACGGACGGCTAAGATGGAATCGAACCAGACCTTGCCCCCTTCCACTTGTTGAATAAGATGAGGGGGGACAACCAGGGGAATGAAGGTGTCATCGACAAGACCGGCAACGAGACCATAGGTAAAGGCAAGGAGGAAAATAGCCAGGGCAGATATGGTCCAGGGGGCTGTCGCCCTGAAAGTTTGGGGAAAAGTGGAACGGAGGAATCTCCACAATTGAGCCCAGCCGGGGGTAGGACTACGGTATATCTGGCCATGAGCCCGAGCTACCAAGTGGTTTAGATAATCTAGCAGTTCATCCGGGAGGGCCGCCTCCTGCTGGAAGGCTTGTAAGCGAGCCAGGTCAGCGGTTGCCTCCCGGTAGAGACGGCCCACATCGGGGAGGTCTGAAGGCTGCAAGTTTCTCCCTTTCCCTCTTTCCAGGGATTGCAGGAGCTTATCTAACCGCTCCCACCGTGGTCTTCTGGACTCGATAAATTGCTCAATAGATTGACTCATGCCCTTAGGGTAGCAAAAGGCAGCTGGGATGGAAACAGCAAATGAGACTCTAAAAATTCAAACCCCGGAGCACGTGGGTTTTAGATACGTGCTCGCCGGTTTGGGCACGCGGTCAACAGCATTTTTAGTTGACACAGTTGTTAGGGGTCTTTTCATCCTATTTATATTTTTGGTGGTGATGCTTCTCGCTCGGTTGCTGCCAGAATTTGATCCAACCGGTATATTTGCTCTGATTCCCAAGACTTGGTTTTTTGCCTTGGGGGTTCTTGCCTATGGGGTGGTGGATTTGGGCTATTTCCTGATCTTCGAGGCTTTATGGAGCGGCCAGACCCCTGGGAAAAGAATGCAAAAGCTCCGGGTGATCAAAGTCAATGGTCAACCCATAGGCTGGTTGGAGTCTGCAGTTCGCAACATCTTGAGGGCGGTGGACCTATTACTGGGTTTCTACCCTCTTGGATTATTCGTAATGTTTCTCAGTTCTCGCAGCCAGAGAATCGGAGACTATGCCGCCGGAACCGTGGTCATTGTCGAGCGCAGACGCGACGTGCCCATGGACAAAACTCGCCTGCGCTCAACTTCCAAGTTAAACCTTCCGGAACTTGAACTGCATATTTCCACTCTTGAACCAAAGCAATATCAAGTCATACGGTCGTTTCTCCAGAGGAGAGAAGCAATGGAAGGAACCCACCGACGTGAGCTTGCCCGTCTCCTGACTCAACGGTTGATGAAGAGATGGGGTATTTCACCTCGGGTTCCCCTCACTGATGAGTCTTTTCTCGAGGAAATTGTGGGAATCTACGAGCGAACCAGGAAGGCCATCTAGGGAACTAAGCACTAAACACCAGGCACTAAGCGCTACAACTCGGAACGGGGAACGGGGAACGCGGAATCATAGAGCTCAAGATAACATTTACTGAGAGTTGCTTTGTCGAAACATTCCGAGTTCCGTGCTCCGAATTCCGCGTTGCCTTGCTTGTCGTCAGTTGAGCTCTCTCCATCCGGCCCCTGTCTCCATTCCTCCGATCGCTAACAATATTATCGACGAGGGGCGAATTGCGGAACAAAACTTGCTAGGCGATAAAGTGTCATCTCTACTAACAACCCGGGGGGTACCCATGACACAGAGTGCGGCTGGCGCGGAGGCAAAAAGATTTGCCATAAGCCTAACAGGACTCAAGCCAGGAAGCTCTCAGGAGGATGTGGTTTTCGCTCTCCAGCGGATCTTCCCACGGCAAACTGTCGAGCAAATTCGCGGGGCCTTGACCAAGCTTCCATTGCTATTAACCCGCTCGGCAACGGAAGAGCAGGCCAAAAAGGTTAAGAACTTCCTCGAGTCAAAAGGGGCTGTTCTGAGATTGATCGGCCCAGCAGTGCTGAAAGGTTCGACTCATCCAGATTCAGCAATCAGACCTACAAGTACGGTTGTTGCCCCTCCCCGACAATCGGAAACGGTGGGGGCAGCCGCTGCCCAGCAGGGAGATAGACCCTACACTGGGGTTGAGCGCAGGGTCAAGCCTCGGGTCCACCCCGGCATTGGCATCCATCCCATGGGTATCGGGGAAATTCTCGACCGTGCTTTCCGCCTTTTGCGCCAACACTTTTTGTTGTTTTTCTTCATTCTTTTGATCCCCCAAGGAAGTTTCTTCCTTTTTAACAAAAGTACGCAAATTTTCCTGGGAGGAGGGGCACAGCAGAATATGAGCGCGGGAATGGGTATGGGATTGGGCGTCTCGTTTATTCTAGCTGTGATGGTAATGTTGATTCTGCAATTCTGGGCCCAGGGAGCACTAATCCACGCAGTTTCAGAAACCTATCTGGGTCATGAAACCTCGCTGGCCACCTCCTACGGTGCCATGCGCACCCGTCTAGGGCGACTTTTGGGTACCATGTTTCTGGTGGGATTTGTGATCGGTCTGCTGCCGGCATTACTGGGCATAGGCATGGCAATTGCCGTTCCCATACTGGCCACCATGGGCTTCGGAGGGAACTCTACAGCAATACTATCTGTAGTAATGGTATTCATAGGGATATTCTGGTTCTTCCATCTGTTGCTCAACTGGCTTCTGGTTGACAAGGTAGTGGTCCTCGAGGGAAAGGCCTGGAGAAGTGCCATGCGTCGCAGCAAAGAGTTAATGAATACTCGCACCGAGAAGGGATTTTGGAAAAGGCCGAAGAACAAAGCCGGTCTGATTTTGCTTCTGGGCTTTCTGATCGGGTTGGGAATCCGCCTTCTCTTCCAAGTGCCGGGCATGTTAGCTCATATGTTTGTGCCCATGAGCTTTGCAGGACTGACCCTGACCATGCAGCAGGTGCTCAATGTGATAGCCACCTCACTGGCCGCGGTATTCACTGCTATAGCCATGATCCTTTTCTACTATGATATCCGCCTGCGGAGTGAAGGCTTCGACCTAAAGGCCATGGCAGAACATTTATAACTTAGCCTGCATCTTTCATGAATTCACGCCTTGGCATGACTGCGACCACGGATATGGTCGTCCTTCCTGCCGTCCTCGGGTGTCGGCCCCTGCGACGTACCATTCAGGTACGGTTCGGAACCAATCCCGCGGCAGCGCGGGACGGTTGCCAGGTGGCACACCCATCTTCGTGGTCTCGCGACAGCAATTCATGAAAGATACAGGCTAGGTGCCTTGGGGCCAATTGCGGACAAATTCCGCCTGTATTTTAGTCTCCGGCGAGGGAAGATGTGAAATGGGGTCATTTCGTCGAAGCTCGCCGAGCAGATCCAGAGCTCCTTTTCCCACTGCCATTCTGTGGCGAACCAAATAACAGCCTACCACTGTGCCAGTCCTACCGCGGCCGCCCCAGCAATGAAGATAAACAACGGGATTGTGCTCCATGGCTCGATCAATCTCATCCAGGATTGAAACCATAACCTCCACGGGAGGTATTTTCATATCCCGAATGGGCTTGTGCACTACCTCCATGGAGATGTCCAGTGCTCGTGCCATAGTTTGAAGCTGGTACTCGTAGGGAACAAATTTCTCTCCCTGGAAATTCTCTTCTCCTACCTCCATGAGATTTATGATCTGGCGAACCCCGTACTCAAGAAGGCTTTTCAGTTTTTTCTGGGCCGTAGCAGAATCTCTGCTGCCTGGATAGTAGCCAGCTAGAAATTTTCCCGGCACAACCCAGTATGAGCGAGGAAATGGCACGGAGTACTTTTTCATTGTCTGACACCAGTTGCGAAAATCTATGGGTAGGGCCCAACTCAACTTTTACTAGGCACTACGCAGTAGGCACTAAGCACCAAGGGAAATAACCTGGATTACGCGGACAAATCCGAAACAAATTCAAATTGCCCAATCCCAACGATTAAAATTTACAAGTATGAATTTCACATTTCTTATTTGGAGCATTGAAATATTAGAATTTGGGATTTATTTCTTGCTCGTCCTGCGGATTTCCGCCATGCTGACCGGCCAAAGGCTGGATTTCACAGGGCAAGTACTTAGGAGTTCGAATTTGATATCCAGCCTCACCGTTCCGAGCTGTAGTGCTTAGTGCATAGTGCCTAGTCGTCATCGAAGTAGATCGTCCATGCGTTTTGTGGAGAGTTAAGACTCTGCCAGTTTCTTGAACAAATGGGGTTTTCTGTCCTTGAGAAAAGGCATGGAGGAGCGGACCTCGGCCACTTTGGCCGGATCGATATCTGCCACGATCAGTCCCTCCTTATCTCCGCCGTAAGCGAGCACTTGTCCAAGAGGATCTATAATGGCCGAGCCCCCGATAAAGTTGAGATCTCCACCTTGTCCCACACGATTTACCCCTAACACAAAACACTGACCCTCCACAGCCCGAGCTCTCAAAAGCAGGTCCCAATGAGGCTGACGCACAGCTGGCCAAGAAGCTACTATCATAACCAGCTCGCACCGGTCGACCACCAGGCGAAACAGTTCAGGGAAACGGAGATCATAGCAAATGAAACAGCAAGCATTGAGTGCACCAAGGCTGAAAGGAGCAGGCCATTCCCCGGGTTCGTAACTTTGGTCCTCCTTCAATAAGCCAATCTGGTGAATCTTGGCGTAGAGAGCGAGATCGTTTCCATTAGCGCCCACAGCGAGGGAAACATTCTGTGGCCCGCCCTCTTCCCGGGCCAATACAAATCCACCTACCATGGCCAGGCCCAGTTCACGGGCCAGCGTACGTAGAAGGGTCGGGGTAGCTCCGTCCAAGGATTCCGCGGTAAAGGAAGTATTCATTGAAAACCCGGTGGCAAACATTTCCGGTAAAACAAGGAGCTCGGCCCCGGATTTCTTCGCTTGCGCCGCAATTTGGCGAATTTTCAGGTGATTGGCTGATCTGTCGTGCCAGGCTAGGTCCATCTGGGCTGCTGCCAGTTTCATCTCAGCCACCTCCTAAGGTACTTTCTCGCCTTTGTCAGATAGTTGTCCTAAAGTCTGTCCCCTATTATCATATCCACTGAAATGCGCGCTAGCCAAAAATAGGACACTGCTGCTATTATAATGGCCAGTCCATGCGGGCAGAGCTGCCCCATCTTCCTTGACACCTTTCAATCTGGTTGGTATTTGTGTGAGTAGGTAATCTCTGGCAGACGAGGAAATATCTTGTTCAGGACCGACGATAATTATAACCTTTACTATGACGGGGCAGTATCGCCGGAGCAAGAGACTAATTTTAAGAGCTTAATTAGGCAACACCAAATAGCAACTCAATTTGCTGTTCTTCTCCAAAAAGATTATAATTTTAACATCTCCAATACCTATGGTGAACACCAAAAACTTATCTGGATACTTTACCAGACGCTGGGACCATTTGCTATTATGGCAATCTTCGCCGAAGAAGTTCATCCGCCCGGTTGTGAATATGAAGCAAGAGCAGATTTCTATGTTGAAGCAAACGGCAATTTTGAATATGAATTGAGAAACAACTTATTTTTATATGATGATTATGAATCTTCAGACGAGTGCAAAGAAAGGATCGCCCGAAACTCAGTTGGTTTTGACAGAAACTGCAGGATTAGGGGTAATATGAGAGGAATGGAGCTAACTGATTTTGTCAAGAAGATAACAGCCAAATAATATAACTGAGATTTCCTGCTAATTGGCGCATATCAGTTTTTTCTGATGTTAAATTACCCACCTCGTCAAAAAGGGGACACCGAAGTGTCAGTTGAAAGAGAAAGGCGCAAATACTACAGAGTCTTGGTCAACTGGCCAGTAGTTGTTGTAACTCCGCAGCGCTACATAGGGGGTGAAGTCAGGAATATTAGTATAGGCGGCGCCACCGTTGTCTGTACTCGAGATCCAGGCCGCTTCGAACCTCTTCGTTTGGCCATTAAAATTCCAACTAACGAGGAACTGGTGCAAGCGACAGGCATTGTGGTTTGGTCAGAACTGGAGGCGCAGCCTAACAATCTTTATGGTTGCCAAACGGGAATAAGGTTCACCAGCTTTATGGGAAGGAGCCTTCAGTACCTAGATGAGGCGATTTCAGAGTGTCTCAAGTCATAACGAGAAAAAGAACTCTTGTGGAAATAAATATCCCTTTAATGATATGTGGCCCTCAGATTGATCCACCCTCATAGGTTTCAGTTCACCTGTCTCAAGCAACCTTGTAATGAGAAAAATCGGGGTGAAAGAGTCTATTCCCGGAAGGCAAATATCCGGGCCAAGATAGATAAGGATTTTTTCATGTCTAACCCTCTCGAAAGACGCCAGTTTGCCAGGACCGTTGTGAGATGGCCTATGACTTTGCTCACCTCGCAGGACAAAACAGAGGGAGTAACCAAAAACGTCAGCCCAACTGGGGTATTTATCTCCTGCAGAAAGGTGTCCATATCAAAAGGCAGCGTTCGCATGGTAATTAGAGTGCCGGGCCACCAGCCAATAAACGTTGCTGGCAAAGTGGTTTGGTCAAATGTGCTGAGGGGAAAGGGGAATGAAGATCCGCCATCGTTTGGAATGGGTGTCCAATTTACAAAAATCTCTGATAATGACAGCCACTTCTTGCGTGAGGTGATTCTGAAGCGCTATGGCAAAATAGACAAACAGTTTATTAATAACAAAGAGCCTTAATGCAATACCCTTATCGAGCCTTTCCACTTTTCTTTAGGGGTGATTCACCCCTGCCTCTCACCAGCGGAGCTCTCCGCTTTCCGCTACATTCTTTCCGGGCCAGGGCATTTGTTGCCATGATGAAGCAACCTGAGGTATCAGATAGAGTGGTTAAAGTTGGTGGGAAGAAAGATAAGGACTCGAAGAGGTGCTTTGTAGTATAAGTAAAGGTTCAGTAGCTACTCGGCCAGCATGGAGCATTGAATGAAATACAGCCTGCATCTGGCAACTGGCAGCAGGCAGGAAAAAGATATCCTGTAGACAGAATCCTTGCTGCATGCTGACTCCATGCTCTGTGCCCTATGCTTATAAACAATGAGGTGGGGGTCGTGCCCCGGAAAGAGATGCGCTCGGGTCGGCTCCGGCACCGGGCAACATATATCTTAGTATTCAACGCCAAGGGCGAAATCTTGGTACAGAAGCGCACTCAGACCAAAGACGTTTTCCCAGGATATTATGAGGTAGCTGCAGGGGGTGTAGTGCTGGCAGGAGAGAACTATGATGAAGGAGCGGTCCGTGAACTCGAGGAGGAACTTGGAATCCGGGAAAGGCCACTCACCATGCTTTTCGATTTTTATTATGAAGACGACCAAATTCGATTGTGGGGCCGAGCTTTCTTTTGTGAATATGATGGAGAACTGGTCTTGCAAGAGGAAGAGGTTGAAAGCGGCGAATTCATGAGGGTAGACGAGGTATTTAGGCTGGCCAGTAGTGAAAAGTTTACACCGGATTGCCTTTATGTACTCCAGCGTTATCTCGAACTTCAAAGGTGAAGCTTGATGTGAGAGGTGAGATCTGGGATGCAAGTCCTAAGAAAAGTGTTGAATCTCACATCACATATAACACATCCCACATCTGTTGATGAGGATGTGTTTTGTGGTCGCTGTGGTCTAATCTAGAGCTCAATGTGTCGTTTGCCCTGGAGGTGGTTGGAGGATGACCGACAAAATACATATTCAAACCTTGCCCGTCACAGAGAAGTTCATGGGGCAAAAAAGGTTGATTCAGGATAGGGGCGAGCTTGCTCTCATTGAAGATGGCACGTCATTCCAACATCTTGGATATTTCAGCCTGAAAAAGGGTAAAGGATATTACCGGGGCGGTCATTATCATCGCAAGAAGGTGGAACATTTCTATGTGGTGAGAGGTAAAATTAAACTCCACCTTGTGGATCTAGACAGCAAGATGAAATCTACCGTCACCCTGCAAGAAGGACAACTAGCTACCATTTATCCCGACTGTGCCCATCGGTTTGAAGCAGAGGAGGAGGCTCAGGTAATAGAGTACTACAATTCCATGTACGACCCGGAAGATGATGTTCCTTACGACGAGTTTTGAGTTACTCCAAGCATATCGCCTAATCTTTAAACTGGGGAGCCATTGTACCGGTAGTGTGCAGCAGACCGAAATTTGGAGAACTGGAGTGGTGGAGTATTGGAGGCTATGAAATCACAAATCTCAAGCACCAAATCTTAAGGTGTCAGGTGTCAGGTTTCAGAAATGATAGACCTGAACACTGGAACCTTTGTTGCTCAAATACTCCAATACTCCAACTTCCCAGAGAGGTTATTTTGGGCGGACATCGCCTACCGGGAGTAGATAGGTGAAAAAGACTAGGGGACAGAAAGCCATTTTTCTGGTAATGTCGAAGCATTTCTGCCAGGTTTTATTAGCATGACCATGACGGATCTTTCTAAATCTCAGCCACTTCTGTTGTTGGTAACCGGGGCCAAGGGGGCGGTAGGGTCCACTCTTGCGGTTGTGGTTGCCGCTATCTCTCAGCGACCCGAGTCGATTCTACCAAGCTTGACAACGGCACAGATGCTCTCCGATCTCCTTCCTTGCAAGCCGGTTTATATGGTGGGCTGGGATCCAGATGAGAGGACGCTCCTCGAATGCATCAAGGCGCACGAGGTGCTGCCAAAAGAGTTGTGGAAGCCATACGAGAGCCAACTCGAAGCGGTTAAAGTTCACTTGCCCCCTGGGGCCAGCCTTGACCTCCTTGGTCAAGTGGAAAGAATTAAAAGAGATATTATAGCTTTCAAAGAACAATACCCCGACGCCAGCGGTGTTTTAATTAATCTATTGCCAGCTGCTGCCACAAGAGATCTAGATGAGTTCGAGGATCTTTCCCAGTTGTATTCAAAGCTTGTCCCGGAAGATTCCCCGGACCTTCCTTACATTATTGCGGCTATCCTCGCCGGGCTACCGATTGTGAACTTCACCTCCAATCAGGTAGAAATTCCTGTGGTAATCAAAGAGGCTATCAAGCAAGGAGTACCCATATCCGGGAGGGATGGCAAGACCGGACAAACCTACTTGAAGGTGGTGCTGGCTTCAGCTCTGAAAGCCAGAAATCTCATTGTGGATGGGTGGTACAGTCTCAACATCCTGGGCAATCAGGACGGGAAGAACCTGATGGATCCTCAGAGAGCCGCTGGCAAGCTATCGAACAAGACAAATATATTGGATGGTATAATGGGATATCAGGTGGGGGAGAGATATGGTGTTTCTTCTCACAAGGTTCGAATCGACTACCATCCCCCCAGGGGTGACGCCAAAGAGGCATGGGATGTGATTGACTTCCTTGGCGTGTTTGGGCTGCCAATGAGCCTGCGCTTGAACTTGCAAGTCCGAGATTCGGTTCTGGCGGCCCCTATGGTACTGGACCTCGCCCGCTGGATGACTGTCCTCCAAATGGCCGGTCGTTCAGGTCCGGTTCCAGAGTTGGCATTCTACTATAAACAACCGGTGGGCCATGAGCCCCCGTTGACTTTTCAGGACCAGGTTGCCGTGCTCTGCGAGTTGGGATTATGGTGCCGGGAGATAATCTTAAAAGACAGCGAACAGGATGCCGTGGGCAGCAGATAGCAAATCACTAGGCACCATGCACTAAGGACTAGGCACCAAAGCCTATAAGAGGCGCCAGAACTCAGAATGCAGGAGGCGCGAATATAGAGACTGTCATTACCTTCTGGCTGCTGACTACTGGCTACTTAAGGGAGAGGTTTACCCTTCACCCGCTGCTCTTGCACTAGAGTCAAAGGAATTGGAGATGATCCTGGGTTACAGCACCAACGCTTTCGTGAAATTCTCCCTCTTGGAAGCAATAGAAAAAATAGCCCAGCTGGGCTTCCGTGGCATAGAGATCATGTGTGACAGGCCACACCTTTATCCGCCGGATTACGGAGAGGACAAATTAGCCCGCCTCAAGTCCCTGATCAGCCGATATGGTCTCAAGGTTACAAATCTGAACAGCTTTACCTTGTTTGCGGTTGGGGATACCTACCTGCCCTCGTGGATCGAACCACAGGAGGAAAGGCGAGAGATCAGAATTCAACACACCCTAAAGTGTTTAGAGCTTGCCGATTTTTTCGGCTGTAAGAATATCTCGGTTCCACCGGGTGGTCCTCCAACCAACATGGCAAGAAAGGAGGCCATAGCCTTGTTTCACCGAGGATTAGCACGGGTCGCTCCAGTGGCCGAGGAATTGGGCATAGAGATTTTGGTTGAGCCTGAGCCGGAACTTTTGCTGGAAAATACCAGGGAGTTCAAGGAGTTCATTAAAGGTGTCAAGTCAGCTGCCATTGGACTTAATTTCGATATTGGACACTTCTTTTGTGCTGGCGAGGACCCAAGTGGAGCCTTTGAGGAGCTTTTCGAGTGGATTGGACACGTGCACCTCGAAGACATTGCTGCAACCCGGGTCCACAATCACCTTATACTCGGACACGGATCCATCCAGCTATCGAAAGTTTTCAAGACGATGATCAGACTCGGGTATCAAAAGGACGTCAGCCTTGAGCTTTACCCATATGTGGATACGCCCGAGGAAGCAGGCCGGGAAAGCTTGAATTATCTCCGTTCTCTCCTCGAAAAGAGTGGTATTGAATTGGTAATCTAACAGCCTCGAAAGTGCCTGGCCAAAACAGTTTTCTGCCTTTTAGCCTTTTTCTCTTTGAACATTTTAGTTCACTTCATCCATTTGTTTTCAGGAGGAGGACAAAGCGAAGACCTATCTCGCAAAATTTCAAGATGCACTGAGCAAACATGTGCGGTTAGGGTGCTTTCCAGTGGCAGTGAGAATGGTAAAACCAGGCGAGCCTTTACCGGAAATGGTGAAGCGGTCCGCACAGGATCTGTAGATTAAGGTCGCTACCTGCCAGGCCCTTGCCCTGGCAAGACGTTACGGCTGGGTTGTGGCCCTGGGGGAAGAGGATATCTCATGTCCATTGACCGCAGTTGTTTTTCGTTTCCGGCAACCGAGTGAGTTCTATATAAAAGGCCACGGTTACGCTGGGATGTACACCGAAACCAAAGAGGCCGGAGTGCTCTCAGAAAAACAGGTAGAAAAATTTTGCTTAGAGGAATATCAATACACCCTGGTGGCCCCACTTCACAGGACCGTTTTCGACCCGGAGGTGATAATAATTTATGCGAACCCAGTCCAGATTTTAAGACTGCTGACGGCAGCGCTGGGGAAATCTGGTGGACGTCTGACCTCCGATCTCCGATCTTTTATCCCCGTCTAACCGCTTCTCCATGCCCCCGTTTCGTTCCTCTGTATCGATTTCCGGTTCCATCTACCTTGAGTGATCAAGTGAGATGTCGCAGAATGACCTCGGCGCAAACCTCTGCCCCGTTGCAGGGGATGGTAGATTCATGGCGAGGTTTGTTTTCCAGTTCTGAGATGGCACTCCTCCACTTCCCCCCATAAAGATCTTCGGAGGAGAGGTATACGGTAGTCAACTCTTTGCTCATCTCCTGGACGAGAATATCATATTCGGGAAAAACCCCTCTGTCTGTATAAATAATAGGGGTGGAGTGGGCAAGACAGTCAGCCACAATGCCGTAACCGGGCTTGGTGATGACCCCATCCACTGCGGCAACCACGTCCTCATAGGAAAGGGGCAGGTCATCGAGACACATGCCATTGCTGAAACGAAAGCTAAGGGGGTGTTTATAGAGAAAGAGGGCGTGGCTGATATTTTGCACCCTCTCTTGGGCCGTCTCTGTCAACCCGAGAGAAGCGAAGGATACAAGGTATACTTTCCGTTCTGAGTCCAGTTTTAAGATTTGCCTGGTCTCATCCCGATGTTTTTGGGCCCTGCGAGCCACGAGAGGAACATCCTGGATATTGGGGCAGGCTGAGCAGTCGCCGTGCATAGGTAACCGGAGGAAAAGATCGCATTGCTCATAAGATTTTCGGATCCATTTTACCAGGGGGACCCAGCGGGAGTCCGAGGGAATGTATGCCTGATAGATCCAATCCCAGGTAAAATTGCTAATACCGATTGCCGGGATTCCGGCCTGAGAGGCTGCGGCAAAGGGCAAAAAGGGAATATCGCAGATTACAGCCTGGATTCCGCTGGTCTCAAGAAAATTGGTCTCCTCCGACACCAGATTGGTTTGATCGGCATGAAGGGATTCCAGTCCTTTTAGAGTGGCAAGCAAATCGAAGCGTAGGCTATCTTGTTGAACCAAACCAATGTCCAGCTGCTTTGCCCGGACGGACAGAGAGTGTTGCAGATTTTGCTTGAAAAGAAACTGTGGAAGGGTGGATATGATGACAATTTCCAATTCTGGTGCTTGCAGCAGTAACTGAGTCACCACCTCTAGGGAACGAATTGCATGTCCAAAGCCATGGGGGGTGATGTAATAGGCGAGGCGTCTTTTTTTGAGTTTAATACTCATATTTATCTGGTTACCCTTTAAAGTATCTGATGAGTGATATGTGATGCCCGTGTGGGATCGTTTTTTGCCAAAAAGGTCTTCAGCTTAACCCAACCCCATGTCTCGGATCAAATAGTTAAAGGCGCTCCTCGTTCCGAGGCATAATGCTTAGTGCTTACTGCCTAGTTTCCCAGGCGCTACGCATGGTGGGAACCATGTCTGAGCGAGAAACTCTCGATCTGCAGAATTTCTATTTTCGCGGTCTTCAACCCCGCGTGTTCATGGGAACGGCCAGTGACCGCTATGCCGGTTGGCTCGGACAGATCTATTCGCAAGAGCGTTACACCGCTAGAATCACCCGCAGGAAAAAAACTGTGGGCGGGAAATCATTTGTGGAAGAAGTTCTCCCAGTGGACAGTGTTGAGGAGTACTTCCAGCATTTCCGGGTCCTGGAGTTGGATTTTACCTTTTATCGTCTCCTGTTGGAAGAAAATGGACAGCCCACTCCAAATTACCACGTACTCCAGAAATACCGGCAGTACCTAAAAGAAGGCGACAATGTCATACTCAAAGTTCCCCAGGAAGTCTGCGCGCAAAAGATGTGGCGAGGGAGCAAGTTCGTCGAAAACATCAACTATCTGAACAAGGATATCTTCACTGGTCAATTCTACGATCCGGCGGTGACCATTTTGGGGCCTTATCTCACTGGGTTCATTTTTGAGCAAGAATATCAACGGAAGAAGGACCGCTCCTCCCCGAAGGACCTGGCAGCGGACCTTGATCTGTTTTTTCAAGAAATCCCGCAAGATACCCGTTACCATATAGAATTACGAACTGAGCCTTACCTCTCTGGTCCGGTGTTCAAGGTCATGGAAAAACATGGGATTGGGCAGGTGCTGTCGCACTGGACCTGGCTCCCCTCCCTTAGTGAGCAGTTTAGCAAATCAGGACGTAGATTTTTCAACTCCGGCGGTCAATGCATAATCCGTTTAATGACCCCTCGTGGGGCACGCTACCAAGAGGCTTACGCCCAAGCCCATCCTTTCAACACCTTGGTGCCCTCCATGTTGCCCCGGTCTATGGTAGAGGAGACAGCCGAGCTGATGTGGGAAGGAATTGATAACCATGTGCGCCTAAACATAATTGTCAACAACCGGGCTGGAGGAAATGCGCCTCTGGTGGCACAGCAAATTGGACTGCGGTTTCTGGAAATGGGTGAAACGCACTAGGTTCACCAGCACGCCTTCGACATTACCTTTATGATTTTGGATTGCAGATTTGAGATTGTAGATTTAAAGGCCAAGCCCGGGAGATGGAATAGTTAGTGTCCATCTAGAAACTCCCCAGTGTCATTCTGAGCCCTTCGCCGAGCTCAGGACAAGCTCCGCGAAGAAACCTCAGCGCTGTCATCCTGAGCGGAGCGAAGGGTCTTGAGATTCTTAGTCGTCCCGCCATTCGCGGGACTCCTCAGAATGACAACCGAGAAACAAGTTTCCGAATGAACACTAATTAATCTGAAATCTGCATTCTTACATCTGCAATCAGTAAAAAGCTTCCGTGTAGATTAAGGAACCGGGAAACCTCTCATCCACCAGCAGAGTCACATCTCGGATCATCTCCTGGCGCCCGCATAGATAAAAGTCGTACACATTTGGAGGCAGATGTTCTGCAAGATAATGGCTAACTCTGCCGCGAAAGATATTGTCACCACTGCTGGCTTCGCCTGTATCTGCCCCTAGACAAGGGATATAGAGGCGAGCGGCTCGGCGAAAAATATCCTGATAATACAAGCTATTTGCCTGGTGTACACCGTGGAGGAGAGTGAAGTCGGCTATACCATTGCGGACCATGGAAACAAAAGGGGCGATGCCTGTTCCGGTGGCCACAAAGACGGCAGGCCTCTCTGAAGGGCGATAGGTGAAATATCCAAGAGGGCCGGTGAAAGAGAGGCTGGTGCCCGGTTCGGCTGAGGCGAGAATGGGTGAGTACTCACCCCCTTCGATCTTCTTTAGGCAGAGGGCTAGGGTGGGATCATACGGTGCAGTGATCAAGGAGTAATCCCGGCCAATTGCACCATGAAGCAAACGGATACGCTGCCCAGCTAAGAAGTGAAAGGTGGAAGGCCTGGAGAGCTCTATCTCGAAAACCCGCTCTGTGAGCCAAGACCTAGCGAGTATTTTGGTGGAATAAATCCCACCGGCTTGCTCTTTGGAGGATATTGGTCTCATTAGGGTCCCGAAAACCTGGTCCTCCCACGCATAGCGGGATGTTCCATGGGCTAGGGTAGAGTTTACTAAGGTTTCAGTGTTCAGGTTTCAGCGTTTTTGTTTCTTCTGCCTGACACCTGACACCCGACGCCTTGACAATTGATACTGAGAACTCGGGACTACTTATTCCTACACCCACCACTCCATTACTCCACTACTCCCATAGACTGAGTTATAGAGAAGATACCCCAAAATCCTCATCCGGTTGCAGCTCAAAGCTAGGTCCTCCGAACCTGGATTCTTCATTTCTTCCAGACAGTATCAGGAAGCCCGTGGATCTTGTTGCAAAGGCGAGCAACGACGAAAAGGTAATCGGAGAGGCGGTTCAAATAAACAATCACATTCCTGAGCTGTTCACCATTTCCAATCCCGGCTTGACTTGTCGAGAGTCCCACCACATGTCTCTCGGCTCTGCGGCAGACAGTTCTGGCCAGGTGGGCCCAGGCAGCCGATATGTGTCCCCCAGGGAGGAGAAAATCCTTCAGCGGTGGAAGACTCTCATCTATGCGATCAATGGCCCTTTCCAGTTCTTTGCTGTGCTCTTCGGTAATTTCCTCCAGTTCTGCCGAAACCGGCGATCCAGGAGTCACGGCAAGGCGGGCTCCAATATGCAAGAGAACCGACTGAATCTGTTTGATTTCTTCTGCCAGCCCACCCTCTGTTGGCGGCAGTGCAGCAACTAACCCTGCCAAAAAGCTGTTCAGCTCATCCACGTCCCCGTAAGCTTCAACGCGGAGGTCTGATTTGCCCAACCGCTCTCCGCTCAAAAGGCTGGTTTTCCCGCGATCACCGCTACCTGTGTAGATTTTCATCTCTTATCTCCCTAGCCCGGATATTTCATGAATCGCTTACTGCGGCCACGGATATGGTCGTCCTTCCGTGTGTCCTCGGGTGTCGGCCCCTGCGACGTGCCATTCAGGTACGCCTCGAGGCCAATCCCGCGGTACCGCGGGACGGTAGCCCGGTGGCACGCCCATCTTCGTGGCCTCGTGACACCAATTCATGAACCATCCGGGCTAACAGAAGGCGGCATAATATCAGTAGTGTCATATTAAGAAAAAACTCCGGTTAGTCAAGGGAATGACAAACCTCAGGCACTGGAGAGCTCACCGGTCGTTAGTTGCCCTAGGTGAGGTTGGTGGCTATCTTAATGCTATTGCATTTAAAGCACCCTTCTTATAACTTAACAGATTGACAAAAAATAAGAGTGAGGTGAAAGACAATGTCTCTTTTTCTAGAAAAGACTTCGAAGAAGGCCGGTCTTCCCCCCGGCACTGTTGTTTTTGTGGGAGAGAAAAAGGTAGAGGAGGTCAGGATCACAGTTATTGATTACGATGCGAATCAATATGCTGAAAGAGAAATCAAAAAGATTGAAGACTGGTTTCCCTTCAAGGATACTTCATCTGTTTCCTGGATCAATATAGATGGGGTTCATCAAACTGAGATTATCGAAAAACTTGGGGCTCATTTCGTTCTTCACCCCTTGCTTCAAGAGGATGTGGTGAATACGCATCAGAGGCCAAAATTTGATGAGTTTGACGATCATC
>JARRNM010000057.1:35717-40153 GCA_037384945.1 Deltaproteobacteria bacterium
AATGAAGAAGAGAATCAACTGGAGGGAGAACAAATCAGTTTAATTGTTGGTTCCAATTTCGTCATCTCTTTTCAAGAAAAACAAGGAGATGTTTTCGAGCAGGTCAGAGAAAGGTTGAGAAACGGCAAAGGCCGCATTAGAAAGAAGGGCAGCGATTATCTTGCCTATGCTCTGATTGATGCCATCGTGGACAGCTATTTCAACATCCTGGAGGTGCTCGGGGAAAATATAGAGGCGTTGCAGGAACAGGTGGTGGCCGAGCCCGAGCAAGAAGATCTGCAACTGATCCAGCACCTGAAGAGGGACATGCTCTTCTTTCGAAAGGCGGTTTGGCCCTTACGTGAGGTGATAGGGGCTTTGGCAAAGAGCGACTCGACTTTGATTAAAAAAGATGTTTTTGTTTACTTAAGAGATGTATATGATCATGCCATTCAAGTAATTGATACAATAGAAACTTTTAGAGACATGCTGTCCGCGATGCTGGATATCTATTTATCAAGTGTAGGGAACAAAATGAATCAAGTTATGAAAGTATTAACTATCATTGCAACTATATTTATTCCAATGACTTTTCTGGCCGGCATCTATGGAATGAACTTTAAGTATATGCCGGAACTGGAATGGAGATATTCTTACCTTGTGTTTTGGATTGTTGTGGTTACAGTATTCATAATAATGATTCTTTATTTTAAGAAAAAGAAATGGTTGTGAAATGAAGTTACCAATCCCGCTTTTCCGACCACCACCCTGTAGCTGCCCCACGATGCAGGCAAGCCGCTCGGCATAGGCTTTTCGAAAGGGTTATACTCAGCGGAATGATGGCGCTTGAGGAAGTGAGTAAGAGAGGATGAACATTAAACGTGTTGCCACAGTCGTTCTAGGTTCGCTTTACGCCGTTTTCGTTATTCAGAACACCCAGGTGTTGGAGGTGCGCTTCTTGTTCTGGAGTACCCACGTGTCCAGAGCACTGATTTTGGCGGGAACGTTTATGCTGGGATTTATTTCCGGGCGATTGTGGAGCTGGATACGTAGAAAGCAAGAAAAAGCGACTGAAGCCAGAGCAATTCCGCCGCCACAAGAACAGCACCCTGAACAGAGGGGTGAGCCGTAACTCACCTGAGCAAACTCATGATCGCGGCCGTAGTTGGCTCTGAAGACAGTCTGAGATCACTGGACTAAAAGGAGTATTTTTTAAACGGCTCTACCGGGAAAGTTTTGCAGGACAGCGGTGGATTGGCAGGTTGGCTTGTCCATTAATTTACTGGCTCGAAGGGATATTTAACCAATCTAAATGCGAAAACATTCAGACAAGAAGGTCATCTATGCCGCCCTGATCGGCAACTGTGCCATAGCGTTGATGAAGTTCGTGGTTGCAGCCATTTCCGGCAGTGCTGCCATGCTGGCGGAAGGTTTTCACAGTGCGGCGGACAGTGGCAACCAGATAATGCTCCTCATAGGTCACCGGCGGGCGGAAAGGCCTCCTGACGACAACCACCCCTTCGGTTACGGAAAAGAGCTCTATTTTTGGGCCTTTGTTGTATCGGTCTCCATCTTTTTTGTTGGGGCCGCCCTTTCTATTTACGAGGGCATCAACAAATTGATCCATCCCGAGCAGGTGAAGTCCCTAACCCTCCCTCTGGTCGTTCTCGGCCTGGCAATGGTTTTTGAGGCGTGTCCCTGGTATATGGCACTCTCTGAGGCAAGAAAAATTAAAACAGGGAAAGGGTTTACAAGTCTCATGGATATGGCTGTCAGGTCAAAGAATCCCACGGTCCTCGTGGTCTTATTCGAAGACACTGCTGCCTTGATCGGCCTCCTGGTGGCAGCGGTGGGTATTACCTTGGCCTACACAACCAAAATGTCCATTTTCGACGGAGCTGCTAGTATTCTCATTGGTGTAGTTCTCTTGGTGCTGGCTCTTTTCTTGGCTAGGGAAACCAAGGAATTGCTCATCGGGGAAAGTGCCACGAGGAGGGACCGAGAAAAAATAAATTCGGCAATTTGTACTATGCCGGAAATTACCCAATGCGGCAGGCTTCTAACCATGCACCTGGGTCCGGATGAAATTCTGGTAAACATCGATGTGGAGTTTGTCGACGGCCTTTCCACTGATGAGTTGGAAGCTGCAATCGACCGTATTGAATCTCGGGTGAAAAAAGCCGTCCCCACAGCAACCAAGATCTACATAGAAGCTCAGGCTCTGAAGAAAAAGACCGTGTAGCTGCTTATCCAGCCTGGTGATCTAAGGGTCTGACGATTTTCCCCATCTTTTGCCGGATACAGGAGGTCCGAATACCGGTCGGTGAGGCTAACGCTACAGAATGATTTAGTCCGGGGACTTCGAAATATTAGATGAAGCGTATACAATGAACTACAATAAGGAGGAGGCTTTAGATGAAACGTTTACTTCTCTCGAACTTAATGGCTTTCCTGGCTTGTAGCTTTCTGATTCTAGGAACGATGGCGTGGGCGAAGGATCTGGGAGGTAAGGCAACATTCCAGTCTTTGAAGTGCCATATCTGCCACAAACCGGACAGAAAATCCGCTGGCCCGTCGCTCGAGGAAATTGCCAAAGCCTATAGTGGGCAGGAGCAGCGACTCACTCAGTATTTAAGAGGTGAATCTGAGCCCCTGGTGGATCCCGGCAAGGGGCGGGTGATGGTGGGCCAACTCAAGAAGACCAAGAAGATATCCGATACAGAGCGGCAGGATCTGGCGGCCTACATTCTGAGCTTTGGGGGAAAATAATCTGGCTGCAATTGCCCCGAGGGGAGCAGCTGGAGGCAATGTCCCAAGGGGCAAGGGCGGCAGTGACAATTATCCTGGTTAGGAGCCTGTGATGAGATCCTTACGAGAAAAATTGATGGTACTGGCCATTGCGGCCTTTGTTCTAGTGGGGTGTAGCACGGTGCCCATAACGGGACGCAAACAACTCGACCTGGTGCCCGAATCCACCATGCTCGCTACAAGCTTTCAAGAATACGACAAATTTCTTAAAGAGCACAAGCTGAGTACCAATCAAGCGGAAACCCAGATGGTGAAAAGGGTTGGAACCAGGATAGAGAAAGCGGTGGAGCAATATTTTAAGGAGAAAGGCTTATCAGGCCAACTGGACGGTTATGCCTGGGAATTCAATCTGGTGGAGGATAAGGAAGCAAACGCCTGGTGTATGCCCGGTGGAAAGGTGGTGGTATACACGGGAATTCTGCCGATCACCAAGAACGAGGCCGGCTTGGCCACGGTCATGGGACACGAGATAGCGCACGCCGTGGCCAGACACGGCAACGAGAGGATGAGTCAGGCCTTGCTAACTCAAATGGGGGGCATGGCACTGGCGGTGGCTCTCGATCAAAATCCCTCCGAAACCAGCCAGCTATGGCTGGCTGTTTACGGGGTGGGGACGCAGGTGGGGATCTTGCTGCCATACAGCCGTTTACAAGAATCGGAGGCGGACCACCTGGGCCTGATATTCATGGCCATGGCCGGCTACGATCCTCACCAAGCCGTGGATTTCTGGCAAAGAATGGCCAAAATGAAAGATGGCCAGGCGCCGCCGGAATTCTTGAGCACCCACCCGTCGGACCAGGCCAGGATCAAAAAAATCAAAGAATTTCTCCCCGAAGCCATGAAATATTATAGAAAAGAGAGCTAAGCCGGATATTTCATGAATGACCTGCTGCGACCACGGATATGACCGTTCTTCTCTCCGAGCTGGAAGCCTGCCGTCCTCGGGTGTTCCTTCGGCAGGCTCCCCGCGGCTACGCTCGGGACAGGCAGGACATCTCATCCTGCAACGTACAGTTTAGTTAAGCCTCGGCTTCGATCTCGGATTTCGGATCTCGGATTTTTGACTACATTGATGCTATCGAAATTAACACTTCGCATTTCTCCGTTGGTTCTCTGGCTCCTACGTACTTTTCAGAGAATTTTCATTCAGCAATCCGCAATCCGCATCCCACGATCATCGACCCGGTGGCACGTTCATCTTCATGGTCTCGCTACAGTAATTCATAAAATATCCGGGCTTGGGATGTGTCTGAAGGTGAGAAACACTCTACGATTCTAGAAACAACGATAGGGCTTACCTAGCAGGGCCATCACTTATGGGTGAAGCAACAGTAAAAAATCAAAAGCTGGATAAAACTGCGCAGGGACTGGGCGGTCACAGCCTGGCAAAGCTCTCCCTTGCCGCCCTAGGAGTTGTATACGGCGATATTGGTACCAGTCCGCTCTATGCAATCCGCGAGTGTTTTCATGGCGAATACGGCATTGCAGTGACGGCTGATAACGTATTCGGGGTCCTTTCTCTCATGTTTTGGGCCCTAATAATCATTGTTACCATTAAGTACTTAACTTTCATTCTCAGGGCTGACAATCAAGGGGAGGGAGGAGTGATAGCGCTGACCGCTCTCGTCCGGCCGGGGGTTTTGAAAAGG
>JARRNM010000058.1:0-20385 GCA_037384945.1 Deltaproteobacteria bacterium
CAAAACGGTGTAGACGATGATGATGAGGGAAGTCCGGTTGACAGTATCGCAAATTTTGGGCTGAATCAAACAGGTGGATCGGCGGACCAGAGCCAAACCCATGGTAGATACAATATATTCTGGAATGTGGCGATAAATCAGCCGCGGCCGAACAGCAAGACCGTGCGGGTCATCGTAACCTGGACCGAGAGGAAAAAGGTTAAACGTATTGCCCTGGATTTTGTCAGGGCGAATCTGAGTTAGGGGAGGATTTTCTTATAAGGCAAAACCGCAGAATATCGAACAAGGAATGTCGAATATCGAAGTAATCACTTCATCATTCTGCGGTTCCTTGTTCTGCTGTTGGATATTCAATGATCCTTCAGAAGAGGGATGTTTGAAGTAATGTTATTGCAAAAGCTCAAGAACACGAAACACCTTGCTTCAATCTGCGCCAATGAAAAAGGCTCCGCCTTGGTGCTGGCTTTGCTGGTACTGGTGTTGCTCACCCTCATGGGCATCTCTGCCACCACCACCAGCACCGTGGAGGTGCAGATGGCCGGCGGCGAGAGATTCTACGAATTGGCCTTTTACTCCGCCGAGAGCGGCTGGCAAAGGACTTTGAACTGGCTGGACGACCAGTACCCCGGGCCTACCGACAACCTGGTTTGGGATGGTGAAACAAAGACCTTCACTCAGGCTGTGGGAAACCTTGAGGAAGCGCATACGGATGGTATCCCTCTAGCAGAGGATAACAACACCCAATATTTCGTAAAGGTAGAATTCACCGGAACAACGCCGGTGCCGGGTTATGGTACCAACTTTAGAAGATTCAATTACAGAGTTGATTCTGTTGGGGTCGGACCCGGCAACGCCCGCTCAGAAGTGATGGTAACCGCGGGCAAGGTTTTCGACATGGGGGGCTATTGACATGATTTTACTCAGGAAAAAGTACTTACTCCTTCACTTTTTCCTTAGCCTCTTGTTCATCCTGATCGCGGCTGACTCCCACTGGGTAAATGCACAAGGACTGGACAACTGCCCCTATCCTCCATTCTCTGCCAGCGAGACGGGCAGACCCAATATTCTCATAATTCTGGACCATTCAGCATCCATGGGGAGTGGCTCTGGCTCCCACTGGGTTACCGCCAAAGAAGTGGTGAAGGAGATCATCGATGATTTTCCCAATGTCCGCTTCGGCTTGATGAGAATGGATGCCAGCAGCTCTGAGAACTATGTATCAGGCATTTATCCGAATATCAGCATTGAAGATCCCTACGTCAGACAGGGCGGCAAGCTGTTGAAGCCTGTTGGCACGCCGGGAAGCGAGATTAAAGCCTACATTGATGACTGGGGACCTGACAGTGGCGTCCCCTCGACTTGGACCAACCTGGCCGAAACCCTAGCCACAGCCGGACAGTACTTTGCTACTGTAGAAGTGGCGGGCTCTCACACCGGTAGCAATGATGCAGACATCCTGACGGATAGCAATGCCGATTTTGTCAACGACGGCATTGAAATCGGCGATCTTATCTTCAACACCACTGACGGCTCATATGGCGCCATAACCGGGGTAACCGCCACCTCCATAACCGCCAGCCTGACCGGCGGCAGCGACAATGATTGGGACACTGACGACTCCTACACAACCACCAAGAAAGCCGGCAAGGGCCCTGCACCCTTTGGTTACTACGGCACGGCCTATCACCCTGATGATCCCGACAGCCAATGCTACTATACAACAGGGACACTTTCCCACGGAGAAAAGCCTTGGCTTGACCTCGATGCCACCATCGACTCCCAACCAGCAGAGTTCGATAATTACGTGGCCATCAGAACTTGGGACAAATTTAAAGAGAATCACAGAGACCGGTTGATCTATCTCAATCTTCCTGTTCCGGCAACCGTCTATGTGGCATATCAGAGGGGAAAAACAATTCCTGCCTGGCTTGCGGCAAGCTACTCCCTCACCGAAGACACTGTCACCACCTCAAATGGCAGCTTCGATATCTACGCAAACTCCTTTGCTGCGGGCCCGGTCACCTTGGGAGGCAACTATCAGGGTATAACCGGCGATGCGGACTATACCTACTTTGCCTACGTCTCCCTGCCGGGCGGCATCAATGACTGCATAGCCTCTAATACAGATGATAAAGGTAGATACCTGGATGCAACCAGCCCCATACAAAACAAGTGTCAACAATCTTTCACTATCTTTATAACAGATGGCGAGCCATCCTTCGATAATGATTGGGACATCGTCACCGATGTCATTGGCAACTACGACCACGACAGTGATAGCGGCGATCGTGAGTACACTGGCAATCGCTATGATGAAGGTAGGACTAATTATCTCGATGACGTGGCCAAATATTTGTATGACAAAGACCTGCGCTCAGACATCGAAGGCAAGCAAAACTTAGTTACCTATGTAGTTGGATTTTATACAGATTTCACTCTCCTGCGACAAACAGCCGCCAATGGAGGGGGACTCTATTTCACCGCCAACAACGCCCCTGCCCTCAACACAGCCCTCCACAGGGCTATCACCGATATTCTCAACAGAGTCTCAGCAGGTGCGGCAGTCTCAACTATAACCACTTCAGCCGAATCGACAGACTACCTTATCCGGGCCAAGTTCCTGCCTCTCTCCTGGCAGGGTTTTCTGGAGGCCTTTACCCAGCCCTATTACGATGGAAAGATTCCCCTCTGGGAGGCCGGCCAGGTATTGGCCGACAGGGTAGATCTGGAGACCGCCGGTGACCGGGAAATCTTCACTTACATGGCCTCGCAATTAACCAACAAGAAGCAGGAGTTCGAGAGGGACAATCCCACTCTGGTGGAGGCGCTGAACAGTGAATGGTTAGGGGCTGGCGACAGCGAAATTGGAGACATTATAGATTTCTTGAGGGGTGATGACAGCAACGACGGAGGCAAGTACCGGGACAGAAAGGGCTGGTTCCTGGGTGACATAATCTCCTCCGCTCCAAGCGTAGTGGGACCGCCCCGAGCCTTTTTCTTGGAGGACGACTATCAGACCTTCAAGAGCAATAACCTCAGTAGAGCTACCATGATTTACGTGGGAGCAAACGATGGTATGCTCCACGCCTTCAGCGCTCTGGATGGTTCAGAAACCTGGTCCTTTATTCCAGAACACATACGTCAATATCTGACTAATCTCACTCTCGAGGCCTGTCACAAGTACTATGTGGATCTATCTCCAACAGCTTATGATGTTTGGGATGAGACCTGGCGGGAAAGTGATGCTGAGGATAAAGAGTGGACCGGTTGGAAAACCGTGTTGCTGGGAGGGAATAGATTAGGAGGGGAGGAATACTTTGCCCTCGATATAACCGACCCTGCTGCGGACTCCGTTTCCATCCTCTGGGACAAGGTGCTCTTTTCAGGGCAAAAGTCCTCGACCATCCCCTTCGTCGGCAGGGTTAAAGTTCTGGAAGGAAGAGGCGGAGAGGTAGATAAGTGGCTCGCCATCATCACCTCCGGCTACGATGAAACTGACGGGAGGGCCGGAATGATTGCCGCGGTAAATTTCACCGACGGCAGCAAGGAATTTATCTGGAAAGAAGGCATCTCGACTGGAGAAGAACTGGCCACCCAGGCCAAAACCGGTTCAAACCCTTACTACACCCTGACCTCTCCGGTTGGGGTGGACTCCGATAACGACGGCTATCTCGATCTGATTTACGCAGGCGACACCGAGGGCGCCTTGTGGAAGTTCTACTACGATTACAACGCTACCATCTGGAAGAAAGTCAAGTTGTTCGATACGGGCGGCCAGCCCATCACTGGCAGGCCTACCCTGGTCTTTGATGACCAGCAAAACCTGAGGATATTTTTCGGCACCGGGAAATACCTGGTTGGCGCCGATAAAGATGACACTACCCAGAACGCCTACTATTGCCTCATTGACAAAAAGTATCAAGCTTTCAGGCCTGCACTGGACAAGAATCACCAGCACTATACCGTTGCCCCCACAACACCCCTCGGTCCGGATGATCTGGCGGATATTACCCTCCTGCGCACCGAGGGAGAGCTCAGCGACTATCTTTCTGAACTTACCGAAGCCCAACAGCAGGGTTTCATGGACAAGAGAGATGGAGTGGGCTGGTATTTCGACCTGGATGACCCAGCAGAGGAGCCAGGAGAGAGAGTGGTGGAGGAATCAGTAGTTGTTGCCGGCGTTTCCTTTTTCACCTCCTTTTATCCCAACGAAGATATTTGTGGCTACGGAGGGGATGCCAGATTGTATGCAGTGGATTACAAGACAGGCTTTATTGCCGCCTCAGGTGACCACACCACCCTCCATGCAGACACTGGTGGCAATATCACGGAAAGATACAAACCATTGAGCGTTGGTCTTCCCTCGAAACCCGTCTTCCACCGGGATCTCGGCACCGGAGTGTCCAGCATCATGGTGCAGACCAGTGATGCTACCGTACATGTTGAGACCGTAACTCTGACCGGTAGGCTCTGGGGCATTGGTTCTTGGAGGACAGTGGATTAGTGGGCTTCCTGGAATGATGGAATTGATAGGGTTGAAAACTAACCTGTGCTAGGAGTACTTATCAATGAAAACCAACCTATTCCTCCTGTGCCTGACCCTGGTGTTTATCCCTGCCTTCGCCGGGGCAAAACCCAACAAAACCATCGAAATCCAGGGCATCATTGGTGATTTTGCTCCGGACGGCCGGATTTATGAAGTGAGTGGGAAGCTCTATACATTTGACCAAGATATTATGATTCAGAGCCAGGATGGAACAGTTCTTACGTTCGCTGAGCTTAAAGGTGGAACTGAAATCAAGATCATCGGAGAAAAAATCTTCGACCCCAAGGCCAAAACCAAGGAAAAAATAAAATACCTCAGAATCATAGTGCTGAAGAAACACTAGTTTACTGTTCAAGCAGTTGAGACTCGCCTCCTTATCTCACCACACCCCAGTTGCAGCAGCTGATTAAATTCTCCCTGCGAGGCTGCCCTGCAATCTCATCATCCCCTCCCGTCGGAGGCCATTTCACCAGTCGTCATCCCGGCCAACTCTCGCCAAGGGGGATGCGAACCCCGTTGAATTTCCCGGAGGGAACCCTATTCCACCGGGCGACCGTCCCGCGCTACCGCGGGATTGGACCCGAACCGTACCTGAACGTTACGTCGCAGGGTGAGCTTGTCCTGAGCCTGTCGAAGGAACACCCGAGGACGGACGGAAGGACGGCCATATCCACGGTCGCAGTCACGCCAAGGCGTGAATTCATGAAACATTCGGGCTGGATTTTACTATTAAAAAAATTAACCAACTATTAAATTATTGTAGAAATCCCCTGCCTTCCCGAATCCTCCCGGGGCAAAGGCAAATTCCATCCTTTCGAATATGAGATAACAACATCCTGTTATTACAACGCATTTTTTATCTTCAAGGGTTTGACTTCTTTTCATCTCCCTGGCAGTCAACATTTCCTTTTTAATGGCACAGAATTTGCTCAAATAACTCGCCGGAGGATCCAGAAATGGCATTAACAACAGTAATTTCGGCAATCTTAAAGGGCTGCCCAGTGAAACAATTATTGCAAAAAGTTCTCTTGACGGTAGATGCCGACCATAACCACCATACCCGCGGTTTCACCATCATTGAGGTGATAGTAATCCTGGCCATTATTGCAATTCTGGCCACTGTGGCAACTTTTAGCCTCCCTTCATGGCGAAACAACATGAACCTTAGAGCCACAGCCAGGGACGCAGTCTCCTATCTCCAGTTCGCCAAACTGGAGGCGGCGAAAAGGAATGCCCAAGTGTCCATAGAGTTCACTGAGGGGGGAGAGGGTGTTGGCAAATGCAGGGTCCTAGTTAGTGGTAGTGGCGAGACTTTGAGAGAAATGACCATGCCAGCCAGGATAACCTTGACTCCTCCCACCACGCCCGTAACCACTTTTCAGATCAATACCAGAGGTATCCCCGTTAGCGGAGCAGGAGGAAGTGTGTCCTTGAGCAATGGATCCAGAACATACAACGTCGTGTTATCAGCGGCTGGGGCAGTCAGCCTGAATGGACCTCTATAAGCAACGGTTAAATGTGAGGTGAAGGAACGTCGACCATGAATCTAAAGCACCCGAAAGACCGACACCATAAACAACAGGGATTCACCTTGACCGAACTTCTGGTTGTCATGGCCATGACAGGAATTATCATGGCCGCCGTCTACTCGACCTATAAGTCGCAACAGGACAGTTACGTCGTCCAGGAACAGGTGGTAGAAATGCAGCAAAACCTCCGGGCGGCTCTCTTCCTGCTGGCAAAGGACCTGATGGCAGCAGGGTTCAATCCTGCGAAAAACCCGAGTATAGAAGGTTTTCTCCCGGAAATACCCGACGACAATCCAACTCCTGAGACCTCAACCAGCGCCACCAGTCTGGCCATGACCGCAGATCTGGACATGGATGGCTCCATAAATACAGACGACCATACCGAACAACTGGCATACAGATTTAACGCCGGTAGTCTTACCCTCGAAAAGTTCATGTACGACAGCGGCGCCTGGAATTGGCAAACGGTGGCCGACAACATCGAGGGGGTTAATTTTGTTTACTTGGACGGCGACGGGAACCCTCTTGATCCTTCTACAGCTACCAATCTGCCCTTGATCCGGTCGGTGCAGGTTACCGTCCTGGCCAGGACCGGCAGGGCTACTCAGGATTTTACCAACACCATGACCTATACAAATCACTGGAGTGAAGGAGATACTTATTATTGGTCCTTTGACGCGCCCGGTGACAACTACCGGAGGCGTCTGATGACCACCACCATATTGTGCCGCAACATGGGGACTTGAATAATGTTAAAGGGCAAGAAAAAACCAGGCTGCATCACAGAATCACTGGGCAACAGGGGCATGACCCTTGTGGAAGTTCTGGCTGCCATAGCCATTCTGGCCTTCGGACTCCTGGCCATCGCCACCATGCAGGCCTCCTCAATCAAAGGAAATGCTCAGGCCATCGACATCACCGAGGCCATGACCGCGGCCCAGGATACTATGGAATACTTGATGCGCTTGGCATACGACCACGCAGACCTCGACGACGACGACGGTGATGGAACCGCGGGCTTGAACGATACCACCGGCGCAGACGGCTCAGCAGTCGCAGCCGACCCAAGATTTACCGTCTACTGGAACATCGCCGAGAACGAGCCGATAACTAAGGTGAAAACCGTGCGGGTAATCGTTGTCTGGACGTATAAAGGAACGCAAAAAACCGCTAATGTTGAGTTCATGAAGTCGGAGATTATTTAGCTAAAAGGAGACGGCATGAAACCCGTATCTGCCATAGATAATCAAAGAGGAAGTGCCCTGGTCATCGCCTTGTTGATGCTGGTGGTACTCACCCTCATAGGCATCTCAGCAACCACCACCACCACCTTCGAGCTGCAGATTGCCACCAACGACAAACTGTTCAAGAGTGCTTTCTACGCTGCCGATGGGGCTACCGAGATGTGTGGTGAGGTGATTGAACAGAATATCGAAGAGCGGGACTGGGATAATAAAATAACCAGAGGGAACCTGGCCGTCTTGAGAGTGAGCAAAAAGGGAGATGGCACTTTCGTGGATCTGACAGACGGAAACCTCTATATGAATCGGGATGATGACTTTATACCCGGCACCACCGAAATAGTTTCCGGTCTTCCTACTGATGACAACTACGACCTGATTTACCCTCTCACCGCGGTTGATACCGGCTCCTGGACCCTGACCGGTGGTGCCCACACCAGCATGAAAGCCGTGGGCAACACCACCCTGTCCACCGGAAGTGCCGTCCAGTTAATAGCCGGCTACGAAGGCAAAGGGAAAGGAGCTTCGGCCGGAGGCGCCTGGATCACTTACGACGTCCGGGCTAATCGTAACGATGTGCGCAACACCCGAGCCAGGATTCTTTTGGGCTGGAGACACGTGCTGTGATGACGGTGGCATGATCCGGCTGTCCACCACCATCGGCAGCCTTACATAGGAGCATGAAAATGTTCAGAAAAATTACCTTGGTTATCCTTTTGGCAGGGCTACTCTCCATTTTCACTCAGCCTTTTTTTGATCCTAACGTTGCTAACGCCTGGAGGCGCCACGGCGGCGGCGGCGGGAGCAGCAGCACAGTTCAACCGGCGGGCAATGAAGACAACGACGATTATCAGATGACCCCCGCCTTTCTCACCGCGGCCGCACCCCCACTGGTGATGCTGGTCCTGGCTCGAAGTCACAAGCTCTACTATGAGGCCTACAACGATGCCTCCGACCTGGATGGAGACGGGGAACTGGATGTGGGCTACAAACCTGCCCAGATCGACTACTACGGCTACTTCGACAGCTACAAGTGCTACACTTACAGTAGCAGTCAAAACCGGTTCAACCCCTCCGGATTTACCGAGAACAATACGAACGACACTGACCCCCAATCCAGTGACAAGGCCTGCCATGGTTCCGGCGAGTGGAGCGGGGATTTCCTCAACTACCTCACCATGTCCCGGATGGATGCCCTGAGGAAAGTGCTCTACGGCGGCTACCGCTCCACGGACGATCAAAACGACACCATCCTGCAAAGGGCCTACGTGCCCCAGGATGCCCACGGCTGGGGCAAGGAATACAAGGACGTGGCCACCGACGGCTACGACATCAGGGAATACGCCGACATCGATTCCCTGCCCTCCAGCGGCAACTACCACCTTCTCGCCTCCACCACCCTCTCTGATAACGGCAATCCGGTGTTGCGGGTATTGGAAAATAAGCCCAACAGGATTTGGGAGTGGGTCTCCCAGAATAACCCGGTTACAGACGACTCCCTGGGGACACCCACAGATTACGTGGTGAGGGTAAAGGTCTGCGACGCCACCGTGGGTCGGGAGGACAACTGCAAGCACTATGCGGGCCAGGACGGCCAACTCGGGGTGGGGGACGATTCCTTCAAGCCCATCGGCCTGCTCCAGCGCTACGGCGAGTCCGAGGAGATGCTCTTCGGTCTGATCAGCGGCTCCTACGCCAAGAACATGTCCGGCGGGGTGCTGCGGAAGAAGATAGGCCTCATTTCCGACGAAATTAACCCCGATACCGGCGAGTTTGAATACCTGGACAGTAGCAGTGTTAAGGGCATCATCAAGACCATCGACAAACTGAGGATCAAGAACTTCGACTACGACATCCATGCCTACGGCACCTTTCCGGATGCCTGGTCGGTGGAAGGGCCCATGACCGAGGGGGAGTTTACCGACTGGGGCGACCCTACGGCAGAGATGATGTACGAGGGGTTGCGGTATTTTTCCGGTGCCGGCTCCGCCACCTCCGCTTACGACTACAGCAGCGGCGACGATGTGGATCTGGGCCTTCCCAAGGACAGTTGGGACAACCCTTACTCGGCCTCGGACCGCTGGTGCAGCCAGCCCTTCATGGTGGTTTTGAGCGACGTCAACCCCTCCTACGATTCGGACCAGCTTCCCGGCTCCGCCTTTTCCTCCTGGACGGAGGTAAGTCTGGGAGCGGACAGCAACACCCTGAACGTGCAGACCCTGCTGGATACCATCTCTTCCAACGACCCCACCTTTACCTCGGGCGATTACTTCATCGGCGGCGTGGGCTCGACTAATGAGACTTCCTGTGCGCCTAAGACCGTTTCCGGCCTCGGGAACGTCCGCGGCCTCTGCCCGGAGGAGCCCACCAAACAGGGAAGCTACTATGCCGCCTCGGTGGCTTACTTTGGCCGCAAGGAGGACATCAGCTCGGCCACCAGCGACCAGAACGTCTTGACCTACACCGTGGGCTTGGCCTCACCCCTGCCGAAAATAGAGATCAAACTGGGCAACCCCACCAAGACCGTAACCCTGGTTCCCTTTGGCAAGAGCGTGGGCGAAAGCTGCGGTCAACTGGATCTAGACATGGCCTCAGCACCATTTCAGCCCACCAATACCATCGTGGACTTCTACGTTGAGTCCCTGACTCCCACCCATGGTGTATTTAGAATCAACTACGAGGACGCGGAGCAGGCCGCCGACCACGACCAGGACTCCATTGTCAAATACGAGTATCAGGTAGTGAATGATGCCGGCGAAGATCAGGACGACCCGACTTTGGGGACAAAAGTCAAGATCACCCTTACAAGCTTGACCGCCTCTGCCTGTCTGGTCTTGCACCACGGCTACATCATCTCGGGGACCACTGCCGACGGTACCTACCTGGAAGTAAGGGACGCGGATGCGGACACGGATGAGGATCCCGACTATTTCCTGGACACCCCCTCCACCGTGAGCTCCCCCTACCCGAACAATACCGGCTGGGATGATGGTACGGCATTACCTCAGTTCGCTGACAGAACTTTTACCCCCAACGCCACCGGCACCGCAGCGGGACTGCTGAACAACCCCCTGTGGTATGCGGCCAAATGGGGCAGCTTCAGGGACCACAACAACAACAACCTTCCGGATCTGTCTACCGAGTGGGACTCAGACGCGGACGGCACCCCGGACAACTACTTCTACGTGCAGAACCCCCTGTACCTGGAAGAGCAGTTGAACATCGCCTTCCGCTCCATCCTGGAGCGGGCCACCTCATCCACCGCCGCCTCGGTTCTCTCCGCCTCCCGCTCCGGTGAAGGCGCGGTGTATCAGTCCATCTTTTATCCCAGGTACGGAAGTGTGACCTGGGTGAGTACTGTAGAAGCCCTCCTGGTTGACGCCCACGGAGAGCTGCGGGAGGATACCAACGGGAACAAGGCCCTGGATAATGACGCTGACAAGATCATCGAATTCGACGCCTTTAACCCCGGCGTGGTCAAGAAGTACGACGACACCAACGGGGACGGTGAGCTCAGTGCATCGGAGAAAAGCGCGCAGAGTCCCTCAGATGAGTCCATGAATGACATAGTCTACCTGTGGTCTGCCGCCGACTGGCTCAACTCGGTGACTGACGCCTTTGTTGTGCAGAACAAAACTTACGGGGGCACGGATAAGAAAAGGTACATCTTCACCTTCCTCGATCTGAACGGAGACATGCTGGCTGCCAGTACTGAGGTGATCCCCTTCGCCTCTGATAATCTGATAAGACTCAATGCCATCAAACAGTACCTGCACCTGGCACTGCCTTTTACCACGGCCCTCAGCGCCACTGACGTGAGCACGATCGCCCATAATCAGATTGATTATATCCGCGGAAAGGACATAGACGGCATGAGAAGCCGCATGTTCGATTCCGACGACAATGGCTCCCTGGACACCACTTACCGGCTGGGGGACATCATCGGCTCCACCCCCACTATGGTGGGAACACCGGCGGAAAACTACGACCTTCTTTATCGGGACGAGTCCTACCGCCAGTTCTGGCTCAAGTACAAAGACCGGCGCAAGGTGATCTACGCCGGCGCCAACGACGGCATGCTGCACGCCTTCAACGGAGGCTTCTTCTATGTGGACACCGATAGCGCGAGCAGCACCTACGGTAAGTGGAAATTCTTCAAGCAGAGTCAGGATGGCGGAGAGGTCGAGTATGATCTGGGAGCGGAACTGTGGGCCTATATCCCCTTCAACCTGCTGCCCCACCTCTACTGGCTGACGGATCCCAACTACGAGCACATCTTCTACGTTGATTCGAAACCCAAGGTCTTCGATGCCAAGATCTTCACCGGCGACGCCGATACCGGACCCGATTCCAAGCATCCCGGCGGCTGGGGCACCATCCTGGTCTGCGGCATGGGCTTTGGCGGCGGCAGAATCAGGACAGATAAGAACCACGACGGCGTGTACGACCCCAACACTGACCAGATCCTGAAGTCCGCTTACATGGTCTTTGATGTAACCGATCCGGAAACAGCGCCCGTGCTGCTGGCAGAGATCTCCTTTGATGATCTCGGCTTTACCACCAGTTATCCGGGGGCCATCGTGGTGAAGAGCATTGATTCTGAGACCACTCCCAACAACTGGTACCTGGTGCTGGGCTCCGGCCCCAACGGCGCCAGGCTCAATTATGACACCAGGAACGGAAACTTCAGCGCCAATGCTCAGTTGATCGGCTTGCAGTCGGGAGCTAGGGCTGAGCTTGTCTCCATCGATACCAACACCCAGACCGCCATTGTCAAGGACGTGGTAGGCTGGTTTGAAGACGACGAGATAATCTATGAAGACTTGGGCACTGCCGGTCAGTATGACCCCAGCACGGACCCCAGCATGAGCGGCCTGTTGATTTCCGACTGTGTTTCGGATTTGAAAGAGGGCCTCAGCAGCCAGAGGGCCAGGATCTACGTGATCGATCTTAATTCTTTGACGGCGGCCACCCCGAGCCTGAAAACATTGGCTCCCGACGGCAGCTGGAACACGGGCGCCTCAAATGCTGTATCCTTTCTGGACACCAGTTCTACCGACTATAATTTGGGCGATAATTCGCAAATATCCGACTTCATCACCGTGGACCTGGATCTGAACTACGCCACCGACGCCATGTACTTCGGCACACTCTCCAACACGATCTCCGACAATAGCATCGTTCTGGGAGGCAAACTGGCACGCCTCGTCTTGAACGACCCTGATACAAGCATTCTGCCCACTGATGAAACGACCTGGGATCAATATTCCACCCTCTTCGATGCCGGCCAGCCCATTACCACCGCCCCCACCATAGCCATGGACTGGAAAAACCGGACCTGGGTATTCTTCGGCACCGGGAGGTTTGCCGTTCAAGAGGACATTGCCGACGACAGCCAGCAAAGCTTTTACGGTATCAAGGAACCCTGGCAAACCATCGGCAGTGATAACTACAGGGTGGACATAAACGAGGAAAAGGATTCGGATGGAAACCAGGCCACCCCAGACGTACTGGTAAACGAAATGACCTGGGCGGAAGTCTCCTCCACCGATCTGATGGATGCCACCCGCATCATTGTCTTCGAGAATGGAAACATCAAAGATTACAATGACGGATCCACGTTTATCGCCGTAAAAGATCTGGCTTCCCCAGCGAACGATATCGATACATTCTCTGAGCTGGAGCTTTATATGGAAACGGACCCGGTTCCTCGGGGCTGGAAGATCGATTTCACGGAGGCCAGAGAGAGAAACCTGGGCCAGGGCGCCCTGCTGGGAGACGTCTTGACCTTTACCACCTATGCTCCCGATCCCAACTCCTGTCAGGAAGAGGGCGACAGTTTTCTCTACGCCTCCTACTACAAGACCGGCACCGCCTTCAGCAGTGCGGTGATCGGCTTCAATGAGGACGTCCAAGATACTGACGGATCCAACGAAGTACTGAGGAAGCAGTCATTGGGCAGGGGACTTGCCGTATCCCCGGCCATGCACACCGGACGGGAAGAGGGCTCCAAGGCCTTTGTCCAGACGAGCACAGGGGCAATCCTGGTCATCGAACAGACAAACCCAGGTGCGGTCAAGTCTGGAAAGTCATACTGGATGGAATACTAACCCTTAACCTCCCCCTCCCGTTAAAAAGAATAAACCACAAAGGGCACGAAGGACACAAAGGAGATTTGAGATTTCAGATTTAAGATTGCAGATTGAAACAACCAGCAACTTCATTGCTTTGTGCACTTTATGGTGAAACCTCAGAATCCAGGAGACAGGAGATAGGAGACAGAAGACAGAGGTCGAAAGTCAGAGGTCAGACGTCAGAGAAAAGGAAGTTAAAGACTGATCTTTTGCGTATAACGTATAACGAATAATACCTCGTAAGACGTAAACGGTTTCTACGGTTTGAGCGACTTGAGCGACTGACCACGGACCACGGACATTCTCTTTGTGGTTTTTGTGGTCAAGTACAAAAGCCCGACGGGGGTCCATCCCCACAAAATATCCCCCATGGGTAAAGGGGAAGACAGGGGGATTTTTTTGTGGATCATGGTTTCATCCTAATGGTCAGCGGCACTTTCAGTTCCCCGGCCTTAGAGCTGTCTGTCCTGATGGTCAGGGTGTCCTGCAACTCCAATTTTCCGGCAGGCAGCTTATCAACCGATGGTACCACTTCAAATTGATATCTGCTGGCAGGATTGTCATTTTTTGCCAGAGAATGTACCTGAAAATAGTCTTTATTATAGTTCAGTTCCTTGATCTTAAAGCTTTTGCCCCGGTTGTTCATTACGATGAGAAACCGTTTGCTCTCCGGTTTTTTGCTCCCGGACTTGGATTCCTCATAGAAGTCTACCCTAGTGGGCCAGACCTGAATTTCGGGCTTGACCCTAAGGTGGACTGTTAGCTTAAGAACCTTCTTCTTGGGATAGTTGGTGTGCAGGGTCAAGAAGCCACTGGCGGTTTTCTCCCCGGCGGCTTTGCTTGTCACCTTCAGGGTGTAAGGGGAGTTCTTGTCCTTGCGGCTCAGTTTATAGTCGATCACTGAGCGCAGATTGGTGTCAATTCTGGTGATCTCAAATGGTTGATTCTCAGCCGAGCGGATATGGACCACCTTCTGAATGTCGTCTCCCACAATGCCCTGGAGCAGTATCCGGGGCCCCGGCTCCACGATTATATGGGCGCGGACATCGATGGCAAGGTAGATCTTGCTGTTCCGGTGCACAGGGTCATTGGTGTTCACCCGGGCGCTCTTGGTGACCTTGCCCTGAAAACCGGAAGTATTGACCTGTAAAGTGACCTGCCCCACCCCACCGGGTGGGATGGTCCGATCGTAGCGGACCACCGAGCAGCCTCACCCCGGTTTCACACTCAGGATCCGGAGTTCGCTGCTGCCGGTGTTTTTCACCTTAAAGGCGTGGGTTACTACCTCGCCTTCCCAGTGGCTGCCGGCGTCGTACCGGGGGGACGGTATTTCCACAACCGGCTTGGCTTTGGCTGTATCTGCCCGGGCAAAGCTCGAGAAGAAGCAAGTCGCGAGAGCAATAAGAAAAACGATCTGCCATCTTAGAAAAGTACGGGAACTCATGATTTACACCTCGTTACTGCTTGGCTTTTCAGGAGAAATTTATGGATGTGAGATATGCGATGTGAGATCCCTTATCTCATTTTGTATTCCATTTGTATTCCCTATCTCAAATCCCACATTAAGCATTTCTTCGGAGTTAAATCAATAACCGTAAAGCGATAAAGTTTTATCATTGACTCTATGCGCTATGCTCTCTGCGCCATGCGATATCTATCATGACGCACTCTTGAGAGTTACCTTCTGGATACTCTTGGCCCCTTCGGGGTCTGCCACCACCACTTCGTACACATAGGTGACCGGCTCTTCAGGGATTATTACCTGCCACTCCACCACTCCGGTCTTAGAATCGATCACCATACCTTCTGGCGGCTTGCCCTGGAGGGAGAAAATCAGGGGATCTCCATCGGCATCTTCTGCCTCAACCTGGTAGCGATAAGTGGCCCCTTCCCTCAACTCTGCTGGCGGAGTGGATTTGATAATCGGGGGACTGTTGCTGATGGTCACCTTGATCGAGCTGCCAAGTTGGCCCCAATCAGTGCCGTCAAAAGGCACGGCCGTTACCGCCACCTCATCACCCCGTTTAAAATAGTTGCTGGCCAATGATGGACCTTCCTCGCCCACTACAGGCTCTCCATTAACCGTCCATTGATAAGAAAAGCTAACTTCGTCTTTGTCCACGTCACTGCCTTTCGCCACCGCCTCCAGACTGGTGCTGGAACTGGGCGGTGCAGGCCCGATGCCAACCCAGATAACTGTAGGGGGAGTGTTGCCTATAAGGACCGCATCGGAGGTCACAGGGTCTCTGTCGCTCCCGGCCTGAGCAACCCTGACTTGTACCGAGACAAAGTCTCCCCTGCTAAACTGATCTCTCGGGAGAATCTGTCGAATGGCTCCAGGTATGGGGACGTCGTTTCTCAGCCACTGGTAGTTCATTCGAGATCCGGTTGCGCCGCGGACGAGAACCTCAGCCGTAAGACTGGTAGTGCTGGTTGGATTTGCCGGTTCAATCCACACAGACCTGATTCTGGTGGCTCCGTCGCCCACAGACCGCGAGGTGGCCCCCTCGTCTCCATGTTCTGCCTGCTGGCTGCACCCGAAAATACCCACTGCCAGCATGAATATTATTAGTTTACGGAACATTGTTTTCCTCTTTAGCCCCCCAATTCCATCCCCAAGGGGAAGGCTCAAGGCTTAAGGCACACGGCACAGGGTAAAAACAATAAGAGAAGACCCATCCTCTCCTTGTGCCTTGCGCCTTGCGCCCTAAATGTTTTTGGCCGGCAAAGCCACTTAAACTTAACCTGCCTCAGAAGACCAGGTTTCCTCTAATGGACTCAATCTATCCCGTAGTCCTTCATTTTATATAGTAAGGCCGGGTGGCTGATTTCCAGCATTCTTGCCGCTTGAGTGCGGTTACCCGCAGTTTTTTCGAGGGCCCTCCGAATGAGCACTTTTTCCAGCTTCCGGCTGGCCTCTTTTATTGAGAGGCTTTCATCATCTGTGAAGTACTCCACCGTTTCTTCCTGGGGCTGCAAATAGGAGGGCAGATCCTCACGCCCGATGGTAGAGCCGTTAGCCATAACCATAGCCCGCTCGATGATGTTTTCCAGCTCCCTTACGTTTCCCGGCCAGGAATAGGCTTGTAAGGCTCTTCCGGCAGCAGGACTGACCCCGGTCAACTGCGAGTCAAGTCGTTTTCTCGTTTTATCAATAAAATGTTGAATCAGCAATGGGATGTCCTCTTGCCGTTCACGGAGGGGCGGCACTGCAATGTGGAGAACATTAATGCGATAATAGAGGTCATCTCGAAAACGACCACCCTTCACCTCCGCTGCCAGGTCTTTGGTAGTGGCCGCCATAACCCGGATGTCTATTTTAATGGATTCGTTATCCCCCACCCGCTTAATTTCCTCTTCCTGCAGTGCCCTTAGAAGCTTCACCTGGAGTTGGCGAGGCAACTCTCCTATTTCATCCAGTAAGATTGAACCCCCATGGGCCTCTTGAAACAGACCTTTTTTGTCTCTGATGGCGTCGGTGAAGGCTCCCTTCTTGTGGCCGAAAAGCTCACTTTCCAGCAGGGTCTCGGGAATGGCACCACAATTGACCGTAACCAGAGGATTGTCAGCTCTGGAGCTGTTGTAATGAATGGCTCTGGCGATGAGCTCCTTGCCGGTACCACTCTCTCCGGTAATCAGCACCGAGGTTTTGTAATCTGCCACTTTTTCAATGGTAGCGAAGATTTCCTGCATGGCTGAGCTGGGGCCAATCATCTGGGCGAAGCTGTAGCGCTCACGCATTGACTGTTGGAGCAGCCGGTTTTCTTTCCGTAGCCGCTCCCGTTCTTCCGCCTTTCTCAGGGTGAGAAGGATTTCGTCTGCTTTGAAGGGCTTGGAAACATAATCATAAGCCCCCAGTTTCAGGGCCTCGATTGCCGCGTCCAAAGTGCCATAAGCGGACATCACAATTATGGTAGATTCCTGGCCGCTGTCCTGAAAGTTCCGTAAAAAGGTCATTCCATCCATAACCGGCATCTTGAGATCGCAAAGGATTATGTCATAAAAGCTCTCCAGGGCAAGGTCGAGGCCCTCCGAACCGTTAGCAGCACTTTCCACCTCATAGCCCTCTTTCTCCAAGAGCACAGCCAGCATATGGCGCATGTTTTCTTCATCGTCTATTACGAGAATTCGCTTTTCTTCCATTTTGGTATACCCTAGTGCTTCCTTAGCTAATCCGTTCATCGACAGCCCTTTGGTATCTCACCACAAAGCGCACAAAGAGAATGTCAGCTGTACGTGGTCAAAAAGCATGGAGCATGGGGCAGAGAGCATAGAGTTAAAATTTCGCAATTCGAAATTATCATCTTTGTCGTTTGCCCTCCGACTTCTGATCTCTGACTGCTGACTTCCGACCTCCGTCTCCTATCTCCTGGATTCTGACTCCTTACTCCTTACTCCATGCCCTATGCGCTATGCCCTACGACTCCTTTGCAACGGACCACGGACCACGGACAACTGACGCGCAGCTAGGTCATCTCCGTCTCACCCTGTCTCTGTACCTCCCAATCACCGGGTGGTGCCTAGTGTCTAGTGCATAGTGCCTAGTTTCCTATCTTGGCTGCCCGCTGCCAGCTGTTCCTCCTCATAGAGGGGCAGCTGAATAGTAAGTTTCGTCTCCTCCCCGGGATTGCTGGACAGATCCATGCGTCCCCCCAGAGTCTCAATGATCTGGATGCTCACCGACAGACCCAAACCGGTGCCCTTTCCAACCTCCTTAGTGGTAAAAAAGGGGTCAAAAACTCTTTTCTGATTCTCCTTGGGTATGCCCACCCCGGTGTCGGCGAATTGGATTCGCAGCCACCGTTCTCCAGGGGTAATCCCCCTTCTCCGAAGGTGGCGGTAATCCGCCGTGACAGGATCCGTGCGGCGACGGAGGGGCCGACCGGCAGATCTTTCCTGAACCAAATTCTCCTCGGTGGAATCACGGGTCCTCACATGGAGTTCACCACCCTGTGGCCTGTCTCTTGTGGCCTCCATGGCATCTGCTGCATTCACCATGAGATTGAGAAATACTTGCTTTAGTTGGTCGGGATTGGCGAATACCACATCTGTCCGGGCCTCGAGTTCAAGGATAACCTTTATGTCCTTATTTCTCAGCTGATGGTCTAAAACTCCCACGGTCTCCTGAATCAGGGGATGGACAGAGATGGTCCGTCTTTCGTTGGAAGTCGGCCGGGAAAAATCCAGCAGTTGCCTGATGGTCTGATTGACCCGCTGAATCTCGCTACCCATCCGGCCAACAAGCTCCAAGCGCTCACCTTCATCAATGTCTTTCCTTTGCAATAACTCCAGGTAACCCAGGACGATACCGATGGGATTGCCGATCTCGTGGGCGATGCCTGCGGCCAACCTCCCCACCGAGGCCAGCTTCTCACTAAATATTACTTCCTGCTGGGCCCTTTGCAGTTCCAGGTTGGTCTGTTCCAGCGAGGAAATATGCTGACGAAGCTCTTGTTTATTTTCCGCTAGCCTCTGCAACATGGCGTTGAGAGCCTGCGAAAGCTTTCCCAACTCATTCTGCTCGCCTGCACTTACATCAGGAATAACATCCCCTTCCTGAAAGCTTTCCGCTGTCTGCATCAGCCTTTGCACCGGCTTTACCACCAGTTTGGAGAAGACATAGGCACCGAAAGCTACGAGTATCAGAATATCCAGGACTATATAAAACAGCAGAAGCTTCTGAGAATCCGCCAGACTCTGGCGCACATCGGCCAGGGTTGCCTCCAATTGGAGCGCTCCTATGACCTTCCGGTCTTTGATCAGGGGGGCGGCAATTACCACCTTTTCAGGCAACTGCGGCCAAAAAGTTTGAGGGGTTGGCGAGAATGAGACTGACTCCACCCCAAATTGTATCACCCGTTTCAGCTTTGCCAGCGGTTGCTTGCCTGAAGTTTTTTTATTGTCTCCGGAATAAACCACCAGGCCATTGTGGTTAGCAACGGTGATCTTCCACGGCGTCATGTTTTCCAGGCTTCCCGTCTGCAGGCCTGCCAGTAGAGAACTGCTCTTGGCCAGGTCAATCTCGCCGTCACCCGAGGACATGAGTAACCGCTCCACTGCCCTCTTGAGCACTAAGCCCTGCTCCACCTTGGCCCGGACCAGGTCACGCTGACTAAGTTTGAGCATGACCATGCCGATTAGCAGCATGGCCGAAGCCATGAGAAAGGTGAGGCTCAGGACAACCTTGGCTCTGAGACTCATCTGGAAGCGGTTCATGGCGATTTGTCTCCGCAAAGATGCTCCCCCTCGCCACGCAAGCCCCCCTGCTCCCGTCAAGGGAGGAGGGGATTGCGAGGGAGTGAATATGTCCTGGAAATTCTCCAAAATATAGAGCAGATATTGCAATGTAATGACCATCAAATCCCAACTAATCACATGCAACAGGCGTGCCTTATGCTGATTCAGGGGAGAGAAATCAAGCGTTGAAACAATCGGCAGAGACGGTCACCCCGTCTCAGTTTCGAGGAAATGGTCTTGAGAAAAATATCTCAATCGATCTTGACAAGAGAATAATTGTCATTTATAGTTCACGAGTGGCAACTTACCACAATGTAATCAGTCCAAGTGACCTGAAAGTCAACCCTTGCAACGTTTGCACGTTGGCCTGCCCGTGCTGGGTGGTTCACAGTTTCAATGCCAGTGCCAATCTTCCAACCTAACGCTAAACACAATAGCCTCGCTGGAGTTGAGGGGCACTTACAGACAAAGATTTGCCACAGCCACAATAAGTCGCTTCAGGTAACACCCCGTCTAAGTTTTTGGGCAGCACCCCTTAAGTTGCCGGTTTTCGGACATCAGTCCAGACTAACCTTAGCACAAGGGAAATAGGCTATGTTTTTCGATACTGCACTGTACATCTCTCTGGCTATTTTTGGACTCGGCATGCTTTATAGGATCTCGACCTGGTTCCGCTACCGAATCGGTATAGATGCGAA
>JARRNM010000059.1:0-21907 GCA_037384945.1 Deltaproteobacteria bacterium
CGGGGCCAGGGGCTCCCCCAACCACAGCCGGGGAAGTGATACAGACCTTCCGCAGTCACTCAGAAGAGACTTCAGCAGAGGCCAAAAGGGGAAGCTGCGAAACAACGAACATCTGAGCAACCGCTTTTCATTCTCTCAGCCTTGCGAGGGCCAGCATGAAGATATGGCGCTCACTAAGCAGGAATCCTGCCAATAAATGCCTCGAAAATGTCTCAGCGAGCACCAACCCAGTCCCGCTTTGCGGGACTGGGGGCTGCCAGGGAAGTGTATTAGGATCGGATACCTTCCTTACACGGAGAATCCTGCTTTAGCAGGATTCAATCATGCCCGTTGTGGAGTAGCTTCCCCGTGGCCTAGATCTCTAAAATGTTTTTGGGGAAACTCCTGCTCTTTTAGAGGTCCTCGCCAGGAAAGATTCTCTGTCGACAATGGGCAGGCATGCCAAAGGAGAGGTGGCCGATTCAGATATCAGTGGGCTATAGGATAATTTTCAGTGGTGGATGTAGGACTGGTACGGACACCAAAAAGTGCTTCAGTCCTACAGGAAAATCAGTCAAATGCCTATACCGGAGCTGAAGCTCCAGAACTATTGTAAGTCTATGTCGGTCATCGGTGAGATTCTCAAAGGAGTGATTCGAGAATTGCGGCCGGAGTGGACAAAGAATCCCTGGTGACCGATCAAGGAATAACTGCCGGGACAAAGGAAAAGTTAAAAGTAATCTGGTTAGGGAGGGACTATGTCTCGACATATCCTCTGCATTAACAGTGGTTCTTCTTCAATCAAATTTGCTCTTTACCGACTTGACCCAGGGGAAGAGCTGCTGGTCAAGGGCGCGGTGGAACACATTGGCATGCCAGGAGGCTGGCTCTGGCTCGAAGACGGCGAGGGGACACATCTTGCCAACAGGCACGGGGATTTTTCCGATCACCCCGCGGCCATCCGAGCTATGGTCTCACTGGCGGTGGACGACTATCGCTTTCCCACTCCCGATGGTGTCGGCCACCGTCTGGTCCACGGCGGGCCGCATCATACCTCCCCTGAGATGGTCACCCCTCAACTTCTCCTTAACCTGCGAAAGCTCATCCCCTTCGCCCCCTTGCATCTGCCCAGCGAGATCCGGGGAATCGATGCGGTGAGCACCAACCACCCAGCACTGGGTCAGGTGGCGTGTTTCGACACTGCTTTTCACCGCCACATGCCTGAGGTTGCCCAAAGGCTTCCTCTTCCCCGGAGTCTTTACCATGAAGGTGTACACCGCTATGGCTTCCACGGCCTTTCCTACGAGTACATCGTTAGTGCTTTGGGTGACGGAGTTCGTGGACGGGTTGTCGTTGCTCATCTGGGCAATGGGGCCAGTATGGTTGCCCTCCGGGACGGTCGCCCTCAGGACACCACCATGGGATTTACCCCCATTGGTGGATTAATGATGGGAACCAGGAGTGGTGATCTTGACCCTGGCATCCTCGTCTACCTCATGGACGAAAAAGGCTATAACGCTCGCCAATTTGACAAGTTATTGAATCACCGCAGTGGGCTCATTGGGGTATCAGGGATCTCTTCGGACATGAAAACCCTTCTGGAGAAAAGCTCCATGGAACTACATGCGGCTCAAGCGGTGGAAATGTTCTGCTATCAGGCTCGCAAAGCTGTCGGGGGGCTCAGCGCCATACTCGGGGGGTTGGATGCTCTGGTCTTCACCGGGGGGATCGGGGAGCGGGCTGCTCCGGTTCGACGGCTGATCTGTGAAGGCCTTGAGTTTCTAGGTATTCGGCTGGATCCACAAAGGAACGAAGCACACGCACCCATCATCTCCTCAAAGGATAGCCCCTGTACCGTGAGGGTAATCCCTACCAACGAGGGATTGATGATCGCCCGGCATACACACCGATTGCTATTTGCGGGCAGTGAACAGGAAAAATAATTATCCTTCACTCTTTTGCCTGGGCATGATTTTTTTAAGGGACATTGAAAATTAAAAAATACGGAGGCCTCAATGACTATTTCACCTTACTATCTGATTCCCCCGATACCTGAGGGGCTCGAGGGACTGGCCGAGGCGGGACTGGACCTGCGCTGGTCCTGGAGCCATGCGGCTGATCACCTCTGGGAGCGGATTGATCCCGAGCTGTGGAACCTGACCCGCAACCCCTGGCTGCTTCTCCAGTCCGTTTCTTTCGCTCGCCTGAAAACCCTGGCCCAGGATCCGGGTTTCAGCAAGGAGGTCAACGAATACCTCGAGAAACATCGGCAGTCTTTGGCAGAACCATGCTGGTTCTCGGAGACCCACACCAGTTCGCCATTGACTGTGGCTTACTTCAGCATGGAGTTCGGTCTGAGCGAGGCCCTACCCATTTACTCCGGGGGGCTTGGCATCCTGGCAGGCGACCACCTTAAGACGGCAAGTGACCTCGGTGTGCCCATAGTGGGCATCGGTCTGCTCTATCAGCAGGGGTACTTTCGCCAGGTTATCGATGTCAGAGGCAAGCAGATGGAATTTTATCCTTACAACGACCCAGCCCAACTACCTATTCTGCCCGTCCGTGACCGCAAGGGAGAGTGGCTGCGAATAGAGTTGAACTTCCCTAGTCGGCTTGTGCACCTGCGCGTCTGGGAGGTGAAAGTGGGAAGGGTGAAACTCTACCTTCTTGACAGCAACGATCCTGCCAATAGTCCAGCAGACCAGTGCATCACCGCCGAGCTTTACGGCGGTGGGCCGGAGCTAAGGTTGCAGCAGGAAATCGTCCTCGGCATCGGCGGCTGGAAACTGCTGCGCGCCCTTGGTAGGGAAACAGAAATCTGTCATCTCAACGAGGGCCACGCCGCCCTGGCCGTCCTTGAGAGGGCCCGGTCATATATGGAGGATAACGGGCAGTCCTTTGAGGTGGCCCTGGCAGCTACTCGGGCTGGGAATATCTTCACCACCCACACGCCGGTAGAGGCAGGTTTCGATCGCTTTTCCCCGAACCTGGTAGGCCAGTACCTGGGAGCTTATGGAGATCTGCTCGGCATCGGTGTCGATGGCCTTCTTGCCCTTGGGCGCCAGGACGCAGGCAACGAAGCGGAACCACTCAACATGGCCTACCTCGCCCTCCGGGGCTCGGGGACAGTCAATGGCGTGAGCCAACTTCACGGGGAGGTCAGCCGCCGCATTTTTCAGCCCCTCTTCCCTCGCTGGCCGCAATCAGAGGTCCCCCTTACCCATGTTACTAATGGCGTCCATATGCCTTCCTGGGATTCAGCGGCAGCCGATGAGCTTTGGAGTGAAGCCTGCGGCAAGAAACGCTGGCTGGAAACGCTAAGCACCATTGAAGCCGACCTAAAGCGCGTGTCGGATGAGACCCTGTGGGGTTTGCGCAATGAGGGATGCCGGCAGCTCATTTACTATGTCCGCAAGCGGTTCGCCCGACAGCTTGAGGCTGGGGGTGGAGCCAAGGAAGAGATTCTGGAGGCTGGAAAATCCTTAGATCCGAGTGCCCTTACCGTGGGGTTTGCCCGGCGCTTTGCCACTTACAAACGACCCAATCTCCTGCTCTACGATCCTGATCGATTGGCGCACTTGCTGCAAAACAGCGATCGGCCGGTGCAGCTCATCATCGCCGGGAAAGCTCATCCTCGAGACGAGGCTGGGAAGAACCTTGTCCAGGACTGGTTTGACTTTATTCGCCGTCCGGAGATCCACTCGCGCGTCATCTTCCTGGCCGATTACGACATGTCCTTGGCAGAGCGTCTGGTGCAAGGCGTCGACCTCTGGATCAACACCCCTCGTCGGCCGTGGGAGGCCAGCGGTACGAGCGGCATGAAGGTGCTGGTAAATGGAGGACTTAACCTCTCGGAGCTGGATGGCTGGTGGGCCGAGGCCTACCGGCCAGAGGTGGGCTGGGCCCTGGGAGATGGCCGGGAACATGGTGATGATCCCGCCCATGATACCCAGGAGGCGGAACAACTCTACCATCTCCTCGAGGAGGAAATCATTCCCGCCTTCTATGATCGAGACCCTAATAACATTCCGAAGGGTTGGGTGACGCGCATGCGACTAAGCATGGCTGAGCTCACTCCCCGTTTCAGCACCAACCGGATGCTGCGAGAATATGTAGAGCGTTTGTACCTGCCGGCTGCCGCCGTCTACCGCGAACGCACCGCCGCTGGAGCCGCCAAGTCAGTTCTCCTCTGCCATTGGCGCCAGTCTCTGGAAGTCCACTGGCAACGGCTCCGCTTCGGCAACCTCGAGGTACAGGAAGAAGACGGCTACTACACTTTCGCAGTAGTGGTTCACCTGGATGACCTTCAGTCGGAAGCCGTCCAGGTTCAACTCTATGCAGAACCCCGGAACGGCAGACTGCCGGAGATTCACCCCATGATCCAAAAAGAGGAAGGGGCAAATCCCGCGAGGGGCCATACATTTGGAGTCCGCATCCCGGCACACCGGCCGGCTGGCGACTATACGGTGCGCATTATTCCAGCTTTCGACGGCGCCCGCGTGCCAATCGAGGCGAACCAGATCCTCTGGTACCGATGAAGGGGCGGCCTACAAACGGGGCGGGCTTGTGGTTCAGTTAGAAAAAGATTTCCAAGTCTCCACCGACGTAAGCCACGAACTCGGAAGGAATCATGAATCTCTGCGTCAACGAGGGACTATTTCGGTAAATTATCCTGAAGTACCGAAGTAGCCATTTTTTCCAGGTTTGCTCAGCAATGATGAGATTCCACATACCGAAGACAAATCTCCGAGGTTCCTCTTTGAATCCAAGCTCGTCCATGATGTTGGGAATATTGACAAATAGCCGCATGTAGCCTTTTTCTACAATAACCTGATAGATGCTTCCCCTGTCACCGTGAAAGGTACCTATTAGTTGCTTAGAGTACTGAACGCCCCAGGGATGCTCCGTATTCCTAACCGTGACCAAGACCACCGTCTTTCGAATGGCGCCATTAGCACACTCTGCGACCAAACTGGCGGCTACGCTCTTTTCGCTGGCGCTCATGTGGATATCTGTCCCCTTGACCCTGGTGAGCTCCATCTGCTCCACCATGGTCAAAAAGGAGGCTGAGTCTTGCTTGGGAATCATGCGGTAGACCAATAGAGAACCCTTCTCCCAGGCGATCATGGTGGTCACCAGAATTGTGCCGATGACCAGAGGAAACCAGCCGCCGGTGGGAATCTTTCCCAAGTTGGAAAAAAAGAAGCCGGAGTCGAAAATCAGAAAAACGATGAAAACCGGCACCAGTATTAAGATTTGCCCCTTCACATCCTTGTGCCTCAGGAACCACAGTATGCTCATCATCAAGGTGGTGCCGATAAAAGCCCCGGTGACCGCCAGGCCATAAGCATCGCCCAAGGCATCGGCACTGCCGAAGATAAAAACCGTTGCCAGGCATGCGGTAAAAAGCCCAACATTGACCCAAGGAATGTAGATCTGTCCCCTGGCAGCAGACGAGGTGTTTCGCACCTCGAGTCGGGGAAACATTCTCAGCTCCATGGCCTGTTTGTAGGTGGAGAATGAGCCGCTTATCATGGCCTGGCTGGCGACAATGGCCGCCAGGGTGGCAAGCAAGAGGAGGTAGAGGTAAAACCCATGGCCAAAAACTACCGCCATGTCGAAGAAGGGATTACTGACCTTTGGCGACGCCAGGATATAGGCTCCCTGGCCGAAGTAGTTGGCCAGCAGGCAGATCGAGGCCACTGCCCAGGCCAGTCGAATGGAGGTTTTTGAGTAGTGGGCTTCGTCAGCGTACAGTGCTTCCCCGCCGGTAATGCAAAGTACTACATACCCTAGAATTGGAAAGACAACGGCCAGCGGGTAGGAGACGAGGAACTTTATGGCGTAGTGGGGACTGAGGGCCTTGATCAGGCTCAGATCCCGACGGATATTCATTAAGCCCACGAAGGCTATGGTAAGAAACCAGAAAATAACAATGGGAGAGAAGAGCTTGGCCACTTTTTCTGTGCCGCGCTTTTGGATGAGGAAAAGTCCCGTGAGAATGATCGCAGCCAGGGGGATGATATATTCAGCCAGATGTGGATAGAGAACTTCCACCCCTTCCACCGCCGCCAGCACCGAGATCGAAGGGGTGATCACCCCGTCACTCAGCAGCAAAGCTCCGCAGAACACGGACAGAATGCCAGCTCCACGGACCAGGTTGGCTATGAGGGTTGAGGGGCGGTCATTTTTCAGTCGGCGGCCCGCCCTGCGAATGAGGTTCAATAGAGCAAAGGTGCCGCCTTCGCCTTCGTTGTCCATATTGAGAGCCATCCAGGCATATTTGGTGGAGAGGAAAACAAAAGACCAGGTAATCAGGGACAGTACCCCCATAACGTTGGCCCGGGTGACGGGAAGCCTTTTAAAACAGAGGGAAATTACATAAAGGGGAGAGGTGCCGATATCTCCCAGCACGCCTCCTATGGCGAGATAAGACAAAAAAAGGGTTGACTGTAAGGTGGATGGGCTATCTTGTTCAATCACTGGTTGGACCTCCCGACTCCAGCATCCAAGCCTCCTTCCGGTTGACCGGTTCTGCGAGGATATACCGGCCCACTACTGTATATCCAAACGCGACCCAGGGCAATGGGTTTCTGTTTAGGAGGAGTTTCCCCAAAATATTTGAGAACCATATGGGCCACGGGGAAGCCGCTCCACAGCGGGCATGATTCGCGCCATCAATTGGCAGGATTCCTGTTTAGTGAGCGCCATATCTTCATGCAACCCCACTCAAAGCTGAGAGAGTGAAGAGCGGCTGCTCAGATGCTCGTTGTTTCGCAGCTTCCCCTTTGGGTTTTTGCTGATGTCTCTTCCTGACGAGGAGGTGACAGGGGGAGCTCTGAAGCAGAGCGCATCTGGAGCATCCGCTTAGTACCACCCAGTGGGGGGTCTCATTCTTAGGGTAGCACCCCGGTAAGATGAACCTTACCACGAAGACGAAGCCTTTGATTATGAGAAGGGCAGCGACTATGCGCTTTGCAAAAGAGCTTTCCCTGTCTTAGGGCAAAGGCGGCTGGCCACGATCCAGTGCTTTTTGGGGAAACTCCTGGTTTTCGTTTAGGAGAGGGCTGGCCTGCTGGGAGGATGGTTGGGCGGTTTTCCGGGGGCTTTTCTGTGGTCCCCCTTGGAAAGGTTCTAACTACCCACGAACATGAACCACAAGGAACAGAGGATCACCGTAATAACCATTGGGATGAAGGCAATTTTGGCATACTGCCCAAAAGATATTGGGTATCCGGCTTTTTCTGCCATGCCAGCGGTTACCAGATTGGCACTGGCCCCGATCATGGTGCCATTCCCACCTAAGCAAGCTCCCAAAGCCAGAGCCCACCAAAGAACTCCTCCTGCGGCACCGGGAATCACCTCGGTTAAATAGGAGACCACGGGCAGCATGGTTGCAGTGAAAGGAATATTATCGATAAATGCCGAGGTCAAGGCCGCACCCCACAGAACCATCAAGATGGCTTGCCACAGGGATCCTTGGGAAAGGTGCTTAACCAACTCGGCAATTTGGTGAATCAATCCGGTTTGTTCAGCCCCGGCGACAACTACGAAGAGCATGATGAAGAATATTATGGTTGCCCATTCAATGTCTTGCTCGAGAGTTTCGCTAATATCTGTCTTGGTCACCAGCAGCAGTAATGCCGCGCCCGTCATGGCCGCTACGCTCGGCTCCATGTGCAACTGGCCGTGGGCCACGAAGAGAAAAAAGGTAATCCCCAAGGCAATTCCACAAAATACCAAGGTGCGTCTGTTGGTGATCCTATATTCTCTCCTCAAGTGCTCGATTGTCTCTTGCACCCTTGCCGCCTGAGCTTGGCGGTAACTGTTGCGATACCACAGGACAAAATAGACCAAACATACTGCCAAACAGATCAAACAGATCAAACCCAGATGTTCAACAAAATCGACGAAGCTGAGTTTGGCGTACGACCCAATCATAATGTTTGGTGGATCTCCAATGAGAGTGGCGGTGCCCCCAATATTGGAGGCAAAAACCTCGGGTATCAGCAGGGTGATGGGATTGATCTCGAGGGTCAAGGCAATTTCTATGGTGACCGGGATTATCAAGAGCATGGTGGTGACGTTGTCCATGAGAGAGGAGACCACCGCAGCGGCGAGCATGAGGGTGGTTGCAAGCACAAAGACATTACCCCGCGCCAGTTCATAGGACTTATAGGCCAGCCACTGAAAGAATCCGGTTCTCTTCAGAACCCCCACAATAATCATCATTGCTATCAGCAGAAAGATGACATTCATATCGATAGCCCGAACAGCCTCTTCAAAGGTAAGAATCTGAAAGCCTGGGTGGAAAGTCCCGAGGGTATAACTAACGGCCAGCATTAGGGAGGCCCCCATGAAAGCCGCCAGAGTCCGGTGGACAATCTCAAAGGCGATCAGACCGTAGACCAGGAGAAGAGTTGCAGTGGCTATCCAGAATCCAGGGGAAAGGACCCTGGCCATAACGAAATCTAGGTGAGCTAAATAATATTTATTTCCCAGAGCATCTTGTTTTTCTTCTACCACCTTTTTTATCTGGACCCGCCCTTGCCTTGCATAAGCGGGTTTACTGGCTTCGACCTCCAGAATCCCTCGAGAAAGGGTGTTGGGCGGGAAAAAGATTTTCGTTTCATAACTGCCATAACGGGAGGTAAAAACCTCTTCCCGTGCATCGACCGGGCGACCATTCAAGAAAAAGCTGAGATGCACTCCCATGACCCCCTTGCCATGGGTATCGGTGACCTCGCCGGAGATGATCAAAATATCGGCAGGATTTAACGACCTGGAATCACTGATACCGTGACCAAGGCCGAAAAATAATGAAAGGAAGAGAAGAATGAGACAGGAAGCAATTAGTATTCTTCTTGTGGCCATTTTCTCTCGAATCAAGAACATCTGGCTAAAAAGTCCGGACCTTGCCTACGGCCCGGGGGGTGGAAGACTGGGTGATGCCGATTTCTCTTCAGCGGATAATGTATTTCAGAAGCGATGTGGAGATGGACAGGTAAATGAGAAGGCCGGTTATGTCATTGGCAGTGGTGACAAAGGGCCCGGAGGCCACCGCTGGATCAACTCCTAAGCGCTTGAAGGCGATGGGCACCAGGGTACCCATTAATGAAGCAACCAGGATGGCCGCTGCCATGGCGCTGCCCACGGCAACCCCTAAAGCTGCATTGTCATGCCAGACTTCGGCAACCACCCCAAGGGTTAAACCGCAGGCCAGGGCCATGAGCAAACCCACCCTTACTTCTTTGAAAACTGTCCGGCCCAGCCTTTGCAGGTCAACACCACCTGTGGCCAAACCTCTCACCGTGATGGAGGACGATTGGATACCCACATTACCCCCCATACCGGTGATTACTGGGACGAACGTCACCAGAACAATGGCATCCCGCAGGGCGATCTTAAACATCCACAGGAGATAGCCGGTCAACAAGCCCCCGAACAAGTTGGTTATAAGCCAGGGTAACCGGAGGCGGGAAATCTTCCAGATCTTATCCCCGTAAACCAGCTCATCTTCATGAGTGCCCGCCATGCGGAAAATATCCTCAGAGACCTCCTCCTCAATGATATCCATGATGTCGTCAATGGTAATGCGGCCAACCAGCGTGCCATCCGCTTCCACCACCGGAGCCGAGAGCAGGTCATATTTCTGAAATATCCGTGCCACTTCCTCCTGGTCCATATCAACAGGAATGCTCTTGACATCGCTCTCCATGACCAGGGAGACTTTGTCCTTGGGGTTTGCCAAGATCAGCCTCTTCAGGCTTAGTTGTCCAAGAACCTTTGTCTGAGAATCGACGACGAAAACGTTGGTCAGGTAATCGAGGTTCTCCCCCAGAAGACGGACTCGATCAATAGCCTCGGCAACGGTTGCCTCCTGCGGCACAGCCAACAGCTCTGCCTGCATGATGCCACCGGCCGTTTCTTCACCGTGAACCAGGAGTCGCCGCAGGTGCTCGGAGTCCTCGGCGTCGATGCGAGCCAGTACTTTCTCAACCACTTCCTCGGGCACGCCGGTAAGAAGGTCAGCTGCATCATCTGAGTCCATCTCGTCGACGATCTGACCGAGACGGCGGTGAGATAGGTCAGAAAGAATCTGCTCTCGGGAGAATTCCGACAGGTGAGCGATAACCTCTGGGGCAATGGCCGTGTCTAACCCTTTAAACAGGTTAATTTTTTCGGACTCCTCCAGGGCCTCCAAAAGATCGGCGATATCCGCTGGGTGTAGGTCAGTGACAATCTGAACAGCATCCTCCAAGTTGTCTTGGTTCAGTGCCGATCTCAGCCTTGCCAGGAGTTCACTTCTGTCGATTGCCATGGTTGTCAACCTGTTTATTATTCTAGACAATTAGCCGAATGAGCGGTATATATTCTCTTCGGGATGGCAAAGGCGTCCTCTGACCGCAGTCTTGGGCAGAGTTGATTGGTGCTGCCCGACTTTTCTCATTGCTAGATTAGCCGCTTTAGCCTACACTAATTAAACCGCAAATGAAATTCTTTTTGGTAATTCAACCTCCGCAATTGCAGCGACAGGCAGGCGGCCTGTCGTGGTTGAGATAGCCAGTGCTGAAAAAGGCAGGCAGTTCTGCACTTGTAGCCCTGCTACAGAGCATGGGCCATAACCGAAATCGAGCTTGTTATGGAGAGCATCAGGCATGCTGAATACCATACGAGGCAGAATAATCATAGTGCTAATCCTGGGTTTTTCTCTACTTCTGGTAATCACGGCCATGAATTTTTGGAGTGTTTTCTCGGTAAACACAAAATTACATATTATCGAGAACTATGATGACTTGTTCAATAATATCTTAGAGGTTAGACGCTATGAAAAGAACTTTATTTTATACAAAGATGTTAGTAACTTAAAAGAGTCACTCGAGTACTTAGATAAAGCAGGAGATTTAGCTGACATACTGTCATTCAATATCTCTGACCTAGTCGGCCAGAAGGAATTCAATCGCTTTATCTCTATCCTGCAAAGTTACCGGCAGATAATCGTCAAGTATACTGCCTTGGATAGTGGTCAAATTAGTCACTCTGACATAAACTTAGTGAGGTCGCGGGGCAAGGAGCTTATAGAGTTCGTCCGGAGGTTAATTGATATCAAGCGGCAGCGGATCCATCGGGCCCTTTTTCATTCCTTGCTTATCCCCTTTTTGTTCCTCCTTATCTTCTTAGCAGTGATAATCTTGACCTTCCGTATTGTAGTCAGGGATATTTTCCAACCCTTACAGCTTATCGAACGAACAACCCAAGAGATCGCTAGGGGAAACTTTGTCGCCATGGACTATAAGGCCAGGAGCAAAGACGAGATATACGATCTCGTCACCGCTTTTAATAAAATGGCCAGAGAAATAGATGAGAGGCAAGAGGAGTTGGTACAGTCACGAAAGATTGCCGCTCTCGGGACCTTTACTGCCGGGGTTGCCCATGAGATCAACAATCCCCTCAACAATATTTCCCTGACGGCTGAGGCCCTTATTGAAGACTTCGGGCCGGAGATACCGGGGGAAGCCAAAGAGCTCGTTTTGGACATTCTCTTCCAAAGCGAGCGCGCAGCTGATGTGGTAGGAAATCTCCTAGACTTTTCCAGAAGCGAACGGGCATCCTCGGAAGAACTTTCCATTGAAGATGTGCTCAGGCGCACGATAAAGCTGGTCAAAAATCAGATGATGCTGTCGGGCATTCAGCTCAGGGTAAAAATCGACCCGGGAATTCCCAAGATCAGAGGGGCCTTACGCCACCTTCAGCAGGTCTTTTTGAATCTTTTCCTAAATGCCATCCACGCCATGCCCGGCGGCGGCGACCTCACGGTAAGGGCAAAACCATATTCCGATGAGTTTATCAGGATCGAGGTGAAGGATACGGGGGTAGGGATCAAGGCTGAGAATTTGGAAAAAATTTTTGATCCCTTCTACACTACGAAGTCCGTTGGGCGGGGCACCGGCCTGGGTCTTTCGGTAACCTATGCAATTGTAAAAGATCATGGAGGTTATATCGAGGTGGACAGCGAGGTGGGCAAGGGATCCACCTTCTATGCTTATCTTCCCATCGGGAAGGTAGAAGCAGAGGCCGAGGATGGACGGTCCTATAGCCACGGTTCATGATGAGATGGCGGTGTCCCGGCGCCTCAGCAAGTCCTTTACTAAAAAATGAAGCTTGGATGACGATGGAATCCTTAACGGCTCGTATGGTCCAGATATGAAAACCTGATTATTCTGTAAGGAGTTGAACATGTTGTGGCACCTCTACCTGCCCATTGCGGGGAGCAGTATCAATGTCTTGCTGATCTTTTCTTTAGGCATTTTGGTTGGGCTTCTTTCCGGCATATTCGGAGTCGGAGGTGGTTTTTTGATGACCCCTTTGCTGATCATGATCGGCGTGCCACCAACAGTGGCCGCGGCCTCGGACTCCAACCAGATTGTCGGCGCCTCCACCTCCGGCACCCTGGCCCATTATCGACTGGGCAATGTGGATTTCAAGATGGGCATTCTTCTGCTTATCGGCGGGGTGATGGGTGGCACGGTGGGAGTGCAGATCATAAAAATCCTGCGGGCGGTTGGCAATGCAGATTTTTTGATCAAGATCACCTACGTGCTCATGCTCGGTTTTGTCGGAATCTATATGTTTCTGGAGAGTCTGCAGGCGATAAGAAAGAAAAAGGCTGCCCAGGCGGTTCCTGTAGCCAAGGAGTCAAAATATGCTCGGCTGCTGGGCAAGCTCCCGTGGCAGACTAATTTCCCGACCTCCGGGGTCAGGCTTTCCGTGCTCATGCCCCTGGGGTTGGGCGTATTTGTCGGTATTCTGGCGGCCATAATGGGGGTGGGAGGCGGCTTTATCATGGTTCCGGTGATGGTCTACCTGTTGAGAATGCCCATGCACGTGGTAGTGGGAACCAGCCTCTTCCAGATCCTCTTCACCTGTATTAACGTAACCATCTTGCAGGCTTACTCAAATCATACAGTTGATTTCGTCCTGGCTCTCATTCTGCTGCTGGGTTCCACGCTGGGGGCGCAGTTCGGGGCCAAGATCAGCAAGAAATTGGGCGGGGACCAGCTTAAGATACTGCTGGCATCAATTGTTCTTTTGGTAATGGTGAAGATGCTCTTGAGCCTTCTCTTGACGCCTCACATCATGGTAGCATACATGGGAGGACACTAAAATGCTGAAAAAGACCTCAATTTTTCTGGCTCTCGCCTGCTGCTTCGTTCTGGGTCAGCCTTTTTCCTCCGCAGCCGGATACATACAGGCTCATTTGACTCCTGAGGCCGTTGACATCGGCACCTTTTTTAACGGAACTGAGGTATATGTCTCCGGCGATGTCTCTCGAGAGGCGGAGGTGGTGGTGAGGTTGTCTGGAATGGGCCAGGATGTGGCTTTGAAGAAAAAAGGAAAGGTCCTGGGTCTCTTGTGGATGAACCTCGGCTCCATCACGATCCACCACGCCAAGGAGAGCGAAGGACTCTATGCCATAGAACCAGGCAAAGTAACTTACGGTGTAGGGGAGTCCGGCGGAAAGTCTTTTGAGGCGGTAGTGCAGATCCCGCCCCGTCTTACCCCAGGGAAATATTTGGTGGAAACCTTTGCCGTAAAAGATGGCACTGTGGAGGCAAGCACCAAAGCGGAGCTGCAAGTGAAGCAGGTTGGGCTTCCCGCCTTTATCTCCGGCCTTGCCTTTAAGCGTGGCGCTCTCTATGGGCTCCTGGCCACTATTATTGCCATTGCCGCAGGGCTGCTCATGGGTGTTCTCTTCAAAGGCGAAAAGGGTGCACACTGATTAAGCAATGACTGTTTTTGACAAGCTCAAAATGTTTTTCAATTCGGGGAAAAGACATCGCCGCCAGGTTCCCTTTGTGGTTTTGTTCAGGACCTTCCAGGGGCTTCTGGAGAAGAATAACAAGATCTTGGATTCCATAGCGTCAATGGGTGACAAACTGGGAGGTGATTATGTTTTTGACAAAAACTATATCGTTGCCAGCTGCCAAGAGGTGAGTGATCTGGTCTACAAGTTAATCTACGACTTGGATACTATTGCTCCCAGTAAGTATCTGGATCTCTACGACGCCTTCCAGAGAATCAACCATGAGATCGAGGAAGAGTTGGCTGGCAGGCCGGTGATAGCCCAGGCCGAATATGTGATACCTTTCGAGACGATCAGCCGGGACTCTGGCGATGTGGTGGGGGGCAAGATTGCCAACTTGGCCGAGGTGAATAATATCCTGGGACTGGTTGCACCTGAGGGCTTCGCTATTACCACAACGGCCTTCAAGAGTTTTATGGAGTACAACAAGATTTGGGACAGAATCAGAGAGGAACCTCTGAACGGTAAGGCTGGCGAGGAGGTGCGCACGCTCATCGCCCAGGGTTCGCTGCCTCCCGATCTTAAACGGGCCTTGCAAAAAGGTATTGAACAATTACAGCTAAGGGTGGGCGATAAGAAATTATTTCTCGCGATAAGAAGCAGCGCTTGGGGTGAGGATGGTATCCATACCTTCGCCGGTCAATTCAAATCTTTCCTGAACCAACCGGTTGAACAGCTGATGATGAATTATAAGGAGGTAATCGCTAGCGCTTACTCCCCTTCGGCCATAGAGTACAGGGCAAACAAAAACATTTCCGAGGATGAGGCGGCCATGGCGGTAGGGTGTCAGGTGACTATCGACGCCAAGGTAAGTGGCGTGCTTTACACATTGGATCCAACCACTCCGGACCGTGAGGTTATGGTGATAAACGCGGTCTGGGGCCTGGGCGCCCCGTTGGTATCAGGTCAGGTACCTGGGGACCGTTATCTGCTGAACCGCACCCCGCCTCATGAGCTCGAAGGTCTCAATGTGCGGCACAAGCTTTCCATGCTCTCTCCCAAAGAGGATGGGGGCACCGAGGAACGGCCGGTTCCCGAAAACCTGCAGATGAAACCCTGCCTCGAGAGGGAAGAGATGCTGCGTCTGGCGGAAATTGCCCTGGTCATTGAGAGGTATTTCAAGAAACCCCAGGACATTGAGTGGGCTCTGGACAAAAATAGCCAAATCATTATACTCCAGACTAGACCTCTCAACCTCCAGACTCAGATGGCCAACTTGGTCTGCAATCTCACCGAAGCCGTGCAAGAATATCCGGTGATCTTTCGAGGTCAAGGAGACATTGCCCAGCGCGGAGTCGGAGCGGGGCAGGTAGTCATCGTGATGGATGACGAAGATATGGAGGATTTTCCCGCCGGGGCCATCCTGGTAGGCAGGTATACCTCACCCCGTCTTGCCAAGGCTGTGCCCAGGGCCAGCGGGATTCTCACCGATGTTGGTTCGCCCACCGGTCACATGGCTACCATCGCCCGGGAGTTCCGAGTGCCCACCATTGTCAACATAGGAGATGCCACAAAGATTCTGAGACCGGGGCAGGAAATCACCGTGGATGCCGAGGAAAATGTGGTATATGACGGCAGGGTGAAAGAGCTCTGCTACTATGAATTTACCGAAGAGCCCTTTGAAGAGAGTTACGAATATCGGCTGATCTCGAGGGTACTCAAAAAGATAGCCCCGCTTAACCTGCTGAACCCTCACGACAAAAATTTCGCTCCTGATGGTTGCAGGACTTTTCACGACATTACCAGGTTTGTCCATGAGAAGGCGGTGGAGGAGTTGCTCGACCTGGAATTCCACGAAAGGAACATGGGAGCGCCGGCAAAGAAACTAAAGCTCTCTATTCCTTTAGGGCTGGTGGTCATTGATATGGGGGGTGGCTTAGAAGAGTCTGCGGAGGGTGCTGAGGTGGAGCCGGAGCAGGTGGCCTCGCTTCCCTTGAGAGCAACCCTGGACGGAATGATGACCCCTGGGATGTGGAGTACAGAGCCCGTGTCGGTGGACTTAGGTTCCTTTATGTCAAGCCTGACCAGGACTTTCTCCTCCAGCCTGGCTACGCCCAAGTATTTAGGGCAAAATTTGGCGATGATCAGCAAAGAATATATGAACTTGAGTCTGCGCTTGGGCTACCATTTCAACATCATCGACGCCTACATAAGCAACCAGGTCAACGACAACTATGCCTATTTCCGTTTTTTGGGGGGAGTGACCGACCTGCAGAGGCGCTCACGGAGGGCGAGGCTTCTGGCTGAACTCTTGGAAGCCCATGACTTCCGGGTAGACGTGAGGGGAGACCTGGTAGTGGGTCGGATAAAGAAGTTGGACGCACCTAGGATGATCACAAAGATGAAAACCCTTGGCCATCTCGTTGCCTTCACCCGGCAGCTTGATGTAACCATGGTGAGTGATGCAGAGGTGGAAAACAGTAAGGAAACCTTCGATCGGTTGACGGCAGGAGTAATCCCGGAAAGGAACTAGAGGGAGGTCCCATGAGTGAAGAGAGAAAAACCCAGGTTCTCATTTTGGACGACGAGCCCATAGTGTGGAAGAGATTGAAACCGGCGCTGGAAAAAGTGGGATACGAGGTGGAGGCTTTTACTCAAAGCAGCCATGCCATGAGGCGAGTGCAGGAAAAAGACTTTGACATAGTGGTGACCGACCTCAAAATGGAAGGAATTGATGGAATGGCCTTCATGACCGAGGTCAAGAAGCGCTCGCCCAGAACCGAGGTTATTGTCATAACCGGATTTGCTACCATGGAGACCGCCAAAGAATCATTCCAGAAAGGTGTTTTCGACTTTCTGGCCAAGCCTTTCAAGAGGGGGGAATTGCTGGAAATCGTGAAAAAAGCCGAGGCCAAGGTCCGTCAGATGGATGAGAGATAAAGGAGCAAAACTATGATCAAAATACTGGTTCCCGTTGCGGCGGATCTAGCATCTAGCATCGCCTTGCGTTATGCGTGCCAGATGTCGGAGTTGATCCAAGTGGAGATTCAGACCATCCACGTTAAGGCGCCGTCGTCTGAAGGTTCAGGTTCACAATTGGGCACCGGGTGGGTGCGCCATACCTGGGAAAAGACGATGTTGACCGAGGCGGAAGATGAAATCGCTCAATTGATCAGGGCTGAGAGGACCCACTGCCCTTCCCTGGGAGAGCCGCTGATCATGATTGGAGACCGGGATGAGAAGATACTGAGAGAGCTCCAAAGAGGCTTTTGTGATCTCTTTGTCGAGGGCACCATTCCCACTTTCAGCTCCTCATACTTCAGCAAGAGACTCGAGTCCAATCTCTATCAGGACATACCGTGTCCATTTCTCATGGTCAAGAACCTGATCCCTCTCCGCAGGGTAGTGCTGATCCTGAGTGAAAATGTTGATCCCCACAAGTTGGTCCAGGTTTTCACCGGTATTTTTGGCGAGAGCAACCTGAAGGTGGAACTTTTCTATTTGAAGTCCGCAGACTCAGCTGAGCAGGAGAGCGGCGGTTTGGAAGAAATGACTTTACAGGCTACGATAAAGGCTCTCGACGAGCGGGGATGGGTACCGGAAAAGAGCCAGGTGATCTCTGGACAAGCTCGAGAGTTGGCAGCGGATCTGGAGGACCACGGGCTTCTGCTTACGGGTTTGGACCGTCACCTGAAAAGAAAGACTTTTCTCCACGAGTTCCTGGTGGCGACTCCAGCGCCAATTCTTCTCTTTTGGCAGTAAATGCTATGACGACTGTAGGAGACTGAAATGAGGATACTTTGCGCGGTAGACGAAAATTCTTATAGCGAATTTGCCATCAAGGAGACCGCCAGGCTGGCCGTAAACACCTGGGCAAATGTTACCATCTTGGGGATTTCGCCTCAGCCGATACCCGCAAGCAAGGGTGCTCCTACTCCCAGTACAAAAATGTTTAAGACCCTGCATAACTGCCGGGAGCTCTTTCTTACCCAGTTCCGGGAGTCCTCTTCACCCTTTGACACCAAGAGATGTGGTTACGAGTTTATCAGGTTGGCAAACGGGACCTGGGAGGAACTTTATCTCTGTCGAAGCAGCATGAAGGACTTAAGAATTCGCCTCAGAACAGGTAACCCGACTAAAGCCATACTTGCGGAGGCCGGGGAGGAGGAAAGTGATCTAATCGTACTGGGCTGTGATCAAGAAAGGGGATGCACCTGGAAAGCCGATGCCGCCCTCCCCAAGAAAGTGGTAAACGGCGCCAATTGTTCCGCTCTGCTGGTCACCGCCAGAAGGAAGATCAGAGAAATCCTTTGTTGTCTTGATCAAGAAACTGTCAGCCAGGAAACTCTGGAGATGGTCAACCAGATGGTGACTATCCACGAAGCCAAGCTGAAAATCGTCGGGCTCAGCAAAGGCAAGAAGCTGGAGCCGGATGTGGACAAGAGCATGCAGTTGATCCTAGATTACTATCTGGCACGGGAGATCACTCCCCATCTCAGCATTGTTGATACCTCTCAGTTGGAAAGCTTTTTGACCCAGGAAACTGAGCAGGCGTTGATCTCTTTGGTAATGGGAAAAAGATCTCTCTTGGCCAAGACACTTTCCAAGAAAAAAGTGGATAAGTTGGTGGAAACAAGCCGCAGCTCCGTCTTGATCCTTCGCTGAAGTCAAAATAATGGCCGAGCAGGATCCATAGATTTCTAGAAAACTTAGCTTGTCCCGTCGGCCAAAGGGTGGAAATAAGGGTGTATCGTTTCAGGAGTTTCCCCAGAATATCTTTGTGACCTGGGCCACGGAGAAGCTATTCCACAACGCGCAGAGTGGATCCCCTAAAGAGGCTGTCCGACAACCTCGCCGATGCCCCCGTTGTCATTCTGATCCATTTTCGCCCCATCTATCGGCAGACTTCCCGCCATTTAACCAACATGCCCCAAAACTGAATCTCCCCCAGGGAACCTCAAATGTGCGGCAAAATCGTTACATTCTGCAACGTCACCTACCTTTGATGCAACGTGCAAGAATATGTTGTTATTACAAATACATATTCTTTCACGTCCCAAAAGTGTTGCAACATGCAATAGTTGATCGTCTCGATCTCACACCAGAAAATATCTAGATATACTAACAATAACAACAATATAGATGAAAACTTTGCACCTTGGCACGATAGTTGATTTATTTAGGGGGCAAAGAGCAGCAAAAACAATAGAAAGCAAGAAATAACGGGAGGATTCACCATGAGTATCAGAGAAAAGCTTGAAAGGATCATGCTAGCCATCACCTTCGCTGAGGCGGGAGACCATGACTCAGCCAGGGAGTTTCTCAAAGAGGAAAAGCGTCCACGCAAGTCGAAACGGGTCAGTAGCCGGCGGCCCAGACCAGGGCTGCGAGCCCCTTCCGCCAAACGCTAGGAAATCATCGGGGAGTTTGTGAGGACGATTTGAAAGGAGGAAACAGTCCATGTTGAAAAAATTGAAGAAAAAGATCCTCAAGAAGAAGGCAGAGGAGAACGAGGTAGCGGTGGAAAGTCGTAAGACCGCGACCCTGAGAGAGAAGATAGAAAGTTACACCGAGGCGGTCACTTTCGCCGAGGCGGGTCTCCAGGAGCAGGCCCAGGAGATCATGCGGGCGGAACTGGCTGAAGCGAGCAAAGTCCTGGTGGTGGGCCACGAGGACACCTTCTCCAAGCCACTGGTAGACTATGCCGTGGGATTTGCCGAACGCATGGGCTACGAGATCGTCGCCCTCAATATTAGCCCGGTCCGCACTGAGTCAAAGCACATTGGGCCTTTCTGCGACATGCTCTGCGAGGAGTTCGACAAAAAGTGCCAGGAGGGGGTTGGGGCGTTTTGCAGATTATGTGAAGAGAAAAACATCCCCTTCACGCATCTAGTCAAGTTTGGTGAGGTTGATGATTGCATCAGAGAAGCCCACGAGGAGATGCGCAGGGTGGAATTCGTCATCGCCGAGCCGGACAGCTGTCCCGAAGAGGGGAGAGTTGCCATCCCCGTGTTCTGTCTGGCCCGCTAGATGTCGGCTTAGTGTAGGTAGGTCGGATCAACCCCGCTGACGGGGAAACGATCCGACCTACTGCGGGTGAGTCAAATCGAGGAATTGCGCGAAGGAGGAACATAGATGGACGGTCATTTCATTTTCGGTCTGGTATTGGTCCTGTTCACCCTTGGTCTTTGCTACTATTACAGAAACGAGAACAAGAAAAAGTAAAGAGCGGCTCTGGTAGCTGCCCTGCCATCCCACCAGTATACGGGTAACACCCGCCTTTCTACTGCACTCCGTAAAAAAGGTAGATTACCGTGAGCATGACCGCAAGGAAGATGCAGGTCATCACTGCACCTGCCTTGGCGTAGTCAACGGTACGGTATCCCCCGGGCCTCATGATAAGAGCATTTACCTGGTGAGTGGGAAGGACAAAGGTATTGGAGGCGGAAAGACCTACCACCAGCGCCGCCATTCTTGGATCACCGCCCGCCATGATCGCCATATTCATGCATAGAGGCACCAGGAGCACCGTAGCGCCCACATTGGAGATCACCAGAGTAAAGAAGGAAGTCATGATCCCCACAACTGCCAGGAGAACTATGGGCTGCACCTCACCGATAATCTCGAGCACTCCTTTGGCAATGTAGGCGGCGGTGCCGGTCTGTTCAAAGGCAACTCCCAAGGGAATGAGCCCACCCAGAAGAAAAACCGTCATCCAATCCACCGAATGATAGGCCTCGTCCACCGACAGCACTCCGGTAATGATCATTCCCAGCGCCCCTGACATCAGGGCCACAGACAGCTGCATCTTGAAGAAAATAATCTGAGCCAGGGCCACGGCCAGCCACAAAACCGCCAGTCTGGCCTTCTCCGGCCGCAAGATCTCGCCTTCCAGGGGCGAGGAAAAGGTCAGGGCGCGGGGCTGCGGCTGGTTTCTGAGGCGGTGAAACCGGTCCCACGGACCCTGAAGTAAGATGGCATCCCCCATTTTCAGAGCCACATGCTTTATTCCCGAGTAGTAGATCCGATCCCCAGTGTGCACCGCGATGGGGTTGACCCGGTATTGATCCTGAAATCCGGCTTCGCTCAGAGTTTTTCCCACCAGCTCTGAGCGGGGCGAAACCACGGTTTCCACCAGACCGGCGTTAGTGCGGGCGAATTCATCGGCAAAAAGCTCGAGTCCGTCCTTGATTTGCCAACCTTTGAGTTCGGCCAGCTTCCTGATGTTGACCTCCCTGCCTATGACTACCAGATCATCACCTGCTGCCACGGCATCGGTCTTCCGCGGCACCAACCGCTTTTGGCCTGTGGCTGCATTGCCTATTGCCACCACAGAGACCAGAAAGTCCTGACGAATAGCCAGCTCCTCCAGAGTCTTGGTTCCCTCGAAGGTGTTCGGGACGTGAAGTTCCACGGCTTGATCCAGGGCGGGATAGTCGCTCAGGAGCATGGCGGTTACGCCTCGGTCCGTTTCCCCTTTGGCAGCGGGCAGGATGAACTTGGCCAGTATCATGAAGTAAATAATCGCACTGGCGAGGAGACAGACACCAATAGGCGTCTGGGTAAAAAGGCTGAATGGCTCGAGTTTCTTTCCTCCGAGGACCATCAAATCGTTGAGCAGGATCGTAGGGCTGGCTCCTACCAAGGTGATGGTGCCCCCGATGATGGCACAAAAACCCATGGGCATGAGCAGGCGGGAGATGGGAATGTCCAGCCGCTTGGAGATGCGCTGGGTCGCGGGGAGAAACAATGCCGCTGCCCCTATATTCTGCATCATACTGGAAATGATTCCCACGGTGCCGGAGACCAGAGCCATGACCCTCCGCTCACTTCGACCCGCCAGCTTGATAATGGGGCCGGCCACCTTGTTCATCACTCCGGTCTTGTCCAAACCAGCACCAATGATGATCACCGCGATGATGGAGACCACGGCGTTACTGGCGAGTCCCATGAAGGCCTGTTTGGGTGAGACCAGCCCTATTAGGGGCAGGAGCACCATCATCATAATGCCCACCACGTCCACCCGGACCCACTCGAAGACGAAGAGAATCACAGCGAAAGCTAGAACAATCAGCGTCATAACCATGTCGGCGGTCATACTGGAGGCTCCTTCCTGTCCTGGCC
>JARRNM010000060.1:0-13348 GCA_037384945.1 Deltaproteobacteria bacterium
GAGGTTCATAAGCTCACTGAGGTTTACCCTATCTTCCAAAAAGGGGGACCTCATTGCTGAAAGAGACAGCGGTCGCGGAAGAATTCCTTAAAATCTTCCAAGCTTTCCCCTACTAAGGTTCCTTTCTTGACAACTACGTCACCAATGTCTTCATACGTCAGCCAGCCGATGCGTTTTGAGATCAGATCCCAGTGCTGAGTGTCCAATATACCTTTCCAATGTGGTAGATCTCTTCTGAGAAAATCTGGATGTAGATAATCCTCCATCTTGTAGCAGAACAGGCGACTCCGCTGCGGGAGAAAGCGAGCTATGGGGCTGAGCACCGGCCCGCCGTACCTTTCCGTTCGGAATATCCCTGGGGTCAACAGTAGAAACCAGAAGTCTTCCAGGCCGCTCAAGTTTTTACCACTTCTTGTCATGAGGTCGATGGCGCAGTCAATGTTGCGGGCGATCTGGTTGCGCACGGGCACATACTTGATGTCCTTTGAAATATCAGAGAGGAACTTGGCCTCGATGAAGAGGTGAGTACTGCGGCCATTGCTTTTACCGCTTATCAAAGTGTCCAAATTAGTATTACCCTCAAAGCTGGCCTTTTCTTTTTCCAGCTTCTCTGAGAGCTTTTGCTTCCGGTCTTTATAAAAGTGGTAAGGCCCGTCTATGAAAATCTTTTTTTGGACATATTCCCTGTATTGCAAAATCTCGGGCAAGACGATCTCTATGTGCACTCCTTCCAGATGGTCAAATTCAGGTGGTGGCGGACGGTCATAACGCATGCCGAAGACTTCTGAAAGCAGATAGTTGATTGATTCCAGACGCTGGGAGTTGTTTAAATCCTTTTGGTTACTGAAGAGCCCGTACAGAGCCACCAATGTGACCCAGGGTTCATCATGATCCAGTTTCTTTTCATCTGCCTTTTTCTTGAATTTCTCGATCCACTTACTCGCACTTGGTTGATTGCCTTCAGAGACCCTGTCCCAGATGCGTGCATCGCCGTTTCCGCTCGGCGGGCACACGAAATACCTGCGGATATTTTCACCGCCATTGGCGAGTAATGTGTCGACTATTTTTGGCACTGATTCAGTCATGTTTTTAACCGCAGACGGACGCAGACATTCGCAGACTATTTCACCACCCGCTCCCCCTCTCTGCGATCGGGATCGCTAGAGCACACAGAGAACGCAGAGAAAAACTTTCTGGTGAATATCTATGGATCGCCGAAAGCCCTCTCTCCGCGAGGTATCCCGATAAATCGGGAACGATGTGGAGCCCTTGATGCCAAGAATTAGCAAGCTCATTCTTGTCCTCAAGAACTCCCCATTCGGCTTTACAGCGATCCCTCTATAAAGTACCCCCCTAACTTAGACTAATTGAGACCGCGGAGGTTGCTGAGCTCGCTGAGCGATTAGGCCCTTTAGTTCAGGATTTCATGCAGTTCGTCACCCTTAAAGCGTAAAAGAATCTTGGTTCTTCTGCCTTTGAGGTAATACCAGTCACTGTGTGATAGTATGGTCTTGCAGTCATCGTCGTATGTCGGGTCTTTGATTCCTAGATAGGCGGGATAGCCTATACTGAGAAGGACTTCCTTCTTGGTCATACCCTCCCTTGCAAATCCGTCTTTAACCTCTTCACGAAACTCTGGATTTACCTCCTTAAGGCCGATTTCGCTCCTGTTTCTACTGAAAAATTTTTCAAAAGATGCCTTTACACTTTCTGCACTGACATCTGCAACCCAATCGACAAGCACGTATTCTTCTCCATTGAAGGTGAATTTTATAGTGTCACTAGATATATCCTGGATAACGCACTCGCTCCCCGCGGGAATGAAGGTTCCACCAAAATACCGGTTTGAATAGTAGATGACATTCCCTCCATAGGTCCTGAAACCTACCCTGTTAAAAACCGTCTGGCCTTGTGATACCTCGAGCCTGGACTCCTCCAGGGCTTTATTGAAAGATACACAGCTCGTTAACAGCAAAAGAGAAAAACAAATGGCTAAAACCTTCTGACATTTGCGACCGTTGTGATGCATCCTGGTCTCCTAGTCCTGGACCACATTTTTCCGAAAGCGGGCGACGTTCTTGTTTTTTTGCGTTTCTCTATTCCCGGGCGCAGGTCAATTCGTCAAATGGTCAAATGGTAAAAACCGTAGAAGTCGTAGAAATCGTAGAAGTCGTAGAAATCGTAGAAATCGTCAATTCAGGTCATAGCTTTCGGAAACAAAGCTCACGAATAACGTATAACTAATAACGTCTCGTACAGTTTACCGTTTACCGCTCACCGCTTACCAAATCACTGCGAAACTCCTGCATATTTTGTTCCAGGTGCCCATATATTCCCAGCTCTCCGGCAAGAAGCCAATAATGTAAATTTAGTGGCATAACAGTGGTATAAAACCACTGGTTTTGCCTTAGGCCCAAAAGTGCGAAAAGCCCCACCCCTCTTTTGCAGCTGGCAGCGGACAGGCAGAAGTCAGACGTCGGAGGTCGGAGGTCAGAGTTGGATTGCAGATTTTAGATTGCAGATTGAAGATTTGGGGGTTCGGATTGCGGATTGCTGTGAGGTGCAAGGTGCAAGGCACAGGGCGCAAGGCAAAGGACAGCCGGCGATGATGGAGTTTTTTGTATAAATACGTACAATAATATTGTATAAATTCATACAAGAAATTATTGACAGCTACAGCGAAATGGTCCACCATACTTGTAAAAGGTTAGGTGATGCGTATGAAAAGGGAAGATCTTGTTTTGAACTTGGGGCGTCTCGGCTATTCTCTCGTCACACCGGACGTACCGGAAGTCGGAGAAGAGCAGGTGGTTGAATTGCTAGCTGAACTGGTTGACTCCAAAGATCTCAGGTTAGTAGAGGGCTTTCCTGTTGTCCTGGCAAACTGTGCTCAAAGAGGTATGAATTTGGATTTTACGGCCTTGTTGGCCAAGCACAAGCCTCGCAGTCGCAAAAGACAAAATCTGGAAAAGCTACTTTTGTTAAGCTCTGATTTGCTCACCCAAGAGGGTTTGGACAAACCAGAGGGTCTCGAAGAAGTTAAGAAGTCTTTCAAAGACAAGTATGGAGATCTTCTCGCGAATGAAGTTGTGACTCTCGGTGCTAAGACTTCTTTATCAACAGAACGTTTGAGGAACACTCTTAGAAGATACTCAAGCACTTTGAAAACTTCGAGAGCAACGCGAAAAAGAGAGAAAGACAAACAGCGCCGGTCATTTCAGCTAAACTACTTTTTGAGCACCCTCTTCTCCCCAAAGCAAAAAGAGCTTGTTTTGAAAAAGCTCAACGGAGAACCTCTGAGTAAAACCGAGAAGGAGTATTTCTCAAGAACGGTTAAGAAGAAACTTGAAGCTTTGAACAATAGCGAAGTGAGGAAGGTGGCAAAAGCACTTGCAGCGTAATAGGACTCATCGGGATTAATCGGAGTGATCCCAAGCTAAATTGAGACACTCCTAGCAAAGACCACCATTGGTTTCTCGTGCTTCCTAGAAGGATAGAATTCAACGGAATTAAAATGTTGCCTTAGTTTAACATAGAAACTGGGGTAAACGGGGAGTACCCTTGGGGACGCCGCATTTGCCCCAAGGGAGGGGGACTTTTGTCCCCCTACTTCTATCAAGCTTACCCACGGATTGCCCTTTTTGGGGTGAATTCGCATGTCGTTAAAGAGGGCTTGGAGGGCTCTCTTTCTTATTTTTGGGTCGGCCTGCCTTACCTCCTCCCTAAAATCTTCGCTCAGAGGACATAATTGCATCCCCCATAAACAATTAATACCTTGACCTATCTAACGCTTCTCAATTCACCAGACAGACCATAGAAGCGTGGGCGGTGTGTATTAGTTTGTTGGCTTTACTGCCCAACCCAAATTGACTTATGTCCCTGACACCCTTTCTGCCGATTACCAAGATCCCGTAATTACCTTCCTCCAGTTCTATAAGAATATCTCTAGAGATGCCTTCTTTTTGCGGCTGAAACTTCACAACCACCTTCTCTTCCGGAATCCCTGCAGAGATAAGTCTCTCTTTGCCTTCCTTTGCAATGCTTTTTGCTTTTTCTAAATACTCTTCCATCCGCTGGTCCATGTTCTCCCGCTGCTCTGCTACTCCTAAATCGCGTATGAAGTCCCAATATGATGATGTATATAAGTCTGGGGCTACAGGAGGAATTACGTGAAATAAGGTAAACCTTCTCTCTTTGAGGTGGGCAAAATACCTTATGGTGTGATCCACTACCCGGCGGCTGATACCTGCGCCAACTACAGTCACCAGGACGTCCTGGGAAGAGATACGTGGATCAACCATCCACAGGGGCAGATGATATGCCATATTAACAAGCTTGTAAGTAACACTTCCAATAATTTTCTGCGCCAGAGTCCTCGCTCCCCATCGGGCCAGGGCAATCGTGTCAAAACCTTCTTTATTGGCTAGATTAATCATTGATATCACTGGGTCTCTGCATTTTTCCTCGTAAGATGTCTCCACCCTATCAGGATCAAATCCGTTTTCTACCACTGCCTCCCTGGCTCGTCTTAGGACCTTTTGTTCGTCTTTGCTCCAGAGTTGCAGGTGCTTTTCAACCGCTTCCTGGCTTAGGGGTGCCCTGGATAAATAGGAAAGGTCGGGCTCTTGAATGCCATGAAAGATAGTCATCTTGATGTTTTCATTGTTTTTTAATAGACCACCTACCAAGGCCGCAGCATCCCTGGCAAACTGAGAATTATCCACGCCAAACAACACTTTTTGTTCCTTTTTCATGAGTCTTTACCTCCAATGAAAAGCACTATTTGCTACCTGCCTTTTCGGATGAAAGTTTTAGTTTTGATAAGCTAAGCATTGAGTCATCTTCCCTAGAGGATATGTTCACAGGAGCAATTCTTGTACAAATGAGTCACCTCAAGAAACAGTCAACATTCTCCGCGCTCTAGGTTCCAATATCTTCAACCACGCTCGAAGTCTCTACCAGTTTCAGGTGGCCCGACATGGCTTTTAGTGTGTCCAGGTCAATCTCACCGGCTGTGTAGATCCTTTCAGGATCATCCAACTGAGAGTATAGCGTCAAGTAGTGATCAATGGCTTTGCGGAGATTTTTACACTCCTTCATCGAAAGCTCTATTTTTACCTGATGTATTCGTTTGTCTGTTACTTGCATGTTTACCTCCTGGACCTACCGTGACCATTGGGTTTTATCAGATCAGTTCGAGAGGGAGTTCAATGATCACCTTCGTACCTGAGCCAACCTCACTCGTAATCTTAAGGTAACACTCCTTTCTGTTCTCATTATCATTTTAGTTTTTAGCCCTTAAGCATTTTCAAGGGCCTTTAATTATGTTGGTACTCCTTTACCCAAGGGATGCTAGTGACTACGCTAGTCTATTTTGTAGTGTGCCCGATAGAGAACCTTGACTTTGCCTTCTAGCTCCGCAAAAAGAGCCTCTTCATTTTCTATTTCCTTGCACCGTATATAGATGTTTAGAAAGCCATCAGGTGCGTCTTCGTGATGAGTTGCAATACTGACCACACGCCCGCCCTGCACGCGGATCGAATCGCTAACCTCTTTGACAGCACCGGGGCGGTCTTTGATCTGGGCGCCAAACTGTAGCTGCGCTTGTGTAATACCGGAGATGGCGATCATGGCACGAAACAGGTCACCCTTGGTAACGATGCCCTCCAGTTCTCCTTCCTTGTTCACCACAGGCAATGCAGAGATGTCCTTCTCCAGCATTACCGCGGCTGCCTTTTCTACCACCTCCTCGGGATTGATGGTCTGAAGTTTGGTGGACATCAGGCTCTTAATTTTCACTCGGTCCAGTAGATAACAGAGTTCGTGAATATCCAGCGAGGTCGCCTTGGAGGGCTGCGCTTCTTTTAGATCGCGGTCGGAAACAATTCCGGCAAGCCGGCCATTTTTAACAACCGGAAGGTGTTTAATTGAATGTTCCTTCAAAAGCTGGGATGCTTTCATCAAGGAAAGATCCTCTTCCACGGTGATTACATCTTTGCTCATCCAATACCTAACATGCATGGCTATCTCCTGTTAACGCAGCTGATAATCACGCCACTAATCTTGTCTCTGCTGTTATCAAGATTCCGCCGGTGGTAAACAGAAGTCATAATCTTGACTTCTAGAGCTCCTCCTCATTCTTGCTCTTCGGCAGAATCACAGTAAAAACTGAGCCCTTGCCGAGTTCGCTTTCCATGAGTACCCGCCCTCCATGAGCTTCAACAATGCTCTTAACCCCTGCCAAGCCGAGACCAAACCCCTCTGTCTTTTCTGCATCTTTCCCCCGTTGAAAGGGTTCAAAAACAGAACGGTGCTCTCTGGGATCTATTCCTATTCCTTCATCTATCACTTTCACACTTACCTCATAGTCGCTCTGTTGGGTGAGGATGGTAACTGTCCCCTCTCCTTCGGTGAACTTAAGGGCGTTATCCAGCAAATTCATAAAGACCCTGCGCAAGCGTGGTGCATCTGCCTCAATAAGGGGGAGGTTCTCTTTAAATTCAAGCTTCAACTCAATTCCGCATTTTGCCGCCCTGGGTTGGTATGCTTCAACAAGTTCCTGCAGCTCCTGGTCCAGTGAGGTGACATTCAGATTTAAATTTATCGTGCCCGTTTGTAACCGGGTATATTCAATGAAATCATTGATCAAGAATTCCAGTTTCCCAGCTTCTTTTCTTATTATCTCAAGGTAGTTATCTCGCTTCTCTGCAGCCATGTCAGTTGTGCGAGCCAAGAGCCTGAGCACAAATCCCTGGATGGCGATTAGAGGTGACTTCATATCATGGGCAAACATGGACATAAGATTCGCCTTTTCACGCTCTAGGGCTTTTAATTGACTAATGTCCTGAAAGGCCTCTAAACCGCCAATAAGTCTAGCCTCTTCGTCCAACAACGCTGCAGTGCTCATTCTAACTGGAATGGTCACCCCCATCTTGTTCTGGATCGTGGTCTCAATACGGACGACAGGGTCCTGGCGGTTGAGAACTGTCCTTAGTGGACATTCCCTATGACACATGCCGCCCTGAAGAATATCACCACAATAGCGCCCCAGGACTTCCTTCGCTGAATACCCGGTCAGTTTTTCGGCCCATGGGTTAAAGCCCGTGATCTTCAGTTCAGCATTCACAGTGACCACTGCAACCGGCAAACTTTGAATGACGAACTTATAAAAGGCAAGATCTTGTCTTACCCTGGAAGGGTCTCCGATCATAGCGGGAATTTTGTAACTTTCGGCCATGGCCTCGCTCATTTAAGTTCAGTTGGCGCAGTCTACACCCTCTTCTGAATTAATTTAATTCGCAATAGACGTGCCACTAATATTTGGGAAGTTTGACAGAGATGCTGGCCTGGAATCCCTTGTGGAAGGCCGAATTGCAGCTGGTGACTCGGAGGGGTACTATGGTTAAGGTAGCACTACGGCTACTGTTGGGCGTCTGATAGTTGCAGCGCAGCTACTGTTTTGACCGGCCGTCTGTATCAGGCAAATCAATGCCGAGCTTGCGGATTTTACGAAACAGCGTGGTTTTGTGGATTCCTAATTCCTGGGCGGCCCTGAGCCGGTTCCACTGGTTTCTGCGAAGAGCATCCAGGATCAATTCTTTCTCATACTCACCGAGCAGGTCTAAGGTCTCTCTTTGCGGCGTACTCGGCCTCGGCCGAAGCTCGTCTGGCAAGTGCTGTGCCTGGATCATACCACCGGGGCTCAGAACGAAGGCGTGCTCGATGATGTTTTCCAGTTCCCTGACGTTTCCTGGATAGTCATACTTCATGAGAATTGCCAGGGCCTCCGGGGTGACTCCGGAGATTTCCTTTCCCTTGAGTGAGGATAATTTAGCTACGAAATGGTTTGCCAACAGAGGGATATCTTCCATCCGCTCTCGAAGAGGGGGCAGCTCCATGCGAAACACGTTTATCCGATAGTAGAGGTCTGTGCGGAATCGACCTTCTTGGACCAATTTGGTCAAATCCCTGTTGGTTGCTGCAAGGATCCGTACATCCGCCTTGATGCTCTGGACTCCACCCAAAGGCTCGAACACCTTGTCCTGAAGGACTCTGAGAAGCTTGGCCTGGATGGCAGGGGAGATATCACCGATTTCATCCAGAAAAATCGTTCCACCTTGGGCAAGGGTAAAGCGGCCGGCCTTGCTTCGGCGGGCATCGGTGAATGCTCCCGCCTTGTAGCCGAAAAGCTCGGACTCCAAGAGAGTGTCGGGTATGGCACCGCAGTTCACTGTAATGAAAGGATTGTCCGCTCGAGGGCTCTGGTTGTGAAGGGCCTGGGCTATCAAGCCCTTTCCGGTCCCGCTGTCTCCGGTTATCAGCACCGTGCTCTCACTATCTGCTATGGTGGGGATCAAGTCAAAGACATGCTGCATCTTGGGACTCTTACTGATAATGTCCTCAAATGTATGCCGCGCATCCAACTCCTTGCGCAGCTGCTCGATCAGACTCAGGTCCCGGATGGTCTCAACCCCACCGATGAACTTTCCTTGTTTGTCTTTTAAAACTGCTGTAGAGATGCTAACGGGTATCTTGTTTCCTTTCTTATTGGTGATTTCTATGGCCATGCTGGCGATGGGGGTGCCATTTTGTATTGTATAGCGCAGGGCGCAGGCCTTTTTGCAGATGTTGCTGCGGAATACTTCATGGCAGGGCCGTCCAAGAGCCTCCTCGTGGGGAACGCCGGTAATCTCAGCCGCGGCTTCGTTGAAGTAGCTGATCCGCCAGTTCTCGTCGACGCAAAATACCCCATCGTTGAGACTGCTAAGGATGATTTCGAACCATTCTCTTGTTAGCCCCGCTGTCGGAGATTGTCTTTTGCTGTCGTTTATCATGCGTGTGTACCGGATAGTTCCCTTGTCGGTTTGGCCCTGTTTCACCAACGCCTCAGAATTAGCCAACTGCTTTGAGTCTAGCCCCTGCTTTTTCGAAGTCCTGCCGCCTAAAGTCTTCTCTTATTATTATACACTTTCCATCCAACTCTCGGGAAATTTCTCAGTCTAATACGTGCACCCCCCATTTTTCTCAAGGTTTATTTGACTGCCTTACAATCTCGGATCAATATGGTCAGGTCCGCCACATTCAGGGGTGTAACAGGTGATATTGAGAAAATCACATTTTTCCTCGCACTCTGGACAGACATGGGGCGGAGTGGCCGCTGTGACGGTGTAGCCGCAGTTGTGGCACTTCCAGTAGGTCAAGCCGCAATCCGGACAAATGTCGCCCATGAATTTACCCGACGCTGTGTAGCCGCACAGAGCACATTGCATCTCTCTTTCTCTCTGTTCCATCTCATGTACCTCCCTTTCTAGCTTGTCAATATAAAACGCACCTTACCGCATTTTGCCTTGAGACATTGGTCACTTCATTACCAGACCTATTCTCGTGTCATAACTTCCCCACACTTGGGGCATTTCTTTGCAAAGCAAGGGCTTCCCAACTGGTGAGGTTCTCTTTCACCGCACTTAGGGCAGATGCAGTCTCCACCCGGGCCAGCTCCAAAACCGCCTCCTCGACCACCACGCCCACCACCTCGCCCCATGCCTCTCCCTGTTAGGGGCCCCTGGCCTCTCGACCTTTTTTTATCTCCCTTGGCCATTCTCTCCACCTCCTTTTTGCTCGTTAGGTAGTCTCGCCAGGATGCTTACCTCTACTTTCAGCAACAGGGCAGATTAGCCCCGGATGTTTCATGCTTCCGCCTAGGCGGACCCTGGACATGGCCGTCCTTCCGGTATGGGCATTTTTAGCTGGTCAGCAAATACCCGCCCTGTGTTAGCTTTAGATCGCAACAGACGTGCCACTTATCTTCGGGAAGTTTAAGAGAGATGCTGTCCTGGAATCCCTTGTGGGAGGCCGCATTGCGGCTAGTGACTCGGAGGGCTACCATAGTTAAGGTAGCAGTATCGCTACTGTTCGGGCCTTGATAGTTGCAGCACAGCTACTGTTTGGAGCACCAGTAGAGACCACAGCAGTCAGATTACTCTAGCCGATTGAAATGAGGCGTTTCCTTCTAATGCTCGATGTATTGCCGTTTTCAGTTCCGAAAGGTCAAAAGACTTGACCACATAATAGTCTGCGGCTACGGATTTGGGGTCTTCCTTGTACGTATCGTAAGCAGTGCTAATAATTACCGGCAGGTCATGGTATTGATTGCGGATATCTTGCAACAGTTCCAAACCGTCGTAGTCCACCAGCCTTATATCCAGAATAACTACTTCTGGTTGAAGATTGTCGATTCTTCTGAGGAGCTCATGTCCCGTGGCCACAGCCCAGACCTTATGGCCTTCTCCAGACAGTTCCTCGGTGTAAAGCAAGCGGATGTGCTCTTCATCATCCACCACAAGAATCCTTGCCATGGTTTCCCCTTCCTTTCGGCGAAGGTATTCAATTGCGCTACTTCAGACAATCCTCACGAAAAAGGCAACCTAACTGATCACAATAGCTAAAGGCCGTGCCGAAGCAGTCAAAATTACCTTCTGTCCTCTGGATCGACTTGATCAATTCGCCTTTTCTTAAGCCAGCAGGTTTGATGCCGAGATCCTTTGCCATCTTTTGCAGTTCTTTTACCGTCATTTTTCTCTCCCCCCGTTCAACTCTCTCAGTTGCCTGAGACTAGTGCGATCTTCGACCCTTTGAGTCTCCATTCTGCTGTCGCATCTACATCAGTTGATCCCAAATTGTAACGTCTAACTCTATACCCCCATTTAGACTCAAGAATGTAAACGATTAACTGAAAGCTCGTCTCATCAAGTACTTCGGCACCCCATCCCAGTTGCTCCAGTTGCTCATTGACTAGCAGGGTTGTGAACAAACCACCGTCGCTGATGATCTGAAGCACGTTCCGGACTAATCCAGGGATGTGGTCAACCGGAACATTTCTTTGAGCAAGTCGATGAATGAGTAATTGCAACAAACTGGTACTCGTCATTATTCCCCTTGAGTAACACCTCATCACCCAGCAAGAGCTAAACGAGCACCCCCCTCACGCCCTAGTTGAGTGACAGGATTCCATGAATGGCCCATATTTACGCCTGAATTCCGGATATATTTGCGCCAGTACAGGATAATATTCCTTTATGAATTGGAGTCTGTCAAAAACCGGATTTAGCGTATGCTTTTCACACGTGCCGCAACTCCAGTAATCCCATCCCTGGTTGACCGCATGGTTCAAACAGTCGTGGTAGAAAGGGCAGTCTGCATGCTTGAGCCCTTTTTGATTAAGTGGCTCGAGCGTATCTGGATGCAATTTCCTGCTCCTCATTCTCTTTTAGTGACTAGTGGCGGTGACATAGTGCTGGATGACTCGTGGCAAAGCCTTTCGACTTCGGATCCCAATATCCGAAAATCATGGGTCTTATTAACGATCCCGTCCCACAATCGTGCATTCAACCCTGAGCCAAAGGTGCTAGAAAAACTGAGTATGGCTCTTATGTGAGGCTGGAACCCCTGCAACGTTCTCAGAACATCCTCTGCCTCAGAATCGGGGAGTTTATCATCGACGATAACCACATCGATCCTTTCGTGCTGGGCAAGCAGAAACGCCTGTTTGCCGTTCATCGCCACGAAGACTCGATGTCCGTCGTCTTGCAAAACCTCACGATAAAGCAAACCTATGGAAAGGCAGTTATCTACGAGCAAGATATTCGCCATGACGACAATTCCTTTGCCAGTTGCTTCTTTCAAAGCTGGCCGCGGGTTACTTTGCCACTTGCGAGACCGAATCGTTTGAAGAGATTTTCTGCTGGGGCTTCCAACCCCGTCAAACTGATCTCGAGGAAACGGTATCTTTGCCTTCTTATGGCCTTAGCAGATTGGACAACACCGAAATAATCGAAGTGGCGCACACCACTGAAGTCCACAGTCAGCCTGGAACCTTTGGCTGAATTCTGCAGACGCTCCAAGGCATACTCCATCTGGCAGGCACCACTTCCGTTCAGGTCTCCGGAGAGGCGGAGAAAAACCTTGTCGTTGTTGCTCTTTACTTTAAGATCAAATCGGTGCTTCTTGACCATCAAGCTTCTCCTTGCTCTGATTCTTCTTATTCCCTTTCGCGGTTTGTACCTCTAAGACGGATGCTCATTTGGCTCTTCAAGACAGTACTTACGCCAGGCACACTCCAGTTGATCGCAATATACTTTACCTTTTCTAAAACAATCAGGATTCCCCTCGGCACGCTGAATGCTCCTAATCAGGGCTGTGCGGTCCAGGAAATCCTTTTTTGGTAAAGGGGTTTTTCGAACCTTCTTTTGAGATCTCTCCGGCATCAACACAATCCTGCAATCTGAGATTCACTGGCAGGATTCCTGGGAAAAGACACCGTTCTTTGGTTTCCCCAGCTGATACGTTCTATAGATACTTGCAATGTTTAAAATTATCCAATGACCAAGCGAATTCTGTCCAGAGGCGAGCAATTCATTTTAATGGCAGGAGATTTTCCCGACTGGTGGGAGGTTTTCCCAGGAAGGGGATTGACAAAAGGATAAGGGGAACTGTTTTGGACTACTGGAGTAATAAAACTTCCAAATCACAATGACCAAAATTCGAAATTCCAAACCTGTTTTGGTCATTGAATATTGGGATTTGAGATTTGTTTGCAATTTGGTGCTTGGAGTTTGGGATTTTATGGACTCCGTCACTCTCGCAGACTCCATAATGAGGGAAAGACCACCGAAGCTGCTCAGGGGCAGGTCAAATCATGGACCCTTGGCCCGGATTCCTTATTCATCCCAGCTGCTTACGTCGATTAAACCATACCTGGCAGCATAGCGAACCAATTCCACCGTGCTGTGAAGGTCAAGCTTGCTCAAAATGTTGGACCGGTGGTTTTCAACGGTCTTCCGGCTGATAAAGAGTTTCTCGGCGACCTCTTTGGTAGAAAGCCCATCGGCAAGCAAACACATGACCTCTCTCTCGCGCGGGGTCAGGCTAGCGTAGCCTGCATCGGCAGACCTTGCTTCTTCTTCCTCGGATTTCATGAGGCTTGCCACAACCTCATGAGCAAGAGAGGGGTCCATGAAATATTCTCCTTTGGAGACAGAATCAAGACATTCCACCAGCCTTCCAGTAGCTGATTCCTTGGTAATATACCCTGTCGCTCCAGCTTGGAAAGCCTTGATAATATAATCTATCTTGAGATGCATGCTGAGGATCACCACCTTTGTCTCAGGAAGGAGTTCTCGTATTTTGCGAGTTACTTCAATGCCGCTGATATCCGGTAATCCTATGTCCATGATTACCAGGTCAGGCCTAATTTCCTTGGTTTTTCTGAGCCCTTCTTCACCGCTCCCCGCCTCACCAATCACCTCGTAAGTGGATTGTTTGGTCAAAAGGGACTTAACCCCCTCCCTGA